>JBGQMX010000086.1:0-13380 GCA_041500805.1 Methyloceanibacter sp.
CCACGCAGTTGCCCGCGGCGAGCGCCGGCGCGAGCTTCCACGTCGCCATGAGGATCGGGAAGTTCCACGGGATGATCTGGCCGACCACGCCGAGCGGCTCGTGGAAGTGGTAGGCGATGGTGTCGTGATCGATCTCCGACAGCGAGCCTTCCTGCGCCCTGATGCAGGCGGCGAAATAGCGGAAATGGTCGATGGCCAGCGGGATGTCGGCGAAGCGCGTTTCGCGGATCGGCTTGCCGTTGTCGATGGTCTCGACCGCCGCCAGCACCTGGAGGTTCTCCTCCATGCGGTCGGCGATCTTGTTGAGGACCTCGGCGCGCTTGGCTGGCGCCGCCTGCCCCCAGGCGTCCTTCGCCTTGTGCGCGGCATCGAGGGCAAGCTCGATATCGGCGGCTTGCGAGCGGGCGATCTGGCAGACCGGCTTGCCGGTGATCGGGCTGATATTATCGAAATATTGGCCTGCGACCGGCGCCACCCATTTGCCGCCGATGAAATTGTCGTAGCGGGGCCGCAAGGCCACGCGCGCATTCAAGGTCTCGATGACCTGGTGCAGCATGGAATCCTCCCATAAAGGACTGTGTGTTCTTGGTTATTTGCCCCGATCCTGATCCTCTGCCTTGACGCCCGTCAAGCCTGACGTAGGGGAGCGGAACTGGGGCGCAAAACAAAACGTTCGAATAGAGCGAATTAGCCTGGAGGGATGTGATGGCCGATGAAGCGAACCGAAGGGGCATAAGCCCGATGCTCGCCTTTGTGCTGGGGGCCGCGGTAGTTGCACTCGGCGTGCTCGGCTACCTCTACTATCAGCGTACCCACAGAGATGTGGTGAAGATCGAGGTACCCGGCTTCTCCGGCGAGATCTCCAAGGACAAGGGTGTCGACATCGAAATCGGGAAGCAGCGCTAGCCGTCGGGTATGAGCACGGCGGCGCCGGTGAGCTCGCCCTTGCGCAGGCGCATCAGCGCCTCGTTCGCCGCGCCAAGCCTCATCGGCACGACCGTGGTCTTGACCGGCACAGTGGGCGCCAGCGCCAGGAACTCGCGCGCGTCGGCCCGGGTGAGATTGGCGACCGAGCGGAGCACCCGCTCCTCCCAGAGAAGGTCGTAGGGGAAGCTCGGGATGTCGCTCATATGGATGCCGCCGCACACCACCACGCCGCCCTTGCGCACCGCTTTCAGCGCGAGGGGCACGAGCGCGCCGACGGACGCGAAGATGATGGCGGCGTCGAGCTCTTGCGGCGGGCTCTCCTCGGAGCTTCCCGCCCATACCGCGCCAAGGCTCAAGGCAAAGTCTTGCGCTTTCGCGTCGCCGGCCCTGGTAAAGGCATAGATTTCGCGCCCCTGATGGCGCGCCACCTGCGTGACGATATGGGCGGCGGCGCCAAAGCCATAGATGCCAAGTCGCGTTCCGTGTCCGGCGAGCTTCAGCGAGCGATAGCCGATCAGACCGGCGCACAAGAGCGGCGCCGCCTCGGCGTCGCCATAGGCCTCAGGCAACGGGAAGGCGTAGCGCGCGTCGGCAACGGTGTAACCGGCATAGCCGCCGTCGATGTCGTAGCCCGTGAAGCGCGGGTGGTCGCAGAGATTCTCGCGGGACTCGCGGCAATAGGAGCAGGTGCCGTCGGTATAGCCGAGCCATGGCACGCCCACGCGCATCCCCGGCGCGAAGCCTTCGACGCCCGAGCCGAGCGCCTCCACGTGGCCGACGATCTCATGCCCGAGCACTAAGGGCAGCTTGGGATGGACCAGCTCGCCGTCGACAATGTGGAGATCGGTGCGGCACACCCCGCAAGCCGCGACCTTGAGCAGGATCTGGTTTGGCCCCGGCGTGGGTACCGGCAATTCCGCGGCGCGGAGCTTCGCGCCCGCGCGATCGAGCACCATCGCCTGCATCGATTTAGGGGGCATCTATCAGCCCGGCGGCTTGGCGGCTTCGAGGCGGCGCCCGCGCTCCTTGATCGTCTCCTCGAGCTGCTTGATCCAGGCCGCATCCTCGCCGCGGCTCTCGCGCATCTGCCGGATGAGCCCGAGATTGCGGGCGGTCGTCTCAAGCTCCCATGCGGCGCGGGCGACCATCAGCATATCGCCAAGCTTCTCATTGGCGTCGTCGGGGTCGCGTGCGAGCACGGCAAGCTCCATCAGCGTCGCGTGGTCCCAATAATCGGCGTTCCTCGCGGCCTTTCGCGAGGCGGCATAGCGCACCACGGGGAGAATCTCCGCCTGGCGCGGGTCGGGCTTCGGCATCATCTCCATCAGCGTCACCGCATTGATGCCGGGATAGGCATCGCGCCAATCGGCCTCGAAGCCGGCGAGATAGGTGTCGATGGCGTTCTTGAGCAACGAGCGCGCCTCCGGCAGCCCCTCTTTCTTGGCGAGGTCCCAGCGGTCCTTGTAGATGCGGCCCAAGAGCCCGTTGGTCTCGCTCGAGGGGCCGAACTCGGTAATCACCTCGGTCAGCACCTTCTCGGCTTCCTTGAAATCGCCTTCGCGGTTGAGCGCAAAGCCATGTTGCTCGCGCATCATCTTGGCGCGTTGCAGCGGCAGCGGCATGCGGTTGTAGAGTTCGATCATGGCCCTGTGCGCCTTCACGTCGCGCAGCGACAGGAACAGATCGACCACGACGCCGCTCTCGACTTCGAGCAGATTTGCGAGCGCCGGCTCCGTCGCGATCGCTTGCACGGCTTCCGCCGCTTTCTCCCCCTGGGCCAGGGCCGCGCGTAACCGGTCCTTGTACTTCTTGGAATAGTCGGCTTCCTTGCGGAAGACATCGGTCTTACTGTGATCGACGTCCCAACGCGGTACGCCTTCGACGAGCTGGAAGATCGGGCTGTCGTCATGCGGATTGTCGCGTGCCGATTTGAGCTGGTTGGCGATTGCCGCCAGCGTTGCATCGGACTGAACCGGCTCGCCCGCGCCGTCGGTCTTGTAGGAGATGCCGCGCACCAGGGCGACATCGAAGGGCAGCACCGTGCCTTCGGCGAACACGATGACGGTGCTGCGCGGCCGCATCGCGTGGCGGATGCCGAGCTCGTAGAACACGTTGGGATTGGCGCCGGTGATGTCGGCGACGGCGTAGTGGCAGAGCATCAGCCGCTCGAACATCGGCTTATGGATGGTGCCGCCGACCTTCTCCTCGTCGGCGCGGATCGGCTCGAGCCCGGCGCGGGCGACCGCGGGCGCGATGATCTTGTCGTAGACGGAGTCGAAATTGGTCACGCGCCCGGCGGCATCCATCTTGCGGCCGAACGGCATCAGCACGAAGCAGAGCGGAGCGAGCTCAGCCATCTCGTCCACGGCAACTCCTCTCAAGTGACCGGTGCCAACCAGACGGGCCCGCTACCATAGAGCGTGGCTGCCGGTCCCGCTACGCCGTCGGGGGACCGCGTGCGACGCTATTCCACGTTGCTCTGGATTGCGGCTTGGATGGCGGCGTCCGGCTTGCCGAGCCAACGGCGCTGCTGGCCCGTGATCAGCAATCCCCAAGCCCGCTTACCGTCCGGCGAGAACAGCACGTGGAGCTGATTGTCTCCGCAGTCGTGGGCCTTGCATACCCAGGCCAGCGTGTAGGGCTCGCCGCCAACCGAAACGTGCTTGGACGGCGAGGACGGTCCGTCGAACGTCTTGGCGTATTTGCCGACCCACGCCGGAACCCGCTCTCCAGCGAGCATGCCGTTCCAAGCCAAGAGATAGGTCTGTTGCTTCAGCAGATCGAAGAGGTAAGGGCCCTCGGGTTCCGCGGCTTGCGCGGCCGGCGCGCTACCCAGCAGCAGCAAAGCGAGGATGAGACTTCTGACGATCATGGATACCTCCATCGATGTTCGGGCGCCTTTCGGGCCGCACTGTTCTACTCTTTTCTGCCGGCGTCGCTGCAGGTGACCGTGCTGCCGAATGTGGCGAGGCCGATGCGGCCCTGCTGCTCAGGAGAGAGGAGCGCGTGGATCGCGCCTGCGGCAAAGCAATAATATTGGGCGAACAGGAGCACCTGGTCGCGCTTCGATCGAAAGCGGGCCGAGCGTGCAATGGTCGACACCAATTCTCGCGCTTCATTGGCGATCTCGCGTGCCGTTTCGACAGCCCTCGCCGGGGTGGACGCACCAAGCTCGGCGAGCGCCGCTTCGACCCCGTCCGGGTTCAGGCTCTTGAGCAGGAGGCAGCTGTCGCTTGCGAGATAGTCCTTGTAGGCCTTCGATGCCGTCACCGGGGCGAGCAGCTGATCTTGCGCTTCGGCCAGGCGGTCGGCAGCGTCACGCAAAGCTTCCGCAGCGCCGGTGTCAGGCGCGCCACCGAGGATGGCCAGCGCCGCGTCGCGATAGGATCGCCACGCTTCCGGCGCGATCGCCATCGGTGCGGCCCCTGACGCGAACGCGACGATATCGCAGGCTGCCACGTTTTTGGCCGCAAAGGCCGTACTGGGGCCCTGAACGAGCGCCCAGCCGGCCAATGCGGCGAGGATGAGCCTCAATCCAATTCCTTGCGGAGACGGGCAAGCAGCGCCGACCGCGTGACGGCGGGCTGCAGCCCGTAACGGTAGTAGCCGACCATGTCCTTCATCCGCTGCAACTGCAACGGCGTGAATTGCTTCATGCAGGAATCGTCGGAGTAGTCCATGTAGTTCTCGACGGGATTGGCGCGCGTCTCTCCGGGGCAGTTGGACGGTTGTCCAAGCGGGCAGCCTTGCGCGGAGATAGCTTCATAGGCGGTATCGGGAATTTCATCGCCTGGGTCGACGCAGCCGCCCTCGAAGGTGTGAAACAGGCCGCACCAGTGCCCGATCTCATGGACGGCTGTCATGCCGAGATCGTATGGCGAGCGCTGGCTCGATCCGGGGAGCGACATCTGGTTGATAACGACGCCGTCCATGCCGGGGTTGGCCCAGAGATACCAAGGGAAGGTGGCCCAGCCGAGCAGCCCATCCGGCAGATCGGCGGTGTAGAAGTTGAGGCTGCGGTCAGTCTCCCGGCCGAGCTCCGTCTTCATCGACGTCTCCTCCGGAGTGGCAATGCCGACATGGTACCAGTCCTCATTCTGGTGACGCCCGACGTCGACGATCTCGAATTGCAGCAAGACCGGCGCATAGACCTGGTTGAGGAGGTCGACCTGCGCCGTGAGCTGCCCATCCGGCAGGTTGCCGGTCACGCCGTCATGGATGACATGGAAGCGCACCGGAATGGTCGTCTTGGTGTTGAACTCGACATTGTTGGTGCGGAGTGCGGATCTGACACGCTGGGTTCGCCTGATGTCATAAAGACTGGGCAGCGGGGTGGCGCATCTTCGCCCACTTTCTACGAAGGCCTTGCGGTTGGCGTATTGCTTGCCGCCAACAATGATCGGGTCGCCTTCTGCGGCAAAGGCAGCACCGACCCGTGCCACCGTCGTCGCCAAGCATGCGCAAACAGAACTTGTCACGAATTCGCGCCGGTTCATTGGGCTCGTTCCTCTGTTGCCTTCACGCCCACCTGCTCTGGACGAGCCAAAGCTGCCACATAGAAGCGGCGATCGGGCGCGTTAGCAAGAGAGGTTCAGGGGTGCGGCAGGGCACGCAGAAAGTGAAGCAGGGTGCGATCGCACCCGCTATCGATGCTGCGCTGAGGGGAGCCTAATGCCGGACGAGCGGCCAGCCTTGGAGGCTCGGGCGAAGCGGCGAGACGGCGACCGGGGATTCCTGGGCCGGGTGGTAGGCCCCTGAGGGCCGCGCCGTTACCGGTCCGAGCAGGCGGCGTTCCGGCACGAGCGAAGACGCCGCCCACAGCGCCTCGAAGGCGAGCCGGCCGAGCCGCACCGTGTCGGGAGCGGCCTCGTCGAACAGCGTCAGCGCGTTGCGCTTGTCGGCGTCGCGGCGCATGGCGTCGCCCGACCAGCACATGGCCTCGCCATAGGTCACCTGCTCATGGGCGTCGAGCAGGCGCGGATTGCGCGCCCAGCGGATGAGCTCTGCCGCAGGCTCGCGCGGCGCAAGCTCCGAAAGGGTTGCGAACAGCTGCCTCACGTCCTCCTCGGGCTCGAGCCTGGCCAGGACCACTTTGGCGATCACGCCGGCGCGCAGGAGATCGTCCTTCATGCCGATCAAGGCCTGGGCAGGACCCGATCGCGCCGAGCGCAAGAGCATGAAGAAAGCGAGCGACTGCGGGCTCTCGCTCGCGCGCTCGACGAATCGCGACATCATCTCAAGATGCCGATCGAGCTCGACCTGGCGAAAGTCCCTCGTACTTCCCGAACCGACCACAACGCGCATGTTCCCCCTCGCATCTGTGGAAGTGGCTGACGGCAGACGCTATGGCGCTTGGCCGTGCCTTGCCATGAATAGCAAGAACAGGGTTAAGGAAGGCTTGACTGCCGTCCTTCTTCGGTACGTCAACGCTTAAGCCTCTGCTGGTTTGTGGCCGTTGGCGGCCTTCGCTTCGGGGGTGGACGAAGCCGGACGAGGCGCTGCGTCCTTCTTGTCGAGGGCAGAAGCCGCCTCCAGCTGACCGCCCAGGACCCTCTCCTCAGTTTCGTGCTTTCCGTTCGCGCCATCGGCGCCACCTTCATCAGGCTCGCGATTGGGCGCGGCATGTCCGTTGGTCTTGGCCGGGGCCTCTGGCGCTGTGTGGCCGTTCGACTTGGCCTGGAGCTCCGGCGCAGGCCTCACGCCGTGCTGCCTCTCGGCAGGGAGGCGGGGACCGGCGCCCAGGATCGCGTCGAGCACGAGCTTGGACCAGGCGCCGGTACGGAAGCGGTAGAGCCTGAAGGCGCGCTCCTCGGCGAACGCGCTTCCCTGCAGCTTGAGCTTCCGCCGCACCACGAAGGCGGGTGGCAGCAGCACGCGGTCGACGATGCCTTTGCCCTCGAGCCCGACAAAGAGATTGCCGAGATAGCGCGCCTCGGTGCGTTGCGCGTTGACGGGCACGGCGACATAGTAGTCGCCGAGGAAATCGAACACGGCGTGCTGGAACACCTCGAACTCGCGGCGCAAGCCCGTGAGATGGGTCTCGTGGAAGCGCGCCAGGATCTCGCCGACCGGCCCGTCGCGCGCATCGCGCACCGTCTGCACCAGCATGTGGAAGCGGTTGATCGGGCGGTTGATGGAGACGAGCAGCAGGCAGAAATCGACGAAGATGGCGATGAAGAGCGGGATGTAGTCGCGGGGGCCCAAGCCCGGCTCTTGCGCCATTAGCGCTTGCGCCTCTTCAGGCTTGGCGGCCTGTTGCACGGCCTGCCGCTGGAGCTCGCGGAGCGCCTCGGGCGAGGGCGGCAGCTTCAGCTGCAGCGCGCCGATGGTGGTGGCGGTGAGCCGCCTGAACGCTTCGACTATTGCCTCGGAGCCTTCGACGGCGGCGATGTTTGGCTTCTCGATCGGGGGCAGGCTGTCGATTGCCCGCACCACGCCGTGCAGCGCGGTCTGGAGCTGCGGATCGGGACAGGCGAAGACGGACTTGCCGTCGCCGAAGCTCGTCCGGTCGGCGCGCTCGGCGAGAGCGTTCCTCTGCTCGGCGAGTTGCGGATCGCTGCGCAGCGCATTGAAGCGGGTGATGGTGAGGTCGAGCCTCCCGTTCAGAGCGCGCAGGAACTCGTTGCGGGTGCCCGAGGCATCGAAGGTGGAAGGATCGCGGCTCAGCACCTTGGCGAGATCGGCGTTGAGCGCGTCGAGATCGGTCTGCACGCCGCCCGCCCGCGATTTGATGAATTCCGAGGTGAAGGCGAAGTTCTTGGCGTCGGCATCGCGCATCCGCCGGCGCGGCCCGTCTCCGGGCGGACTGTCGGGGCAGGTGAGGCCCTTCTCGCGCTCCTCGGTCGCCTTGGCCGCCGACACCGCGGTGAGCGTGTCCAGCGTTCCGCCGAGCTGGCCGATGCGCGCTTTGCCTTCTTCCAGCGCCCGCTGCACTTGGCCGATGGCCGCTTCCGCCGAGCGCGTCGCTTCGCCGCGCGACTCGAGCACCTTCCAATAGAAGCCGAAACCGAAGCCGACCGAGATCAACGTGAGCAGCACATAGCCGAGAATGTAGAGGAGGCGCAGCCACCAGGAGATCGGCGAGAACAGCGCATCGAGAATGTAGAGCACCATCAGCATCAGCGTGGCGACGGCGAAGCCGATGGCGATCTTGTGGACGAGCGGCACGTCGCCGGTATTGGCGGCGATCAGCTCGAGCATGCCGACATAGGTGGCGAACCAGGAGAGGCCCGCCAGGCAGACGACGAGGAAGATTTTCTTGAAGCTCGGGAAAGCCGCTCTTAGGCGGTCAAGCCGCCGATTGTGGAATTCGAGACTGTCGATGGCGCGGTCGAAGCGCGCACCGTCGCGCTGTGGCGCCACAGGGGGGACAGACATCGCTCGATCGTACTCCCGACGCGTCGACCGGCTTTTCGCCCCCCAGCGTTCCGATCGTTAATCCGCCTTAACGGTCGTGGCAAAACAAGGCCAATTCGTGACCCGTGCCACGGAACTGTGAATTGCGCTCCCCTTTTCGTCCTGGGCAGCCGCGATCACCCCTCATCCTTTCCGCCATGCGACTTGCGCAGAGCTACGCTCGCGCAAGATCGCGACGGAAAGCCCTCTCCCTCAAGGGGAGAGGGGAAAGTGTGGCGGCATCGCTTGCTCCAACCCCTCGCCCCTCGTGGGAGAGGGTGGCTCGCCGCATGGCGGCGAGTCGGGTGGGGGGGTTTTTGCTCAAAGAAGTGGCTAGCGTGCGTCGGTGAGTTCCTTGGGCGCGGCATCGTCCTCCAGATCCTCGAGCAGGATCCTGACCAGAGGCTCGGCCACCTGGCCGGCATAGAGGTCGCGCGCCCAAGGCTGTGCCGGCGAGCCCGTGCCGATCACCACCACATAGGAATAGGAGGCGCCGCTGTCGAATTTGATGCCGCCGGCCACCCAAAGGTCGACGGTGTCATAAGCAAGCGGGTCTAAGACCCCGGTCCCGCGCGTGCCGGTCTTGGCGAAGTGGAGCGCCACACCCTTGTGGCGATCGGCGCACCAGTCCGACAGGAGCTTGAGCGTGCCGTGACTGTAGCAGAGGGGACTTTCGAGAAAGGCGCCGAGCAGCGCGCGGGACTCTGGCTTTATGAAGGTGCCCGGCACGATGGCGCCGGACGCAAGCTCAGCATCGCCCGCGTCGCCTTCGCTCAAGGTGAGGCCCGAGACGAGCGTCGGCAGCGTCACCGGCTTCTCGGCATCGCCGGACAGCGCTGCAAGCACGGAGCCCGCCAGGCGGTGCACCGTGCGGGGGCTCGCCGCGACCTGGCCCACCACGATGCTCTTGGCCAGATTGGCGGCTGAGGTGACGGGATCGACCAGGGTGATGCCGAAGCCGTGCACCAGGCGCTCGAGCTCGCTTAAAGGCACCCGAGAGGTGCGCCATTCGAGCGGCGTGTTGAGCGAGCAGGCAAAGGCCACGCGCGCCGTGCGCAGGCGCCGCTCCTCGCCGTGGCCGCAAGCCTCGAGCCCCGTGGCGGGAGACTTGGTGTCGACCCACAGCGAGGAGGGCGTGTCGCGCGCCTGATTGGCGATCGCCACCGCCGCCAGGATCTTGCCGAGAGAGGCGATGGCGCGGGCCTCGTGCGCCGGCTTGTAGCGACCGGTCGCGGCCTCGCGTGCCGCGGCGGAGCCGAAATAGGCGGCGTTGAAATTCGATTCGAAATAGCGGACGAGGTGCCCCTTATCGTCGGCGGCGGCGATGATCACGTCGGGGACGTGGAGCGCCACCTGTCCTTGGTCGTCGCCGGCACGATCGAGATCGAGCGCGTAGCCGGGATCGAGGTTCCCCTTGAAGCGCGTGTCGAGCAGCGCCAGCGCCCCTTTCTCACGCTCGCGGAATTGGAAATTGTCGGCGGCATCCAGCGTCAGATGCACGGCGCTGACTTTTCCTCGCCAGCCGTAGCCGAAGCGGCGTTTCAGCTCCTCGCGCACGCCATATTTGACCGAGGCCAGCAGAGCGTTGGAGCGGAACACGGGGTTGGCGCCGACGCGCCCCGCGCTCACCTGCGATAAGCCCGCAAGGGCCTCCTCGGTGCCCGGCATGGGCGCAGGCTCGGGTGGCGCGTCCGCCAGATGCTGAAGCTCGGCGACGACCCGGGCCCGCTCGCCGGCATCGGCAATGAGCGCGGTGGCGCAGGTCTTGGCGCGCGAGCCCGCCACGCGCTTCCACGTCGCCTGGCGCAGCTTGTCGAGCTTCTCGCTGCCGCCGATCAGCATCACCGGCTGGTTGACCGCCGCCGCGAGAACGTATTGCTCTGCCCGGCTCAGCGCACTCGCCGGTTTGCCGAACAGGATGAGGCTCGTCTGCTCGACGCCATAAAGCTCCTGGCCTCCGGTGCGCTGGGCGAGGGGAAAATGGTTGGCCGCCCAGCGCTTGAGCAGCGTCAGGTCGCCGCCGCGCGTCAGCTGCCATTGGATCACCGGCCCCAACCACCACTCCTTCAGCTTGCGCGAGAGCTTCTCGCCCGCCGTCTCGTTGGCGGATGGCGGCGTCTTGAAGAAGATGCGGGCGAGCTGCATCGAGAGCGTCGAGCCGCCCACGCCGAGGCTCGGCGAGCCGTAGCGAAAGGTGCGCGTGATCGTGGAGACCGGGATCTTGAGCACGCCGAAAAGGTCGATGCCGAACGGATTGATCAGCCCGCCGAGATGCCGGTCTTCCTGGTAGGCGAGGCACTGCCAGTAATCCTCCGGCACCTCGCCCACATGCAGCGATTTATGGTCGGGATAGGCGATGTAGTCGGGGAGCTCGATGGGCCGCCCCGTATAGTTGAAGTCCTCCTCGCTATCGAGGATCGGATCGAAGATGCCGGCGAAGCGGCCCTTCACGTCGTAGATGGCGGTGCCGAGCGAGCGCTCGTCGGCGTAGCTGAGCACCTTCGCCATCCATATCTGACCGAACGCGCCTCTGATCGGGGCGTAGACATAAGTGAGCGTGACGGCGAACAGCACATAGAGCATGGCCGGCGCCACGATGAGCCGGAGCCGCCCGAGCCGCGGGTTGAAGATGAGAGTGCCGAAAATGAAACGGGCGGCCCGGTAGGGGATGGCGAGGATGAGCTCGCAAAGTTGCGCGAGCCAGCTGAGCAGGCGGAGCATGTCTTATGTTACTCGAACCCGACCACGCCCCTTGGAACCCCGACCCGCTGCCATGTGAGGGCGAAATTGTGTCCGGCGTGGGACGCTAGTTCACCGGACCAAGTGTCCGATCCAAACCCTTAAAATCCTGTCCTGGCCCTAGGTCTGGATCCGTCCGCTTGTGACCCAATGCGGACATTGGACCAGAGGCGAAGCTTCGGGGCATCGGGTTGATTCAACGAGAAATGCGCCGCCTGTTGCGCTAATGCGATAGTGGGAATGTCAAATTGCATTAAGCCAGAACTCGGTTGAGTTAGAAGGATTCCGCTCGTTTTCTGTGTCACCGGGAGACGAATATGGTGCGCTGTTCGGTCCGCATAGCAGCCGGAGCTCTTTTGCTCATGATCGCATCCCCGGCGCTCGGGGCTGAATCGGCTTCCGGACTGGTTACCCCAGGCAATTTCGGCTTTGGCGCCGGCGTCACGCCCGACCCGGGCCTCTACTTCGCCTCAGCGTTTGCCGGCTACGACGGCGACATCAGGATTTATCTCGACGGTGGTAAGACCGTGCTTGACGTTAACAAGAGCCCATTCCTTTCGGGGTTTGGCAATTTATGGGTTCCCGATACCAAAGTCCTGGGCGGGCATATCGGACTGTCGCTCGGCTCCTCCTACAATTTCGTGCGGGCCGATGGAACGGTGACGGGGCTGACCACCGTCCACAAATCAATCGAAGGATCGGGGTGGGGCGACACCAACGCGCGTGCGCAGATTGGTTGGACGTCCGCTGGCCTGTCGAACACGTTGTACCTGACGGGCTGGTTCCCCACCGGACGCTACGAGCTCGGCTTCAAGCCGAATACAGGTAGGAACCATTTTGGCGTCAATCTAGGGTGGGGGATCACCTACATCGAGCCCAACACGAATCTTGAGTTCGATTCTGCCATCAGCGTGACCTTCAACGCTACGAATCCAGCGACCGATTACAAGAATGGCGACGAGTTCAATTGGGACTGGGCTGTCGGCAAGAAATTTGCCTCTGGCCTTGAATTGGGCGTTGCTGGCTTCGCCTATCGACAGCTGACAGGGGACTCGGGCTCAGGTGCCGTGCTTGGTCCATTCGAGGGCCGCGTTTTCGGCATCGGGCCTCATATCCTCTACAACACAGTGCTGATGCACCGGCCGGTGATTTTCAATTTCCGTCACTATCAAGAGTTCGACGCGCAGAATCGGTTCGAAGGGAACCTCACCACACTAACGACGACCGTCAAATTCTATTAGGCTGGCCGGATTATTTGGCTGGACGTGCATGCGCTAGGCAGCCAAGCTCGACAACAAACTTATCCCCGCAGGGTGTGCCGCCGTGGCAAGCTTGCCATGCTCTGCAAGAAGGCGCTCTAGGAACCAAGCCCTTCCGAGCGAGTTCTCGTTTTAGTGGTATTGGCGCTGGGTTCCCTCATGGCCCTTCATCAGCCAACGCCGATACCCTGTTTGGGAGTAAGAGAGGGAGAAGCCCGGCCTGCGCCCCCGTAGACCGGGCTTCTTCTTGTCCGGTTGATTCAACTCAAGGCTATCCCGGGCTTTTCGGCGGCGTTTTTGATTCAATGCCTTGAGGCGATTGGGGTGAAGGAGATGCGGGTTTAGGCATTAGGCCCGGCGGTAGCGTCATTTGCAGCTTATAGCTTGTTTCTACCGGGGCGGTTACCTTGATGCCTTGCTCTAAACCTATTAATCTCGCCTCCGTCGGGAAGTAAAAACTCACAAACTTGCTAGATTCATTCCTGAAGAAGATTGTTAAACCTTTCGGGTGCACGTCCACTCTTCTTACGACATACACAAAACTCTTCGAGAAGAGGGGCTTTCCCGCGTGGACAGTAGAAGATGTTGCCGTAGCAGCATCAACAATCGCTTCAATGGCGTCGAATTTAAATTCTAATTCCACTTCAAAAAGGGGTTTTTTTAGAGAACGCAGTCAACTCACAAGAAAATACGGAAACGGTGGCAAGTGGGAACGGCATCGCTCCCTGCCCCTTTAATACCGTAGGGGCTATTCGAAGCGGATCATCTGGGCCTTCTGAAAATGAAATGCCAATTCGCTCGCCATTTACTTCTGGCACCTTTTCCAAGATTGTGTCCTGGCAATCAGCAAGGATGCGAATTTCCTCTTGGTCTGCGACAGAAGGCGGTTTGGTCTGAGTCTCAGCGTGCCATTGGCTCTGTTTGGTTGTGACCCATTCCCATGCAAGCATCGTCAGCACCGCCAACGTCGCGCCCACGAAGGCTGTCACGCTTAATTTTTGCCAACCCAAGGTCCACCCGCTCGCTAGAGCGGGTTTGTCGTTTTCCGATTCGTAAGGGA
>JBGQMX010000087.1:0-13251 GCA_041500805.1 Methyloceanibacter sp.
AGCTCCCGTTCTGGCTGCATCGATATAACTGGCATCGCCCGCATGGCAGTCTAAAATCCAAACCGCCCATCAGCCGACTCGGCTTGACCGAGGACAACCTGTTGAGGCTCCACATCTAGCGGAAACTTGCGCAGCAGAATCTCGTCATAGCCGTCAGCGACCAGTCCGGGCAGCGTTGCCGCAGGGCTAAAGCCGTGGCGCCCATAGAAGCGCAAGGCGCGCGCGTTGAACGATGAGGCGCAGACCCACAGATTGCGCGCCCCGAGACTGAGCCCCTCCTGCTCGAACCAAGCGAGGATGCTTGCGCCAATTCCCTGGCTCTGGAATCGCGGCAAGAGCGCAAGGAGCTCGAGATAAGGGCCTTTGAGCCAGGGGAAGCGGACCGATACCGCGCCCGCTTCCTCGCCTCCGACCTCGACCAGATAACGCGAGGCGCCGCCATCTGGCGACGCGAGAAATCGCGCCATCGCATCGGCCGGATAGCACATCACTGACCAGGGCGGGATCGCCACGATCGACGCGGCAAGACTTGCGCAAAAGCGGGGATCGAGCGCCACGAGGCGCGCGCGCTCAAGGTCACAAGGGGGGTGGGAGAACGCTCCAGATGTCATGGATCTGGCGATGGGTCGACCGTGCAAGGCGCGGCATGTCGCCGGGCCGGGTGAGGTAGCAGTTCGCCGCTATAACAGGCTTTCCCGCTTTAAGCAGCTCGCTCACCGTCACGAAGCTATAGCCCTCTTCCTTGAGCTTGGGGATGGCGACCGCGAGCGCCTCGGCGGTATGCCAGCCGCGGCCATTGGCGTGGGCGACGATGATGGCCCCGGGATGGACGCGGGTGAGGATGGTATTGACGATGGCCTTCGCCGACTGGTGTGGATCGGGATCGCCGGTCACGAGGTCCCACTGAATGGCGAGCAGGCCTGTGTCGGCGACCGCTGCAAGTGACTTCGCATTGCAGCGTCCATAGGGGAAGCGCATCACGCTCATGCGCTCCGGCAGGGGGCTCGCCGCTTTCACGTCCGCCACGCATTGTTGGGCGAGCAGGCCTTTGCGTGCGCGCGCATAAGCCGCCTCGGTCAAGAGAATCTCGTCTCCGAGGCTCTGCTCGCTGACATTGGCGAGGTCAAGATGGCGCAAGCCGTGGCTGCCCACTTCGAAATTCGGGTCGGCGATGAGCTGCTCGGCGCGCTCTTTATGGGTCTCCATCCATTTGCCGCCGGCGAAGAAGGTGGCCTTCACCCCTTGCGCACGCAGGAGATCGACGATGCGGCCGTCATAGCCCGCGACGTAGCCGTCGGTCTCGCAAAGATCGAAGGTGAGCGCGATGAGCTTCTCGCCGGGAGGAAGCGTAACGCTCCGGATCGAGCCGCGCAGCTCCTGCGGCACCGGGGAGGCTTGAGGAAGCGGCTCCTGCTTGAGGGGGGCGAGGTCGAAATGGAGATGCGAGCGCACCGATTGCAGCTCCTGATGCGTGCCGGCAAGGGCTTGTGGCGTCCAGCAGCGGTTGAGCAGGCTCTGATCCTCGGCCAACACAGTGCCAAGCCCGCATGCGGCGAGCGCCAGAAACGCAACAACGAGGACGCGACGCATGACCGTCACCGCTCACTTATTTTGGCCCCGCGTATAGAGCCCGCTTTGCCTTGCAAGCGTCAACGGCCCAAGAGGTCGCGGGGCCTGAGCTAGGGGAGCCGGGAGAGGGTGCTTGTTCGGCTCAGCGTCTCGCGTTCCGATACTCGATCGCCCGGTCAAGCCGGGCGATGACAAGAACGGAAAAGCTGGCTGAGGCGCCGCAGCCTCACTTCGCGAGCGTGGCAGGGCTCGCTTGCGAGACCATCGGGCAGTCGAGGGTTTTCTCCAGGGCCTCGACGAGATCTCCCTCGGAGTTGGCCTTGATATAGAGACCGTTATTCTCCTCGGCGAGGCACATGAGATCCATCACGGGGTTCCCGCCGGTCCAGGAGAAGCTCTCGTAGCGAAAGCCGATGACGTGAACGGTGAGCTGCTGGGCAGTGAGATGAAGCTGCTTGGCAAGCTCGCAAGGCGACCTTCCGCACGTCTCCTCGCCGTCGGTCACCACGACGACGACGCCCGGCTTACTGTGGAAATCGAGTGCTTCTGCCGCCTGCTCGACTCCAGTTGTCAGAGGCGTCTTGCCGGCCGGCACCAAGGCATTCACGGTGCTCATGATGAGGCCCGCGGCATCCGGCGCTGGCTTGAATTCGAGCTTGACGTTGCACTGGTTGTAAGGCCCCGGTCCGAAGGTGACGAGGCCAACGCGACGATACTTCGTGGCGCTCGGCAACACCTGGGAGAGAGCTGTGCGCACTTCATCGATACGGGCTTGGGAGTTCGGGATGCCGAGGACCTGGTTGCCGGACATGGAACCTGAGGCATCGACCACGATCATGGCGTCTTCATTGCAAGGCGATGGCTTCTTTTCCTCCGCGCGGGAGGCAGAGACGCTGCAAGCCACAAAGGCGGCCAAGACCATGGCCGCGAACCGAAACTGCCAAATGGCGGCAAACCGGATGCGGAAAAACTGCCAAATCATTGCCCAAATCTCCCGATGGATTTGCCGACTTTAGCCCAAGAAACGGGGATGCGCTTGGGTTTCATGCCGCACCCACCGCCTAGAGCGGCCGCTTCGCGGGAATGGGCGTTCTAGCCTTTGCCCTTGGTGCGCGTATGGCCAGGGGCGGCGTGGCGCTCGAGGAATTCGATCATCGGCGTCGCCACATCGATACCGGTCGCCTTCTCCAACCCCTCGATGCCCGGCGACGAGTTGACCTCGAGCACGAGCGGCCCGCTCTTCGACCGGAGCATATCGACGCCACAGACATTGAGGCCGAGCGTCCGCGCGGCTTTGACCGCGGCACTCCGCTCTTGCGGCGTGATGCGCACCTTTTCGCCGGAGCCGCCGCGATGCAGGTTCGAGCGGAACTCACCGGGCGGACCTTGCCGCTTCATCGAGGCCACCACCTTGTCGCCGATCACGAGCGCCCTTATGTCGGTCGAGTCGGCCTCCTTGATGAATTGCTGCACCAGGATGTTGACGTTCACGCCCTGAAACGCCTCGATCACCGACTTCGCCGACTTGACCGTCTCGCCGAGCACCACGCCGATGCCTTGCGTGCCTTCGAGCAGCTTGATGACCACGGGCGCTCCCCCGACAAGGTCGATGATGTCCTCCGCCTGTCGTGGATCGTGGGTGAAGGCGGTGACGGGAAGCCCGATGCCGCGCCGCGCGAGAAGCTGCAGGCAGCGGAGCTTGTCGCGGGAGCGGCCGATGGCGACCGACTCGTTCAGGGGATAGACGCCCATGACCTCGAACTGGCGGAGCACGGCGAGGCCGTAGAAGGTCACCGAGGCGCCGATGCGCGGGATCACCGCGTCGAAATCCTCGAGCCGGCGCTTGCGATAATAGAGGGCGGGCCGGCGCGAGGTGATGTTGATGGAAACGCGCAGCGTGTTGACCACCTCGATCTCGTGGCCGCGCGCTCGCGCTGCCTCGCAGATGCGCCGGTGACTGTAGAGGTGCGGATTGCGCGCGAGCAACGCGATCTTCATGGGGCTCTCATGGCGGGAGTTCGGATTATCCCAGCAATTTGCTTTTCCGCAGGGACGGCGTCTTCCGCCTGCGGCGAGGTCGGGCGGGGCGCGCGCCGAGGAGATAGGAGCGGCCGGGCTCGATCAGCGCGCGGCCCTCGAGCGCGGTGCGGCCAAGGAGCATGCGGAAGCCCATCTGGTCGCGATTGGCCAGCGCAAGCTCGATCGGCCAGGACGCATCCCCGAGCTTGAGCAGCGTCTTGATGATGTAGCGGCGCTCGACGCCGCCACCAGAGTTCCGCACCGTGCGCTCGTCGATGGCGTGCGCCTCGCAAGTGACCTTCATCGCCTCGCTCCGCTGGATCGGATGCAGCTCGAAACGGAGCCAGAGCGCGCCTCCGCGGCGGAACGGCTCGATGCGGTAGGCGTGCAGCGCGCTGGTCCGGGCGCCGGTGTCGATCTTGGCCTTGATCGCGCCGACGCGAAGATCGGGCAGCCCGACCCATTCGCGCCAGCCGATCTTGAGCGGCTCTTTCGGGAAGAGGCGTGCTTCCATGTTGCGTGGCGAGGGACGAAAAGCGAGGCGGGGCCAAGGCCTGATGTAGCACACCGCCAAACCGTTGGCTTTGCTTCTATGGCGGATCGGGCTCGACTATAGTGGCGGTTGCCGCGGGGGAAGGGGAGCCATGGGCAAGAACCAGCACGTGGTCAGCCATGGGGAACGGTGGGCCGTCAAGGCCGAGGGGGCTTCCCAGCCGCTCGCCGTCTACAAGACCCAGAGCGAGGCCTGGGAAAGGGCCAAGTCCATTGCCAGGAAGGAGCGCACCGAGGCCCTGCTGCATGGCCGTGACGGCCTTATCCGCGCGCGCAACACCTACGGCCACGACCCACGCCGCGTGAAGGGCTGAGCCCGCCGGGGAGCCTCTTCAACTCACGGGCTGAAGATCAGCGCAACATAGACGACGAACAGCAGCAGGTGCACGATCCCTTGCAGCACATTGGTGCGCGCGCCGCCGAACGTGAGCGCGCTGACGAACAGCGTCAGGATGAGGAGCACGGTCTGGACCTCGTCCAGCCCAAGATGCACCTCGAACCCGGTGATGAGCCCGATCGTCAGCACCGCCGGGATGGTGAGGCCGATGGTGGCGAGCGCTGAGCCCAGGCACACATTGACGGCACGCTGCAGCTGATTGGCGAGCGCTGCGTGGAAGGCGGTGAGTCCCTCGGGCGAGAGCACGAGGATGGCGATCATCACGCCCCCGAGCGGCACCGGCAGAGCGAGATCCTCGATGCCGAAATCGACGATGATGGCGAGGAACTCGGAAAGCAGCACGACGGGAAGGATGGTGAGCAAGAGCATCAGCGTGTGATAGCCGAGCGACCCGTTTGCGGGGAGGTGGTGGTGCCCCCGCTGCCGCGCATGGCGCCCGTTGCGTTTGGGCTCGGCGAAGAAGGACCGGTGCCGCATGGTCTGAATGACGACGAACACGAGGTAGAAGAGGATGGTGATGGCGGCGAACAAGGCCGCCTTGAACGGGGCGTGGCTCGGGTCGGGCTCGGTCTTGGTGTAGTTCGGGATGATGAGGGCGAACACGGCAAGCGAGGCGATGACCACGAGGAAGGCGCGGGCGCCTTCAAGATTGTATTCCTGCTCCCAATAGCGCAGCGCGCCCATGAGCAGCGCTGTGCCGACCATGCCGTTGAGCACGATCATCAGGGTGGCGAACATGGCGTCGCGCGCGAGCGTCGGATTGTTCTCGCCATGCAGCATGATGGCGGCGAGCAGCGAGACCTCGATGATGATCACCGAAAGGGTGAGCACGAGCGTGCCGTAAGGCTCGCCGAGCCTCATGGCGACCGCCTCGGCATGGCGCACGACGCCGAAGGCGCACCACATCATGGTCCCGAACAGCCAGAGAAACAAAAGGATGGTGAGCGGATAATTGTTGAGGTCGGCGAAGATCTGCCGCTCGAAGACATAAGCGATAAGAGCGCTGACGAGGCCCGCGATCGCCGGCGCCTCGGCGGCGAGGAACGAACGCAAGCCCGGCTTCTCCGTCCGCAGAGGCTCGGCAGTCTCGTGCTGGTTCATGGGGCTCCCATCTCCCCCGGCCCGAATCGTCTCACCATGGTTCCGGGCCGTGGGTGAGGCGAAACTATCATGGCGGCGTTTTGCCGCTAGCTCAACGACTGCCTGTTTCCCGGTTGTCCTCCGAAAGATTCCGCAAGAAATATTAGTCTTGCGTCGCGGACCGTCAGTTGCCCCTTTTTCTCTTCATCATAATAGGGCCGCTCCGTTCGCCGGGTAAAACGACAATGTCAGAGGCCACTGATCTCAAATATCGCGCCTTCATCTCCTATAGCCATGCCGACACGAGCTGGGCGAGGTGGCTGCATCGCGGCCTTGAATATTTCCACATCGACAAGGATCTCATCGGACGGGAGACCGCGACCGGAACGATCCTGAAGGCCCTGCGCCCGATCTTCCGCGATCGCGACGACTTCACGGCAGGTCATACGCTCACGGAACAGACGCTCGCTGCTCTCGATGCTGCCGCCGCGCTGATCGTCATCTGCTCGCCGTCATCGGCCAAGAGCCTCTACGTCAACGAGGAGATCCGCCTCTTCAAGTCGCGGC
The DNA here is from genome assembly GCA_041500805.1 of Methyloceanibacter sp. Classification (GTDB taxonomy): domain Bacteria; phylum Pseudomonadota; class Alphaproteobacteria; order Rhizobiales; family Methyloligellaceae; genus Methyloceanibacter. The sequence goes on from JBGQMX010000087.1 coordinate 6,185, forward strand.
ACCAAGAGCGGCCGCTGATCCCGCTCATCGTGGACGGCAAGCCTGGCGATCCAGAGCTCGACTGCTTCCCGCCCGCGCTCAAGTTCGAGCTGGATGCGGCCGGCTTGATCACCACGGAACGGAAGGAGCTGCTTGCGGCGGATGTGCGCGAGGAGGGCGACGGCAAGACGCTTGCGCTTGCCAAGGTGATTGCGGGACTCCTTGGTGTTCCGTCCGACGAGATCTTCCGCCGCGCCGAGCGTGAGCGCCGCGCGGCAGCGCGACGCAAGCGCCGCGTCCAGGCGCTCGTCGGGGTGCTGCTCGCAGGGATCGTCATCGGGCTCTTCGGCTGGTGGAATCAGTCTTATCTGAGGGAGCAAATCTATTGGCTCACCGAAGTGCGCCCCTATGTGCTCACGGTGGAGGCCGAGCGTGCGCTGAAGCCCAAGGACAGCTTTCAGGAATGCAAGGACTGTCCCGCAATGGCCGTGCTGCCGGCCGGCAGCTTCGCGATGGGAACCTCTAAGAGCCATGATGAGGACTCGAACTTTGAGAGCCCGCAACACGAGGTCGTGCTGGCCAAGCAGTTCGCAGTCGGCAAATACGAGGTGACGTTCGCGGAGTGGGACACGTGTGTCGCCTGCCCCGGGGTCTCCGACAGCGATTGGGGCCGCGGCGAGCGGCCGGTGATCAACGTGATTTGGGACGAGGCCGAGCAGTATGTGACTTGGCTCTCCAGGCTCACGGGTAAGCCGTATCGCCTTCTTTCGGAGGCCGAATGGGAATACGCCGCGCGGGCTGGAACGACAACGCTCTATTCTTTCGGCGATGATATGGCCGTGCTTGGCGAATATGCTTGGTACAACGGAAACTCCGACCTCAAGACGCACCCTGTCGGCGAAAAGAAGCCGAATGGTTTCGGTCTCTACGACATGCATGGCAATGTGTGGGAGTGGGTGCAGGATTGCTGGCACAACTCCTACGAGGGAGCGCCCACCGACGGAAGCGCATGGACAACCGGATACGACTGCGGGGACCGTGTCCTTCGGGGCGGCTCCTTTGGGGAAAGAGACGGGAACCTCGCCTCGGCCGAGCGCTACTGGTTTCCCACCAATAGCCGAGCCACCAATTTTGGATTCCGTGTCGCGAGGACCCTTACGCCTTAAATCTCCTTGGTGAGTGCCAAGCTGGCAGCCGCCAGGGCTTTCATGTAATAGCCCTTTACATGGGCTCGTCCGATGAACCCGGCTGGCGCCGGCCTCGCTCCTATCACCACGGCAACCTCAAAGAGGTGCTGCTCGAGGCGGCCCGCAAGCTCATCGAGCAATATGGGCCGGCGGGCTTCAGCCTGACCGAGGCCGCGCGGCTTGCGGGCGTGAGCCCCGCCGCGCCCTACCGCCATTTCCGCGACCGCGACGCGCTTCTCGCCGAGGTCGCCAAGAGCGGCTTCGAGCGCTTCGCCGCGCGTCTCGACATGGCGTGGAACAACGGCGTGCCCACGCCGCTCTCGGCCTTCGACAATCTCGGCAAGGCCTATCTCGCCTTCGCGCGCGAGGAGCCGGCAAGCTATGCGGTGATGTTCGAGGCGGGGATCATGCCGGCGGCCGAGCCCGAGACGCTGCCTTCCGCCGAGCGGTCCTTCGACGTGTTGCAGCGAGCGGCCGCGGCCCTCTGCCGCTCGCTTCCCGAGGCCGAACGGCCGCCGCTCAAGCTCATGAGCCTGCATATCTGGGCCATCTCCCACGGCGTCGCCACGCTCTTCGCCCAAGGCGGTCTTCAGGCGCGGAAAGTGCCGATGAGCCCTGACGAAATCCTCGAAAGCGCCATGCTGATCTATCTGAAAGGACTCGGTATTCTGCCCGACGAGAAGGCCGTCAAAAGTTGACTCCATCATGCCCGGACCCTCGGGTCGTTGCCCGAGGGTAGGCTTTGGGTCCTTGCATCCAAGCCGTTACGTCTCTGCGAGCTGAGGCGCCGGTGGAAGTGAGTGCCGGGTCTAGCGTGGCAATGACGAATCCCCGCAGTCACCGCCGCCTGATCAGTGGCCAGCCTGAAGCCACTTCAGCACGCGGTCCCAGTCTCCTTGCGTGCCGTTATAGCTGTTGCGATCGACCTTGCCGTTGACCCCCGGCACCGTGCCGGTCGTCGTGAATTGCCAGAACGCCCAGGAGCGTTGTGGGTAGACCTCTCCCGGCTCAGCAGCGACCGAGCGCAGCCAGAAATGATAGTTGGTGAACGCCCCGTCGAGCACGTCCCGGTAAAAGACCGGGTCGGTATAGATGATCGGCCGCTTGCCGGTATGGGCCTCCATGGCGTCGAGCATGATCTTGATCTTCTTGAGCGCGACATCCCGCGCGACGTGATGGGGACAGGTCTTGGAGTGGCTGTTCCACTCGGCATCGAGCACCGGCGGCAATGCGTCAGGGTCGGGCGGTACGTTCAGCATGAACCACAGTGCCTGCTCATCCGCAGGACTGCACCAATAGAGGAAGTGATAGGCGCCGCGTGAGACCCCGGCGCGCTTTGCGCCTTCCCAGTTCTCGATGAACTTGGGATCGACGTGGTCGGCGCCCTCCGTTGCCTTGATGAAGGTGAAGCGCACATCTGCGTCGCGTACCTTCGCCCAGTCGATATCGCCTTGCCAATACGACACGTCGATGCCCTGGACGGGCATGTCGTGCGCGGCTGCCACCCCTTCTTGGGGCTTGGCATCCGAGAGGGAACGGGCCAGCGCGACGGTGCCGCTGGTGGCGCCGAGGATAGCCGACGCCATGGCCAGGAACGCAAATTTGCGACTGAGAAACACTGGATCAGCCCCCCGATCCTACACCCAACATGCTTGGGGCAAAGACTAGCTGCCTGAAGCTTAAGATTTTTCTTGTTGCCTTCAGGGCGTCCTGTGCCGCGAAGGCGCCATCACATGCACCCGCCCCTTGACCCTGGACCTTGTGAAACGCACCCCATCACATTTTATGTAGGCCCTTGACTCTGGAGCGGGCCCAGTCATCTATGTGAATGTGAATTACATTCACACTGAAGGAAGGAGCGTCGATGCACCTGGTTGCGACCTTGGACGAGTATGGGAAGCCGGCATGGATCACAGCCATGATCGTCGGCTTCATTCTCTGGTGGCCCGTTGGCCTTGGCGTATTGGCCTATCTGATCTGGAGTGGACGCATGGGATGCGGAAATAAGACGGCATGGCGGGACTATCTGACGACTGAGGCGCGGCGGTTTGGCGGCGGCATGGGGCCGTTCCGTTCGACCGGCAACCGGGCTTTCGACGACTATCGCGAGGAGACCTTGCGGCGGCTTCAGGAGGAGGCGAACGAGTTCCAGTCCTTCTTGCAGCGTCTTCGCCATGCCAAGGACAAGGCCGAGTTCGACCAGTTCATGGCCGAGCGTGCCCGCGGCGGTTCTGTTCCGAACGCGTAAACAAGCTCGAAGCTGAACCCTGCGAACGAGCGACGAGTAGAGAGGCAACGACAAAGAGAGGGCGCGGGATTAAAGTTCCGCGCCCTTTTTGTTTTTGTACAGTCGGGCCTTCGCCTCTATTCGGGGAGTCCTCCTTGCGCCTCGCCACACTGATGATCGCTTCGGGTCTTGCTCTTTCTGCATCGGTACCCGCCCTCGCCAAGTCGATCGACTGGAGCGAGCTCGCCAAGCATCCCGACCGCTATATCGGCCAGACGGTCGAAATCGCCGGTGCCTATTGCGCATCGGGGGGCGTCAACGGCGACGCTTCCGGCTATCAGTGCTCGACCGCCGGCGCGCTCTATATCGAGACGCCGGACATCGCGCCGGCAAGCGCGAAGCAGAAGGTTGATGAGAATTGCGGCGGCATGGATGTCATCGAGCGAAGCTCGTTCTGCCGCGCTACGATAAAGTTCGTGCCACAATCCTTCACCACCTCGACCGAGCTTGAGCCAGGCAAGACCGTGACGGTCATCTCTACCGACGCCGCCGAGCTGAAATTCTGAGCACTGGCAACCGACGGCGTCACTTCCGCTCGCTCTTCTTGCCAAACCCGCCGCCGGTCGGCGTCTTGATGATGACGGCCTCGCCGGGCTCCAGCACCGTCTGGTCCGAACCTTTCAGCCGCTCGAGACGCCCGTCCTTGCGACGCACCCAATTCTCGCCGAGTTGCCCTTCCTCTCCACCGAATAGCCCGAAGGGCCTGACCTTGCGGAAGCCCGACAGGATGGCGCAGTCCATGCGCTCCAAGAAGCGAATGACACGAAGTGTCCCGTCGCCCGCGCGCCATTTGCCCTTGCCGCCCGAGCCGCGCGCAATCTCGAAGCGTTCAAGCAGCACGGGGTAGCGGAGCTCCAGCACCTCAGGGTCGGTCAGCCGCGAATTGGTCATGTGCGTCTGCACGGCGGCGACGCCGTCGAAGCCTTCGCCCGCCGGCGCGCCCGAGCAGATCGTCTCGTAATATTGGAAGCGCTCGTTGCCGAAGGTGAGATTGTTCATGGTGCCTTGCGCCGAGCCGAGCACGCCAAGCGCGCCATAGAGGCAGTTCACGATGGTCTGGCTCGTCTCGACATTGCCGCCCGCAACCGCGGCCGGGTAGCGTGGCTTCAGCATCGATCCCTTCGGCACCACGATCTTGATGTGGCGGAGGCAGCCCGCGTTCAGCGGAATCTCATCGTCGACCAGCGTGCGGAAGACATAGAGCACGCAAGCGCGCGTGATCGGCTCCGGCGCGTTGAAGGCGTCTAGGGCTTGCGCGCTCGTGCCGGTGAAATCGACGGTCGCTTTTTTCGCCTTGCGGTCGATCCTGATGGCGACCTTGATCAGGCTGCCCTGATCGGTCGTAACCTCGAAGCGTGAAGACTTGAGCTTGGCGATGACGCTGGCCACGGCCTCGGCGGCATTGTCCTGCACATGGCCCATATAGGCGCGCACGGTTCCGAGCCCGTAGCGGCGCACCATCTTGCGCAGCTCCGCCACGCCCTTCTCGTTGGCGGCGACCTGGGCTTTCAGGTCGGCGATGTTCTGCGGCGGGTTGCGCGCAGGGTAGGGGGCCTTGGTCAGGAGCTCGAGCGCCTCCGCCTCGCGAAAGCGGCCGCGTGCCACGAGCTTGAAGGGATCGATATAGATGCCTTCCTCCTCGATCCGCGTCGCCTTGGGGCTCATCGAGCCCGGCGCGATGCCGCCGATATCGGCGTGATGCCCGCGCGCGGCGACGAAGAACAGCAGATCGGGGCTATTCTCGCCGAACACCGGCGTGACCACGGTGATGTCGGGGAGATGCGTCCCGCCGTTATAGGGCGCGTTCAGCATATAGACGTCGCCGGGTTTCAGCGCGTCGCCCACCTCGCGCAAGATCGTTTCGACGCTTCTGTCCATGGAGCCGAGATGCACCGGGATATGCGGGGCATTGGCGATGAGCCGGCCGCGCGCGTCGAAAATGGCGCAGGAGAAATCGAGCCGCTCCTTGATGTTGACCGAGCGCGCCGTGTTCTGCAGCGCGTAGCCCATCTGCTCGGCGACCGCGGTGAAAAGATTGTTGAACACTTCGAGCATCACGGGGTCGGCGTGCTTGCCCACGCGCGCCTCGCCCCTTTTTCCGGTGCGGGTCAGGAGGAGGTGATTGCGCGCGGTGACCTCGGCCTCCCATTCAGGCTCCACCACGACGGTCTGATGGTCCTCGATGATGAGGGCGGGCCCTTTGATGCGATGGCCCGGCGCGAGATCGGCGCGGAGGAAGACCGGCGCCTCGTGCCAGCTCCCGCTGGTGAAGATCTCGGTGACAGCATGGGGTGAAGCAGGGGCGGTCGCCGAGACCGCAAGCTCAGGCTCCACGATCGGCTCTCCGCCGCCCGCCGCCTCGATCTCCACCGCCTCGATCTCGATGTCCTTCTCCGGGCTGATGAAGCCGAAGCGTTTGAGATGTGCGATCTCGAACAGCGCGCGCATGCCTCGCAAGCTCGCGACGGGAATGGGAAGGGAACTGTCGGTGCCGGCATAGCGGAGATGGGCTTGCGCGATGACCCCGATCGCGCCGCTGTCGACGCCCTGGAGCAAAAGCTCCTGCTTGACCTCCTCCTCCAACGGCACGCGAATCCTGGCGAGCTCGGCAAGTCCCTTGTCGTCGAGAGGTGCGAGCACCGTGCGGGTCCGCGTTGCGCGCAAGGAGGCGAGCCCCATGCCGAAGGCCGACAGCACGCCCGAAAGCGGGTGGATCAGCATGCGGGTGAGCCCAAGCGCGTCGGCGACGAGGCAGGCATGCTGCCCACCCGCGCCGCCGAAGGAGTTCAGCACATAGTCCGTCACGTCATGACCGCGCTGCACCGAGATGCTCTTGATGGCGTTGGCCATGTTCTCGACCGCGATTCTGATGAAGCCGTCGGCGACCTCCTCGGCTGAGCGGCCGTCGCCGAGCTTGCGGGCGAGCGATTTGAAGGCCTTGCGCACCGCATCGGCGTCGAGCTTCTCGTTTTGCCCCGGCCCGAAAATAGGCGGGAAAAAATCGGGCAGGAGCTTTCCCGTCATGACATTGGCGTCGGTGACGGTGAGCGGTCCGCGGCGCCGGTAGGAGAGGGGCCCTGGATCGGCGCCGGCCGAGTCGGGACCGACGCGGAACCGCGCGCCGTCATAATGGAGGATCGAGCCGCCGCCGGCGGCGACCGTGTGGATCAGCATCATCGGCGCGCGCACGCGCACACCCGCCACCACGCTCTCGAAGCTCCGCTCATAGGCGCCGTCATAGTGGCAGACGTCGGTCGAGGTGCCGCCCATGTCGAAGCCAATGATCTTGGCGAAGCCTGCGAGCCGCGCGGTCTCAACCGCCCCCACCACGCCGCCAGCGGGGCCGGACAGGATGGCGTCCTTGCCTCTGAACAGCGCCGCCGATGTCAGCCCGCCTGAGGACTGCATGAAGAGGAGGCGTGGACCTGTCGCGGCGCGTGCCGCAAGTCCCCCTCTCCCCTGCGGGGAGAGGGCTGGGGTGAGGGGGGCATGGCTCGATTGAATTGACCCCCTCACCCGGCGCGTGCCGGACCGACCTCTCCCCGCCGGGGAGAGGTGAAAGGCTCAATCCATGAACTGGCCGCCATTGATGGTGAGGGTGGAGCCGGTGATCC
>JBGQMX010000088.1:0-13224 GCA_041500805.1 Methyloceanibacter sp.
CGTCGGTCGCCTCATTGATCTCTTCGAGCCCGAGGAATGCGCCAACTACTTCGCCGCCGCTGGATACAATCCGGATTAAGGCGAATCCGCTCTAGCCAGAGAAAAGTTGCCAGAGCTAGAACGGCAGTCAGAATAAAGCAGATGCGCGACCATCGGAATTCGCCGAGAGCGTTGGCGCTCATGGCTATTCCCACGGCCAGGCCGAGCGGAATGCCGATAACGCCAAGCACCCCGAACAAAGTGCCCCAATCAAATGGATTGGCCATGTCGGGTACCATGCCCATAAGCAGGGCCCCTGGGGACTCTCCACTTATTACCTCGACTAGCCGAGGCATTAAGAGCTTGAGACCAATTAGAAAAAGTTGGTGCTCTTGCTACCTAATGCCGGGACTGTCGGCGCAGCCTAGCTCGACAACACACTTATCCCGCGCTCCCAAACCGCCTTTATCCTGTTCCCACCTCGTCCGTTAAGGGGCGCGTCGCGAGGCGTCGGGAGGCGGGACGAGGTGCGGCGCCCGCGGGTCGAACATGGTATGATTGTTCCATTACCACCGTCGAAGAAATCGAAAAGGCCGTCTCCAAACTCTCGCCCGAACAGCTCGCCAAGTTCCGAGCCTGGTTCGAGGACTATGACGCTCGCAGGTTTGACGAGAAGATCGAGCGCGACGCAGAGTCCGGAAAATTGGATCAGGTGGCCGAGGCGGCCATTCGTGCCTACCGTAAGGGTCTCGCGCGCGAGCTATGAGGCATCTCGCCAGCCCAATGTTTTGGGAGGCGTATCAGGGCTTACCCGAGACCGTCCGCAGTCTCGCCGATAAGAGCTTCGCGTTATTGAAGCAGAATCCCCAGCATCCATCATTACGCTTCAAGCGCGTTGGCGCACGCATGTCTGGTTGGTGCCGCCGCAACAACTCCCCGCTCCCCCCTTGTGGGGGAGCACGCGCTCGCATCGCGGCGCGGTGAGGGGTAAGCGGCGAACACACGAGTGTGGAAGCCGCGTCAGAGATGAATCACCCCTCACCCTTTCCGCCAGGCGACTTGCAAGCGTTACGCTCGCAAGATCGCGGCGGAAAGCCCTCTCCCACAAGGGGAGAGGGGAGGGAATCCTGGTGGCACAGCGAACTCTCTGCTCTCCCCTTGTGGAGGCGCTCTGCTAGCGATCTCCCCCCAAGAGCTGCAACAAGATATCGTGTGCGATGAGGCGAACAAGGCTGCCGGACGAGGGAGGGGCGCATGGTGCCTTGGCTGGTGCTGATTGGGATCGTGCTGGTCCCCAGTGCGGGTTTTCTCCTGTGGAGCTGGCGAGCGTCCCGCAACGACATGGCCCTGATGCGGGCTACGGAGACGACCCGAGCGGCGGACGTCGCGAAGCTCCCGGTCGGCAGCCTGGTCGAGGTCAAGGGTAGGCTCCGCTGCGCCTCTCCGGTGACCGGGGACCTGTCGAAAAGCCCGTGCGCCCATTTCATAGCCACCGTCGAGCGTGATTACGAGATCTGGGAATATGACGTGAAACGTAAGAGCTCGTACCGCGCTCGAAAGACGGAGGTCGTGCAGTCGAACACGCTTTTTGCGCCCTTCGAGATCGAGGATGAAAGTGGCAGGGCCGCTGTCTCAGCCGAGGAGGCAACTGTCGAAGGGATCGCCGCGGTCGATCGCTACGATGTCCATAAAGAAGGGGCGGGAAACGAGGGCCCGATGAAGGCGGCTTTCAGGGCCGTGACCACCAACGATCGGACGCTCGGCTTCCGCTACAAGGAGATGCACCTGCCTCTCGACGCCGAGATCTATGTGCTCGGTGTCGCCGGCAAGAACCGTTGCATCGGAGCCCCTCCGGCTGGAGCCAAGGGACAGCGCTTCCTCATCAGCATCAAATCCGAAGAGGCGCGCACGTCGGAGCTCGGCAGCAAGAGCAGATGGATGCTGGGGCTTGGCGTCCTCTGTCTGATTGGTGCCGTCGTCTGTCTCGGATCGGCTTATTGGTTGGCGCGGCCGGGTTTAAGCCCGGATGCTCCGCCGCGAGATGTCCTGCAAGGCGAGACGTGGTGGTAGCTTAAAACAAGAATCTGGTTTCGGCGGTTCCCAAGCACGGCCTCATTTCAATGAGGGAAAATGCAACGAAGACCGGGCGTCGCGCGTCGCGGTGACGCAGTTTCACGTCTGCATATCTCCAAGATTGCGCGCTACCGGGGGTGGACTTGAGCCTCCAATGGCGATCATCTAGGACCCTCCCGCATGCGCCTCTTTGCTGCCTTCTTGCTGCTGCTCGCCTCCACGACGGCGCCCATGGCCGCGCCCAATATCGTCGTCATCATGACCGACGATCAGGAGGACACGGGCTCCATGGCCTATATGCCGAAGCTGCATGCGCTCGTTGCGGAGCAGGGTCTGACCTTCACCAACAGCTTCGTCGATCTTTCTTTATGTGCGCCGAGCCGGGCGTCCTTCTTCACCGGGCAGGCCGCCCACAACCATGGCATCAAAGCCAACAGTCCATTGGACAGCGGTGCATGGGAGGCCTTCAAGGCGAAAGAGGACAAGGCGCTGCCCGTCTGGCTCAAGGGCGCGGGCTATACGACGGCCCTTTTGGGCAAATACATCAACCGCTATGGCCAGCAGAGCACGTGGGGCGCCTGGCTCGCTTGGGCCGGCAGCTATCTCAACATCAGTTTCAAAGGCACCACCATCGGCAATCCGCGGGACTGGGTGCCCCCCGGCTGGGACCTTTGGTATGCCTTCACCGGAACGCGCGCGAGATATTACGACTATGCGATCAACGAGAACGGCGCGATCCTGACATTCGGCCGTCGCCCGGGCGACTATTCGACCGACGTTCTGAAGGATCGGGCCGTGCGCTTCATCCTCGGCCAGTCGGAGAAGCAAGACCCGTTCTTCCTGCTGATCGCGACGAAGGCCGCCCACGCGCAAGGCAAGTCCGCCATTCCGGCTCCCCAATACGCGGACGCCTTCAAGGAGGTGGACCTTCCGCAAGGACCCGCCTTCAACCAGGGGCCCATCGCCCGCAAGGCGATGAAGGTCTCACGCATCCACGGGGAGCCGCTTGACGATCTCGCCAAGAGCTATCGAGCCGAGCTCCAGTCGCTGCGATCGGTAGACGACTTGGTCGAGGCCGTGGTCGACGCTTTGAAACGCGCCGGGAAGCTCGACGACACCGTCATCGTCTACACCTCCGACAACGGATTTATGTTTGGCGAGCACCGGCTGATCGGCAAGTCGGCGGCCTACGAGGAATCGATCAAGGTGCCGCTTGTCATGAGCGGTCCGGGTATCCCGAAGAACGAGACCCGCGCGCAGCTTGTGAACAATCTCGATGTGGTCGCCACCATCGCGGACCTGGCCGGTGCCTCGCCCGGTATGGTTCTCGACGGACGGTCGCTGGCGCCGCTCTTTGCCGACACCACCGCTCCTTGGCGAAGTGCCATCTTTCTCCAGGGCCCGGTCACTCGCTTCACTCCCGCAGCGCACCGCTATACCGGGATACGCACGGCCACGCGGAAATACGTGAAATACGACAACGGCCTCGAGGAGCTGTTCGACCTTGCCGCCGACCCCCACGAGCTCAAGAACGAGGCGGCCAACGCGGCCTACGCGAGCGAGCTTGCTCCGCTGCGGGAGCTCAACGATGCGCTCAAGACCTGCTCCGGCCCGAGCTGCTTTGTGCCCTGAGCCCCGCTCTTCGCCGCATCGGCAGCTTAATTAGACAGTTGGTGTTGGCTTAAAGCAGGCATACATATCCGCCATCATGCCTGACCCCGTGACCAAAGGCCGTGTGATCGAAGCGCTGAAGCGCGTCAAAGGCCCAGACCTCGGAGACGACATCGTCTCGCTCGGCCTTGTCTCCGAGATCGTGATCAACAAGGCCAAGGTCTATTTCGCCATTTCCGTGGACCCGGCCCGCGCGGGCGAGCTTGAAGCCCTGCGCCAGGCAGCGGAGAAGGCCGTCGCGGATTTGCCGGGGGTGGACGCCGTTACCGTGACGCTGACCGCCGACCGCACGCCTGGCGGGCAGCGGGCCGGCGGTAATGGCAAGGGCGCAGAACCCCCGCAAGGCTCTCCTCTCACCCGCCCGGGTGCTGCGCGCGATGCACGGCATCGCCCAGGCGGGGTGCCGGGCGTGGCCCACATCATCGCCGTCGCCTCGGGCAAGGGGGGCGTGGGCAAGTCGACCACGGCGGTCAATTTCGCGCTAGCGCTGAAGGAGCGGGGCTTGAGCGTCGGCGTGCTCGACGCCGACATTTACGGGCCCTCGATGCCGCGGCTCCTGGGGCTCAAGGGTCAGCCGCAGCAGGTCGCCGGCAACAAGCTCGAGCCCATGCGCGCCTATGGCCTGAAGGTGATGTCCATGGGCTTCCTCGTCGATGAGGAGACGCCGATGATCTGGCGCGGGCCCATGGTGATGTCGGCGCTCTCGCAGATGCTGAAGGACGTGGCCTGGGGCGAGCTCGACGTGCTCGTGGTCGACATGCCGCCCGGCACCGGCGACGCCCAGCTCACCATGGCCCAGCAGGTTCCGCTCGCCGGCGCCGTCATCGTCTCGACGCCCCAGGATCTCGCGCTGATCGATGCGCGCAAGGGGCTCAACATGTTTCGCAAGGTGAACGTGCCGGTGCTTGGCATCGTCGAGAACATGAGCACCTTCATCTGCCCCCATTGCGGGGAGCGCTCCGACATTTTCGGCCATGGCGGCGCGAAGAGCGAAGCAGAAAGACTCGGCGTGCCCTTCCTCGGCGAGGTGCCGCTCACGATCGCGATCCGCGAGACCTCAGACGACGGCCGCCCGGTCGTCGCCACCGATCCGACCTCGCCGGTCGCGGAAGCCTATCGCGAGATCGCGGCACGTGCCTGGGCCGAGCTTGAGCGGCTCAAGGGGGCCGCCCGCCCGGCGCCCCAAATTGTGATGGAAACCTAAAGGCTTGTACAAAGGCGGCCGACTCAGCTAACTCGGGTCAGGCGTAGCGAGTGCGTCCAACACCCTTCGCTATCCGCCGCCGTGATCAGGCTCGACAAAATCAATCTCCCGGTTTTCGCGATTGGCGCCGGCGTCATTCACGCCGTCGGCCTTGCCGTTCTGCTGCCGCTGCTGATCACGCTGCCGGGGCCGGGCAGCGACATCGATCCGCAAGCCGTGACCGTCGATGTCGCGATTGTCCCCGCCTCTCCGCCATCGCCTAAAGTCGAGCCAGAGGTCGAGCAGACCTCGGCGCTGCCGGACTCGCCGCCAACGGCCGACCCGCCGGCGAAAGACGCGCCCGCAACTGAACCGGACGAATCCCCCAGCGCCGTCGCCGATGTCGGTCCCGAGACCTCGCCTTCCTCCATGCCGGCGGCCGGGCAAACGTTTGCGCCGGCGGCAGAGGGGCCGGCAGCCACTGCGGGGCCCGCGAAAAGGACAAAGGCGAAAGTCGAGGGTAAGGGGGCGAAGCCGGCAAAGGTCGTGCGCGCCGCCGCCCCCAAGAAGCCGGTTCTTGCCCGCGCCAAGCCGGCCAAACCGCTGTTCCGCCGTTCCGCCAAGGACCTGGCGAAGGGCCCTGCTCCCTTCAAAGGGTCGTGGAGCGCGCTTCTCGGCGGCCCGCCCCCTTCACCCGCCGTCAAGACGCAGAATTAGTTTGGAGCGTTGCGGCGCCGGCCGGCTTCGCTTGCACCTGTCGAGCCGTGCAAGGGGTCAGGCGGCGCTGCTGCGCGCAGCGGTGATCGGCGTCACGTTGGTTTCCGCCTTGGTGCCGGTCTCGGCCGCCCCCGGATAACCGTAGAGGAAACCCTGCACCTGCGGGCAACCGAACTCGCGCAGCATCGCCGCCTGCTCCTCGGTCTCGACGCCTTCGGCGGTGATGACCACGTCGAGCGACTTGCCGAGCGCGATGATGGTCTTGACGATCGCCCGCATGGCGGGATCGCGCGTCATGTTGCGGATGAATTGGCGGTCGATCTTGACCTTGGAGAAGGGGAAGCGCGCGAGATAGCTCAAGCTCGAATAGCCCGTGCCGAAATCGTCCATGGCGATGGCGACGCCGAGCTCGCGCAAGCGGTTGAGCTTGCCGAGGACCTCCTCGGTGTCGTTGATGAGCAGGCTCTCGGTGATCTCGAGCTCAAGCCGCTCCGGCGGCAAGCCCGTCTCCTTGAGCACGTTGGCGACGATCTCGGCGATATCGCCGTCGCGGAACTGCGCCGGCGACAGATTGACGGCGACGATCAGCGGCTCGGGCCAGCGGACGGCGTCGCTGCAGGCCCGCCTGAGCACCCATTCGCCGAGCGGCACGATGAGCCCGGTGTCCTCCGCCACGGAGATGAAGTGCCCGGGGGCGATCTTGCCGTGCACCGGGTGGTGCCAGCGGATCAGCGCCTCGGAGCCGCATTGCCGCTCGGTCGCAAGCTCGTATTGGGGCTGGTAGACGACCTCGAACTCCTCGCGCCCGAGCGCGAGCCTGAGCTCGTGCTCGACCATGCGGCGGCGCTGCAGGGCCTTGTCCATGCTCTGCTCGAAGAAGCACATGCGCTGGCCGCCATCGCCCTTGGCGCGCGCCAGAGCGATGCCGGCATGACGGAGCACCGTCGCGGCGTTGTCGCCATCGGCGGGTGCGAGCGCGATGCCGACGCTCGTGGTGCACAGCATTTCCTTGCCGGCGACCTGCAGCGGCTTGCGCAAGGCCTCCACCAGGCGGTTCATGAAGGCCATGACGTCGCCGAGATTGGTGATGTCGACGAGAGCAATGGCGAATTCGTCGCCGCCCAGGCGCGCGATGATGTCGCCCTCGCGCAGCGTGGCCTGAATGCGGGTGGCGATCTCCCGCAATACCTGATCGCCCCCGCTATGCTCGGCGGCGTCGTTGATCTCCTTGAACTTGTCGATGTCGAGACAGATCACGGCGATATGCGTGCGGTCGCGATGCATTTGCATCATGGTGTCGGCCAGCCTCTCCCCGAATGCCCTGCGGTTGGAAAGTCCGGTGAGGGCGTCGTGATTTTCGAGGTAGCGGACTTGCGCCTCGGCCTGGCGGCGCTCCCGGCTTCGCGTCCAGGCGAAGGCGGCAGGAGTGGCGATGCCGACGCCGAGCAAGAGCAGCGTGATGGCGGCGATCAGGCCGAAATAGTTGGAAAGGACGGCCGCCTGGTCGCTCTGGTCGAGATAGACGACGAGCGTGCCGCGCGGCTCGCCGTTCGTTGCGAGCGGAAGCCTCAGCGCGGCAAAATGAGATGGGGCCGATCCGCCCGAGGCCGTATACAGAGATACCTGGGCCGCCTCGCTGGAAGGATTCGCAAGCACATCGGCGACCTCGTTGCTGAGGGCGAGCCCGGACAGCCCGCTGGTGAAGGCGAGGTGGCCCTGCTGGTCGAAAAGCTCGTAGCGGAGCACGCGGTGGTCGTAGCCTGATTTCGCGAGGATGTTGCTGAATTCCGGCGCAAGCCCTGGGCGCGTGAGAGCATCGAACAGGGCGTCGGGCTCTTTCAGCATCTCCGCTTGCACGCGACTTGCGGCGACCAGCGCCTCGCGCTCGAGCTCCAAGCGGCTGATCCGGCTCGGCGCGATAACGGCGGCCGCCGCGATCAGTGCGCTTAGCAGCACCAATCCCGCCCATTGCGAATGCTTCTTGAGCGACGCCAAAGCCGACATGAACAACCGCCGCTAGTGTCCCGATGCGTGAGCCGACTGTGCGCAGCCATGCGTTAAGAACGCGGTAAGGTGATTGCTTAACAAAGCCATGCCGGCGAGGACCGTCCGTGGCCTGATGGGTGGGCCAAGACTCGCGGAAAAGTGCCTGGAACGCTTGCGAATCCGGTGGTTCTTCTCAGCCGCCGGTCATCGACATCGGCCGTGCCGTTGCCGGCCGTTCTCCCCTGCCGATGACGAAATCATGGCCCTTGGGCTTGCGCGCGATGGCTTCGTCGATGGCGGCGTGGAGCAGCGCATTGTCCTTGCTTGCCCTGAGCGGCGCGCGGAGATCGGCGGCGTCCTCCTGGCCAAGGCACATATAGAGCGTGCCGGTGCAGGTGACGCGCACGCGATTGCAGGCCTCGCAGAAATTGTGGGTCATGGGGGTGATGAAGCCGAGCCTGCCGCCGGTCTCCCGCACGGTGACGTAACGCGCAGGACCGCCAGAGCGGTAAGGGATGTCGTCGAGGGTGAAGCGAGCGCCAAGCCTCGCCCGCACCAGCGAAAGCGGCAGATATTGCTCGGTCCGGTCGGCGCCGATCTCGCCCATCGGCATGGTCTCGATCAGGGTCAGGTCGAAGCCGTTCCCGTGGCTCCAGCCGATGAGGTCGTCGATCTCGTCCTCGTTCACGCCTCTGAGCGCCACCGTGTTGATCTTGATCTTGAGGCCGGCGCGGTGGGCCGCCTCGATGCCGCTCATCACCCCGCCCAAATCGCCCCTGCGGGTGATGGCGCGGAATTTCTCGGGATCGAGCGTGTCGAGGGAGACGTTGATGCGGGCAATACCGCAATCGGCAAGCGCCTCGGCATAGCGGGCGAGCTGGCTGCCATTGGTGGTGAGGGTGAGCTCGTCGAGGCCACCGCCTAAATGCCGCGACAGCGCCTTCAGCAGCCAAAGAATATTGCGGCGCACGAGCGGCTCGCCCCCGGTGAGCCTGAGCTTGCGCACGCCCCGCGCGACAAAGGCGCTGGCCAGCCGGTCGAGCTCCTCGAGGCTCAAGAGATCCTGCCGCGGCAGGAAGGTCATGGCCTCCGACATGCAGTAGATGCAGCGGAAGTCGCAGCGGTCGGTGACCGAGACGCGCAAATAGGTGATGTGCCGGCCGAAGCGGTCGATCATCGTCTGCTGCATCATGCTACTCGCCTTCATCCTCGGCCATCGGGGTCTTGCCCTTGCGCTGATAGGCCTTTCCGCTTCTGACCACGCGCTTGCGGTAGCGCGGATCGGCAAGAGAAGCCGCCGGCGCGCTGCGGCGCTTCACCGTCTTTTTCGGTTTCATCTTGCGTCCGGCTCGCTTCTTCGGTTTTGCGCGGCCCTTCGCTTGCAAGGTGACCGCCATGGGCTTTCGTCTCTAATATAGGTGCTTCGCCTTTTCCATATCATGGGACGGAGAGCTTAAGGAGGCCAAGCATGGACGAGCAACGCTTCAACATGTCGATGCGGAAATATCTCAAGGAGGTGGGCGTCACCTCGCAGCAAGAGATCGAGCGGGTGGTGCGCGAGGAGGGGCTTGAGGGCAAGGGCAAGCTCAAGATGAAGATGGTGCTCACGGCCAAGGGCACGGGCCTCAACCATGTCGTCGAAGGCGAGATCGACTTAGGTTAATCGTTTAGGTTGAGGCGTGAGAACCATGGCCGATCCCTGGCCTACCGAGCTCAGGCTCGACAAAGACAAGCGCGTGCTCACCGTGGGCTTCGACGATGGGCAAAGCTTCGCGCTGCCTGCCGAGTTCCTGCGCGTGCTCTCGCCAAGTGCCGAAGTGCAGGGCCACAGCCCGGAGCAGCGCGTCACCGTGCCCAGCAAGAAGAACGTGGGCATTTTGCGGGTCGAGCCGGTCGGCAATTACGCCGTGCGCATCGTCTTCGACGACGGCCACGACACCGGTCTCTATGTCTGGGCCTATCTGCACGAGCTCGGAGAGCACCAGGAGGCGCGTTGGCAGGGCTACCTCGCCGATCTCGCCGCCAAGAGGCTGACGCGTTAGTGGCGCCCGCTCACTCCTTCGCCTCGCGCTTGAGAAGGGCGCGCTTGCGCTCGACCCCCCAGCGATAGCCGGAAAGTGAGCCATCGGTCTTGACCACGCGGTGACAGGGGATCGCCACCGCGAGGCGGTTCGAGGCGCAGGCGCGCGCCACGGCCCGCACCGATTTGGACTGGCCGATGGCTTGCGCGATCTCCGTGTAGCTCGCGGTGGTGCCCGTCGGGATGCGGCGGAGCGCGTCCCAGACGCGATGCTGAAAGGCTGTACCCTGCACGTCGAGCGGAAGGTCGAGGCCGATGCGCGGCGCCTCGACAAAGGCGATGACCTTGGCGGCGAGCTGCTCGAACCCCTGGTCGCCGCCCACGAGGTGCGCGCGCGGGAACTGCTCTTCGAGATCGTTGAGGAGCCCTTCCGCGTCGTCGCCGAGCAGGATGGCGCAGACGCCCTTCTCGCTCGCCGCGACGAGGACCGAGCCGAGCGAGCATTGGCCGATAGCAAACTTGATCTCGGCGTTGCCGCCGCCTCCGCGAAATTCGCGAGGGGTCATGCCGAGGACTTGGGTGGAGGTCGCGTAGAAGCGGCCGTTCGAGTTGAAGCCCGCGCCGTAGATTGCCTCGGTCACCGTCGCGCTCCGGGAAAGCTCCTCACGCACGCGCTTGTTGCGCTGCGCGGTGGCATAGGCCTTGGGCGTCACCCCGAGCACGGTCTTGAAGATGCGATGGAAGTGGTAAGGGCTTAAGCCGACGGCCCGCGCAAGAGCGTCGAGCCTGGGCTCGTCTTCCGCCGTCTCGATCAGGCGGCAGGCCTCCGCCACCTTCTCCGCATGAAGCTGGACGAGAGAGGGCTCGCCCGGCTTGCAACGCTTGCACGCGCGAAAGCCCGCTTCTTCCGCCTCTGCCGCGGTGTCGTGAAAGCGGACATGCTCGCGCTTGGGACGCCGCGCCGCGCAAGACGGTCGGCAATAGATGCCGGTCGTTTCCACCGAATAATAGAAGTGCCCATCGAAGGCCCCATCCCGCGCAACGACCGCTTCCCATCTCGCCTCGTCGAGAGTGGGAGCCGAGGATCGCGGCAATGGTGGAGCTGGAAGCGTGTGGCGCATGGCTGTGGTCCTGGGGTGATGGCTGGGATCGGCCCTGAGGCTTATGCCCCTCGGCGTCCCCGCGCACCCCGGTCCTTGCTTTCAAATCCGCTCACTTGCGGTACTCTTTGCGCTTCATGCGCTTGTCATAGGGATAGCCGCCGCTCCGGAGTGCCTTGGCGTCGATCTCGGGGAAAAGGACGGGATCGTCGATATCGAAGCCCGGCAGCTCCTCGCCGGGGCCGACATCTTCAAGCAGCACGCTGTTAGACATGCTTTTGCGCATCCCTCCCATGACATGGCCCGTGCGCACGACTATATCAGCAGAATGGAAGAGAACAGCGCGCCCCGCTCCCCGTCATCGCTTCGTCACGGAAGCGCTGCAGCCTATCGCAAAAGAGTGATAATCCGAGCGCAATTATGGAGCATAGAGGCTGGACGATTCGTCGAGGTCGCGGGGAGAAGGCGTTGAGCGATCAGGCACAACAGAGCGCCCGGGCGCTGCCTCCGGGCCTTCTTGGGCGCATCGGCGCAGCCGTCATGCGGCCCTTCCGGGAGGTTGCCGCGCGGCTCAGGGCCTCGCTCTGGCTGATCGTCGCCGTCGCCGTCATCATGGCCTCTCTCGTCCTCATCGCTGGCCTTTCCAAGGCCTTCGCGCTGATCGGCCTGGCCAGTTTTGTCGCCTCGGTGGTGCTCCTTCCGCGCCCTGATGCCGAGCAGGCTCTCGCGGGCGCGCTCGAGCGCCCCGCCGCGACGGCACGATCGGCCTCAGCCATGCATGTCATGGCCGAGGCGCTGCCCGACCCCGTGATCCTGCTCAACCCGGCCGGTCAGGTGCTGTTTTGCAATGCTCCGGCGCGGAGCCTGTTCGGCTCGATGCGCGAAGGGAGCCACATCTCCTCGGTGATCAGGACGCCGGAGTTCCTGGACGCCGTGAGCGCTGCGCCCGACCGCGGCCGCGCCGTCACCGTGACTTATGCCGAGCGCGTTCCGGTCGGCCGGCGCATGGCGGCGACCGTCGCCCCGCTGACCAGGGGGACCGAGCGGGGCGCCAACATCCTCGTGCTCCTCCGCGACCTGACCGAGGTCGAGCGCATCAACCAGATGCGGGCCGATTTCATCGCCAATGCGAGCCACGAGCTGCGCACGCCGCTCGCCTCCTTGCGCGGCTTCATCGAGACGCTGCAGGGCACCGCTAAGGAGGATCCCGGGGCGCGTGAGCGCTTCCTTCCGATCATGGCCGAGCAGGCCTCGCGCATGACGCGCCTTATCGACGCGCTCCTCTCCTTGAGCCGCGTCGAGATGAACGCCCATGTGCCGCCTTCCGACCTCGTCGATCTGAATGACGTCCTGCTTCACGCCAAGGACACGCTCGATCCGCTGGTGCGCGAGACGGCCTTTCGCTTCGATGTCGGGCGCTTCCCGCGTCCGGCGATGGTCCGCGGCGACCGCGACGAGCTCGTCCAGGTGCTGCAGAACCTCGTGCAGAACGCGCTCAAATATGGCGACAAAGGCGGCCAGGTGCGGGTCGAGGCCAAGCACATCCCCTCGCTCGGGCGGCAGGGGGGCCGCTACGCCATCGCCGTGATCGACAATGGGCCCGGCATTGCGCCCGAGCATCTGCCGCGGCTGACCGAGCGCTTCTACCGCGTCGACGTGGCCTCGAGCCGGGAGAAGGGCGGCACGGGGCTGGGCTTGGCCATCGTCAAGCACATCCTCAATCGCCACAAGGGCGAGCTCGCCATCGCCTCGATGCCGGGCAAAGGCTCGACCTTCACCATCATGCTCAACGAGGCGCGCGCGAGCCAGCCCGACAAAGGCGCCGCCACCGGCTAGGCGCGGCGCCTGTCCACAGCCTCTTCCTGCAGCGCTTCAGCCTCTCTCGGCACTGTTATAGAACTGTCACACAAGTGACATAGTAGCGTTATTGCGCAGGGCTAACGCTCGCCCGGCGGTCGGGGAAGGGTCCCGCGGCCGCGCGGTCCTCCGGGGACCGATATCTCCACCCCTAAGGGAGAGCGAATATGAGGTTCATGTCTTATGCGGCAGCTGCGTGCTTGGCCGCAGCGTTCACCATCACCACTGCCCAGGCAGCCGATATTTCGGGTGCGGGCGCGACCTTCCCCTATCCGATCTATGCGAAATGGGCCGATACCTACAAGAAAGACACCGGCAACGGGCTCAACTACCAGTCGATCGGCTCAGGCGGGGGTATCAAGCAGATTGAAGCCAACACGGTCACCTTCGGCGCCACCGACAAGCCGCTCGATCAGAAAGAGCTGGACGCCAATGGCCTGATCCAATTCCCGATGATTATCGGCGGCATCGTGCCCGTCGTGAATATCGAGGGCGTCGCCCCCGGCGAGCTCGCGCTCGACGGCCCGACGCTTGCCAATATCTTCATGGGTACGATCACCAAATGGGATGACGAGGCGATCAAGAAGCTCAATCCGAAGGCCAAGCTTCCTTCGGCCGCCATTGCCGTCGTGCACCGC
>JBGQMX010000089.1:0-13160 GCA_041500805.1 Methyloceanibacter sp.
AGCACGGCGTCTTCACGAAGCGTCCGGAGACGCTGACCAACGACTTCTTCGTGAATCTGCTCGACATGAGCACGGAGTGGAAGGCGGTATCGGACGCCAAGGACGTGTTTGAAGGGCACGACCGCAAGACGGGTGAAGTCAAGTGGACCGCCACGCGTGTCGACCTGATCTTCGGTTCGCACTCGCAGCTCCGGGCCCTCGCGGAAGTCTATGCATGCGCGGACTCGAAGGAGAAGTTCGTGAAAGACTTCGTGGCGGCGTGGACCAAGGTGATGAATGCTGATCGCTTCGACCTTGCCTGATCTCAGCTGAACGGTCTTCCTTCGAGGGCTTCTAGAGCGCAGCCGCGACCGAATATTTGGTGATCAGAACCGGGTCGAGGCTACGCAAATTCAACGCAAGCCTGTGGAAGCCATGAATCAAGAAGGTGCATCCGGACTATGAAACGGGCGTGCGTCGCGAGCTCGCCAACATGACCCGCGCCAAGGCCTCGGAGACTGCCCAGCAGCAGAAGATGCCGCAAGGCGTCGAGGCCGCCGAGTAGCGCTTCGCGCCTCGGGAGAAGATTGGAGGCCGGCGTGTGGGGGACACCCACGCGCCGGCCATAACATGTCACCAGACCTGTAAGCCGGGTTCTGTGCCTCGGGCGCCAGATGGCGGCGAGGCGATGGCCATTCATCTTGGGCGCCCGTTACCGGACACCTCGTGCAACCAACCCGGGCGGCTGATCTGAAAGCAGACTGAAGCGGTTTCCCGCTCCGCGCCGCCCCTATTCGGTCTTGCTCCCGGTGGGGTTTGCCGTGCCGCCTTTGTTACCAAAGACGCGGTGCGCTCTTACCGCACCCTTTCACCCTTACCCCTCGGTCCGTCTCCGGTCCGGCGAGGCGGTTTGCTTTCTGTGGCACTGTCCCTGGGGTCGCCCCCGCCGGAGGTTATCCGGCACCGTGCTTCCATGGAGCCCGGACTTTCCTCTCCGCCTTGATACGCAACGCTGGCAGAGCGGCCATCCGGCCTGCTGACGAGGGTAATAAGGGGGTTTACTGGTGTCGCGTCAAGCGGTTACCGGGGTTCGCGGCATGCAGGCAACGCTTCCCCCTCCGCCGTACTGTTGTCAGCCCGTAACGGCATTTTGATAGCTTCATTGCCGCTTGTTCCCATATCTTAGCGGGACTTGCCGCGTCCGGCCCCCCTTGAGGCTTTCGGGCCGTCGCGATCTCCGGCCGCGGCGGACCCGACAATATATGTGCCACCAATGCCCAACCAGGACTTGATCTCGCGCTGGCTTGCTTCCTTCCCCGAGCTCACAGAGCTCGAGGACGAGCACCGCGCCGAGCTGCTCGGGGCCACGCAATTCAACCGCTTGCGCGGGGGCGATATCGCCTACCGCCAGGGCCAGCATTGCCATGCCTATGTCATGTGCATCGAGGGGCAGACGCGCGTGTACAAGACCTCGGAATCCGGGCGCGAGATCCTGCTTTATCAGGTCGGTCCCGGAGAGACCTGCGTGCTCACCACCTCCTGCCTGATGGCCGGCAGCTCTTTCCCCGCCGAGAGCAACGCCCAGACCGACGTGCTCCTTGCCGCGCTGCCAGCAAGCGTGTTCCACCGGTTGATGGGCGTCTCCCCGCGCTTCCGCAAATTCGTGCTCGACAATTACGGGGACCTCCTGTCGAGCCTCATCACGCTGGTCGACGAGGTGGCCTTTGCGAGCCTCGATCTCAGGCTCGCGCGGCGGCTGCTGGCCGAGGCGAACGCGCAAGGCGTGGTGGCCAAGACCCACCAGCAGCTCGCGCTCGATCTCGGCAGCGTGCGCGAGGTGATCAGCCGCTATCTCGCCGAATGGGAGCGCATGGGCTGGGTGCACGCCTCGCGCGGCTCGATCGAGGTCACGAACCGCTCGGCGCTTGCCAGCTATGGCGGGGGAGAGGCTATTTGACGCGGAGTCCCTGACCTAGGTCAGGAAGGTGACTTGGGTTACAGACCGGGCGTGTCCCGGGAGCCTAAACAGACGCTCAGGAATCCCCCCTAAAAACGTCCAAGGAATTCAATGCAATGACAGACACAAACGCCGATCGGCTCCTTGCCTCGTTGACCCGCGCCGCCGCAATCGCGGCCGTTCTCTGTATCAGCGCCGCAAGCCCTGCTCCGGCAGCCGAGGATGCCCCCGCTGCTGGCCAGACGATGTCGCCCCTGCCGGCGCCCGCCAAGGGCGAGTTCGACAATTACTGTACGGAAGGTCTGGCCTCGGGCCAGACGGTCAAGACCGATTGCTCAGTGAATTGGATCGACCCCGACGGGCACGTCTACTGCTTCTCCTCCGAAGACTCTAAGGCTGCCTTCC
This sequence comes from Methyloceanibacter sp., assembly GCA_041500805.1. Lineage (GTDB taxonomy): Bacteria > Pseudomonadota > Alphaproteobacteria > Rhizobiales > Methyloligellaceae > Methyloceanibacter. Next base: position 2,342 of record JBGQMX010000089.1, read on the forward strand.
TCAAAGACCCCGCCGGCAACATCCAGAAGGCGCGCGAGTTCTTTGCCACCAAGCAGGCCGCCGCGGCCACGGGGTCGAAGGAATTCACCGAGGAGGACGTCAATAAAAGGGTCGAGGAAGTGATCGGCGAGCGGACGAAGGACGGCGCCTTCGTCTTCCACGACCCCAAGCTCGACGCCGACCTGCATTTGCTGTTCGAGAGCATCAAGGGCGTGCGCGGCATGTCGGGCTATGGCTGGTTCGCCAATGTCATCTTCCACGACAAGGACGAGGCCAAGAAGCAATACGCCATCGACTTCTGGTTCAAGCCCGAAGGCGACAAGCTCACCCTCATGGATATCAGAGTGCAGAAGGGTCCGAAGCAGGATGGCGACAGCTACTACATGGTGACGCGTCTGCCGGTGGCCTGGTGGTGGCTCCCCATTCAGGAGCACCCGGGCGACATGGAGGTGACGCGGGCCTGGCAGGTGATGAGCGCCATCCACACCTATATCGCCACCCACAAGGACGACAAGGGCGCGCTCGATATCAAGGACGACAAGACGGGCGAGACCCTGCCGCTTGATTTTGTGGAGATCCACCAACCGGTGCGTCACCTGAAAAAGGACGGCGAATATTTCGTCTGCACCGACTTCCGCAAACCGGGCAGCACGGACGAATATTACGACATCGATTTTTGGGTGAACCAGAAGTCCGGAAAGCTCGAAGTCGATAACGTCAAGGTCCACAAGGTCCCGGTCCAGGAGGACGGCATCTGGACGCAAGTGCCCCGCTACACCTTCGACGGTATGGATTTCGACGTCACTAATTGACGCTTGCTGGGGCGGGCCTTCTTCGTACGAGGGCCCGCCGTTACGCCACTTGCGTTCCGCGCCGCGCCACGAGGAGCCGCGATAACGTATCGCGGGTCGACAGGTCGGCGCGGCCATCGATACGCGCCGGCCTGAAATGGCGCTGGAAGGCCTCGACCACCTTCTCCATGCCCGTGCCGTAGGTCGAGGTTACCTCGACCCCATAGCCGAATTCCGACAGCTGACGCTGCAGCTCGGCCACGCTCACCCCTTCGTCGCCGGGGCCTAAGCCTTGATCGCCGCCGACCGGAGCGGGCGCGACCCAAAGCCCGATGCCGGCCCGCGCGAGCCGCGCCCAGTCGAACTTCTCGCCGGGATCGCGCTTCCGCCCAGGGGCCACGTCGGAATGGGCGAGCACGCGGTCGGGCGGGATGGCGTGGCGGCGCAAGATGTCGAGGCACAGCGCCTCGACCGCCTGCATCTCGGCGTCGGGAAAGTCGGGATAGTCGAAATCGTGGCCGGGATTGTGGATCTCGATGCCGATCGAGCAGGAATTGAGGTCGGTCTCCCCGGCCCACAGGCTCTGGCCAGCATGCCAGGCCCGCTCGGACTCCTCCACGATCTGCGCGATGCGCCCCTCCTCGTCGACCAGATAATGGCAGGAGACTTTCGCCTCCTCGCGCGTCAGCCAATCGAGCGCGCCCTCGGCCGAGTCCATGCCGGTGTAGTGCAGGATGAGCATGTCGGGGCGCCGCCCATCGCGCCGTGGCTCGCGGTTCGGCGACGGGCACCACAGGGTGGCGAGCGGACTGTCGGGTGCGGCGGTCATGGAATGCGATCTAAACCCACTCTCGTCATGCCCGGCTTCATGCCGGGCATCCACGTCTTTAAGAACGTACATTCAGGAATGCAAATTCGTGGATGGCCGGGACAAGCCCGGCCATGACGGCATTTATTCGCGCAAGCTACATCCCGCGCTCTTTGGCGATCGCGTCATAGGCCTCGTTGATGGCCGCGACCTTCTCGGTGGCGATGGCCACGAACTCCTTCGGCACGCCGCGCGCCATCAGTTTGTCGGGATGATTCTCGGCGACGAGCTTGCGGTAATGGCTCTTCAGCTCCTCGTTGCTGACCGAAGGCTTGACGCCGAGAACGTCGTAGGGATTGCGCTTGGCAGCGATCACATGCCGCGCCTTGATATAGGCGAACTCCGTATCGGTGAGGCCGAAGCGCTTGGCCACGCCGGCCAGGAACTGCTCCTCGCGCGGATGCAGGTGCTCATCCGCCTTGGCGATATGGAACAGGCCTTCGAGCACGTCCTCGAGCAATTTGCGGTTGCCCTTGAACATGGTTGCCAGCTGCTCGGCATAGGCCTCGTAGCCGGCCACGTCCTGCTTGGCGAGATTGAAGACGCGGGCGACATTCTTCATCTCGCCGTCCGGCACCTTGAACACCTCCTTGAAGGCGTTGACCTCGTCCATGGTGACGACGCCGTCAGCCTTGGCCATCTTGGCGCCGAGCGCGATCACGCCCACGGTGAAGGCCACCTGGTTCTCCGCAGGGCCGTCCTGCTCCTTATCGCGATCGATGACGTAATGTCCCGCTACGCCGCCGAGCAGCGCACCGATCGGGCCTCCGATCGCGAGCCCCGCGGCAGCACCTGCGAGCTTGCCCCAAATCGACATTGCCGAGTTCCCCCAAGCCTGTTGCTTTGCCTAGAGCATAAGGACTTTTGGGCGAGGCCGCATGTGGAGAATCGACCCCCCGGGCCCCGGCGTCCTTTGGCTAAGCGGCGGCTAGTAACCGCGGAAATTGGCGAGGATGGAGACCTTGGGCTCGTCCACTTCGAGGCCCGCCTTGAGGCGCCGCTCGACATGCCAGGAGCGGGCGAAAGTCCAGACCGCGAGCCAAACCGTCATGGCGATGTTGGCAGCACTCCCCACCCACAGGACCATGGGGCCAAACCCGAACAGGTTGGCGGAAGCGACGACGAAGGCCTCAAAGATGATGCCGGAGCCGCCGGCCACCACAATGGCGGCGCTGAGCGAAGTGATGAAGATGCTGAGTAGGTTGCCGCCGTGACGCGGCGGGTCTTTGGGGGCTTCGGTATCCATGCTTAAGGCTCGACTTTCGGAACTGGCCAAAGGCGTGACGCCCATTGGGCGTGACGCTCATCGGGCGTGACCCTCATAGCCGACCGGGGCAACGGGTTACAAGGGCTTGCTGACCGCCCCCCGACCTCACCCTTCGAGACGCGCCCTTCAGGCATCCTCAGGGCGAGACGCTGGCGGCGTGGCCGAGGGTTTCACCAGCTCCCCAAGATCGGGCTCGCCGCAGCCGGCCAACACGACGTCCCTGACCGACTGGCGAAGTTTCAAGACCGAAGCGAAGTCGGTGCCCGATGGCTTGACCGCCTCGGCGACCTCGACGCTGATCGGACCCCATCTTGGAAACCATTGGTCGGATCGCAACATGGATCGGGTCCCGCGAAGGATACCGGGCAAGACGGGAAGATTGGCTTCGCAGGCGATCTTGAAGGGGGCGAGGTGGAAGCCCAATAGGCCAGGTCTGCGGGTAAAGGTACCCTCTGGGAAAAACACGAGAAGCCGTCCCCTCTTGGCGGCATCCGTCGCTGCGGCTGTGTCGGCGAGACTGCCGCTGAGATCGTAGCGTTCGAGGAACAGAGCGCCCAATCGGCGCAAGACGTTGCCGGCGAAGAACTGCTGCGCAAGCTCTTTCTTCGCCAAAAAGCTCGGCTCACCCGGAAGGACCGCGGCGAGAATGATCGCGTCCGCGTAGCTCGCATGATTGAACATAATGATCGCCCGCCCGCCCGGAACGCGAGCAAGACCGCTGACGGACAACGGCACACCCATCGCGGCAAGTGCCCCGCGAGCAAGCCCGCGGACCACGGCCCAACGCCATTTTAGCCGGGGCAGCATCATGACTGCCGGCCAGCCAATAGCGAAGCCGACCGACACCACCGCCCACCACCAGGCAGCGTAAAGCAGGTCTTTGATGGTCCGGCGCAAGCGGGAAAGCTGCGGACCAAGGCTCGCCAGCGCCAGACGTATCATTTGCCCGCGAAGAGCGCGCTGCGGCTGAGCGAGCAGCCCGGCAACGTAAAGCTCTTTCGCGGCAGCCCGTCTAATCTTCCCGCTCGACGTCTTCGGCACGGTACCAGGCGCGACAAGGATGATCTGCTCGGCTGGACTCCCGCTGATTTCGGTCGCAACCTCCTGCGCCCGCGCCCGCAAGCTCTCAGCGGCCACCGGTTCGACTGCATCGGTCTCAGCAACGATGATGATGCGCTCGGTGCCGGTACCGGCATCGAGCATGCCGAACACTGCGACGTCACCTTTCCGCATTCCGGCGATATCGCCGATCGCTTCCTCAAGCTCGTGCGGATAGATGTGCTGACCCGCGCGTATGATGATGTCCTTGGTCCGGCCGGTAATAAAAACCTCTGAATTCGCGATGTAAGCCCGATCGCCGCTATTAAGCCAGCCGTCGTGAAACAACGCGACCGTCTTGGGTTCGTTGTGGAAGTAACCCGAGGTAGCGGATGGTCCGCGAAACTCCAATCGACCCTCGCTCCGATCGCCCACCTCGCGACCCAACTCGTCAACGATACGAACCTCGTGGTCCGGCAACGGCTGCCCACAGCTAACGATCTCGATTGCATTGTGATCGTCCGATCTCGCGAGCTCGGCCTTGCCGCGGCGGCTCAGGGCCTCGCGGCTTACACGCTCGATGAGCGGTGCTCGGCCGGGAGGCGGCATCGCCAGCGCCACCGCATTTTCTGCAAGGCCGTATACCGGTGCCATCGCCCCGGGCCGGAAGCCATGGCGCCCCAACCGCTCCGTGAACCGACGCAGCGTATTGACGCTGACGGGCTCGGCGCCATTGGCGAGCAGCCGCAGCGTGCTCAAATCGAGCCCGGCGAGATCAGCATCGGCGATCTTGGTGGCGCAGAGCTCGAAGGCGAAATTTGGCGCCGCCGAAATCGTCGCGCGGAAGTGATGCATCGCCCACAACCAGCTTTGCGGCCGACCAAGAAAGCTGAGCGGCGACATCACGAAGAGAGGGGCCGCGAAATAAAGGGAGCCGAGCCAAGCGCCAATCAACCCCATGTCGTGATAGAGCGGGAGCCAGCTCACGAATACATCGGCAGAGCTGGCCTCTATCACGCGGCCGATCGACCGGATGTTGGCGAGCAGGTTGGCGTGACTCAGCACGACCCCCTTCGGGTCGCCGGTGCTCCCGGACGTGTATTGGATGAGGGCGATCGCGGCGCTGTCGCGCACGATCGGCAGCTGGATGTAGGCGCCCTCGGCCGACAGGCTCTGCACGCTTCGCACCGCATCGATGGTGGGGACAAGACGCCGGAGCAGCGAAGCGAAGCGGAGAGCTTCAGGCACGGTCACGAGAATACGGGCGTCCGCATTGCGAAGAATGCCTGCCTGCCGACGCATATATTCCTCGATCTTGGACAGTTGCATCGGCGGATAGATCGGTACCGGCACGGCACCGGCATAAAGGATGCCGAAAAAGGCAATGAAGAAGTCGGCACCCGTCGGCAGCATGAGTGCGACGCGGTCACCTGGCGCGACTTCAGCCTCGATCAATCCAACAGCGACCGCATGGGCGCCCTTGGCAAGCTCTCCAAAGGTCAACGTCGCGAGCACGATGCTCTCGTCCTGCAGCACCGTCGCGTGAAGCCGGTCGGGGTGTTGGGCGAGGTGCCAATCAAGCACCTCAACCAATGTCTGCGCACCAGTGGGCGCAGCTACGAAGGGAAGTTGAGGCGCCTTCGGGAGCGCGATCGCGGCCGCGGCGTGCCCGGTCCGCACCAGATTTAACGCGTTGAGGATATCGCCAACCGTTTCGGCGGCGCTCAGAACCTGAATCGGAAGCCGCGCCTGCAGGGCGCGCTCGATGCGCAGACTGAGTTCGATGCGCCCCAGGCTGTCAATGCCGAGATCGCGTTCGAGCTGGCTGGATAGCGAGACCTCGATAGGTCTTCTCGATTGTTGATGGAGCTCCTGGACCAATTCGCTCACGACCGCGATCAGAGCGCATTCGTGCGATGCCTGATCTTCACTGAGTGATCCGTGCCGGTCGTCGACGATCATACAAGCTGATTGACCCATTGGGCCCGCTTCGCCTTGACGCGGATCAAAGGCCTGCAACTTGCGCAACGCAACCTGGAGCTATCTGTGATGAAATCGGCAAGCCGGGCCGAGGAAGATGGCATCACGAGAAGATGAGCTTCAGCAAAAAGGCCCCGGCGATGACGGCGACCGCCAGGTTGATCTCACGCACCCGCCCGGCAAGCGCCTTCAGCGCCACATAGGCGATGAAGCCAAGCCCGATGCCGGTGGCGATGGAATAAGAGAGCGGCATCATGAGCGCGATGATCAGCGCGGGCACGGATTCGGTCGCGTCGTCCCATTTGATCGCGCCGAGGCTCGCCGCCATCAGGCAGGCGACGAAGAGCAGCGCAGGCGCCGTCGCATAGGCCGGCACGGTCTCGGCGAGCGGGGCGAGGAACAGGCTCAACAGGAAGAGCCCCGCCGCGGCAAGCGCCGTAAGCCCTGTGCGGCCCCCCTCCTCCACGCCCGCCGCGCTCTCGATGTAAACCGTCGTGGTCGAGGTGCCGAGGACTGCGCCGAGCATGGCCGCGCCGGAATCGGCAAGAAGCGCGCGGCGAAGGCGTGGCAAGCGCCCTTCTTCGTCGAGCAGCCCGGCCTGGCGGGCAACCCCGATCAGGCTGCCCGCCGTGTCGAGGACCGTCACGAGCAGAAGGGTGAGAACGATGATGACGACCCCCGAGCCGGAACGCGCCGGCGAGGTCCAATTGGAAAAGGGTGGATGCAAGCGACGGTGGCGATGCGGCAATCCCATGCCAGGGCTCAAGCCCAAGGACGACGGCGATGAGCGTCACGGCAAGCACGCCGATGATGATGGCGCCGGGGACCTTGCGTGAGGCGAGCCCGGCGATGAGCAGGAACCCCGCCGCAGCGAGCAGGGCTTGCGGCTTCGACAGATCGCCGAGGGTGACGAGCGTCACCGGATCGCCGGCGACGATGCCGGCATTCTGCAGCCCGATCAGCGCGAGGAAAAGCCCGATGCCGGCGGCGATGCCGAGCTTCAAATTCATCGGGATCGCGTCGATCAGCCAGGCGCGCAAAGGCGAGAGCGACAGCGCGAAGAAGAGCAGGCCCGAGAGGAACACGCATCCGAGCGCAAGCTGCCAATTGCCGCCAAGCTCGGGCACCACCACGGTGAAGGCGAAATAGGCGTTGAGGCCCATGCCGGGGGCGAGCGCGATCGGATAGTTGGCGTAAAGCCCCATGATGATGGAGCCGGCCGCTGCGGCGAGGCAGGTGGCGACGAACACCGCACCATGGTCCATGCTGGCCTTTTCGAGGATCGCCGGGTTGACAAACATGATGTAGGCCATGGTGAGGAAGGTGGCGAGCCCGGCGCGAAGCTCGGTCGGCAGGGTCGTGCCCGCCGCCGAAAGGCCGAAGACGCGGTCGAGCGCCCCTTGCGGCGCGGCGGCGCGGCGGCGCGAGGCGGCGAGGCTGAACGTTTCGCGGGCTCAGCCCGCCGGGAGCGAGCGCCTCTCGGTTCCCGTGTTGCCATCCCCTCCCCCCCTTTTCACGTTGTGCCAAGGGCCCAACCGATTGACGCGTCATCAAGCGCCGTTGTCTAAGGTCAGTCCCGCTAATGTATCGCGTTGCCAACCCCGTTGACGACGGCAACGGCCTCGATGGTCAGGCCTGAACGAGCAATCGGCCCAATGATCCGCAATCGAATCCTGGTCGTTGTGCTTGCACTCTGGGCCATTGCCATGCTCGTCCCGGACCTCGTGCGGGTCGCGCAGCCGCTCGGCTCGTTCGGCTTCTACGCCAACAATGACGGGTTGATCTATAACGTCACCGGGCCCTTCCCCGACGAGGCTTCATCGCCGGCGTGGCAGGGCCGGGTGCGGGTCGGCGATCAGCTCGATCTGTCGCGGCTTCGATGCAGCTTCGAGGATCTCGCGAGCTGCGGCAATGCGCTCGCCGTACTCGGCGGTCTCCAATTCGTCCTGCCTGGCCGCAGCGTGACCCTCGACCTCGCCGCGACGGAGTCCGCGCCGGCGCGGCAGGTGACGCTGACCGCCGTGCAGCGGCCGTCAAATTTCTTCATCCGCGCAGTGGTCGTGCTCGACCAGATCGCCGGCATCCTGGTGGTGTTGGCTGCTGCGTGGCTCGTATGGACACGACCCTCGGCGATGAGCTGGGGCTTCTTCCTCTACGTGAACTGGTTCAATCCGGGTCAAGTCTTTGGGTTCTACGCCATCCTGCAGCAATGGCCGGCGCTCCTGCTCGCGCAAGACGCCGCCGCCTGCATCGCCGAGGCCGCAGGGTATGCCGGGCTCATCCTCTTCGTGCTGCGCGTCCCCAACAGCAAGACGGAAGCGAGATGGCGCCCGCTCGAACGTGCACTTCCCTTCCTCGCCGCGGGCTTTGCGATCGCCCGGCTCTCCACCTATGGCAGCGTGTTCGGCTTTCCCACCGAGACGACGACGCGGGCGGCAATTCTCGCTGGCTTTCTTATCGACTTCTGTGCGCTCGCCATCCTCATGGTGCGGCGGCGGACGCAGACACCAGAGGATTATCAGCGGGTGCGGTGGGTGATCTGGGGCTGCCTCATCGGGCTGCCGTCATTCCTCATCGCCGAGCTTGCCTCTGAGACGACGATCTTCGACACGGCCTGGGACGACTTCACGCCGACGGAGGACATTATCGGCCTCCTCTATCTCGTGAACGGCATCCTCTGCCTGTTCGTGTTCGAGGCAGTGCGCCGGCCGCGCGTCGTGAGCGTGACGATCCCGCTCCGCCGCGTGACGATTCTCGGCCTCACCCTCAGCATCCCTGCGCTCTTTCTGCATCATGAGGTCGAACGCATTCAGGAGCATCTCAGCCTGCCGGGCTGGGCCTGGCTGATGCTCGGCGCCGGCGCGGTGTTTCTCATCTCCCGCCTGCACGATGGCGCCGTTCACCTTGTCGACCGCTATTTCAACCGGGAGGTCGATGAGGCCGAGCGCAAGCTTGCCGAAGCCATCCGCGGCGCTGGAAAGGCCACCGACATCGACCGGTTTTTGGCCGATGAGGCGTACGATGCACTCAAGCTCGCCTCGGCCGCGTCCTTCCGCCGGCAGGGGTCGGTCTTTCTCAGGGGTGAGAACGGAAAGGGCTGGGAGGATGGCACGACGCGCACGCTGAAGCCCGAGGAGCCGATGCTCGCGCCCGTTTCGAACGGCAAGCCTTTCAATCTCGCGGAAGATGAAGCTGACGGGCTCGACCTCCCCGAAGGCCTCAGCCGCCCGGTGCTGGCCGTGCCCGCCGTCAGTCCCATCCGCTGCTTTGCCGTCTCGCTCTACGGGCCGCACGCCTCCGGCACCGACCTCGACGCCAACGAGCGCGCCATGCTCGCGCGGCTGGCCCGCGACGCCGCCGCCATGTATGCCGAGCTCGAGAGCGGGGAGCTCCGCCGCAAGGTCACGATGCTCGAAGGCGAGCTGCAGGCCGCACGGCCGCCGTCGCGAAGGCGTACCAAATGAGGGGAAAGGACTAGCGCATGGCGATCTACGAGCTCGACGGGACGAGGCCCGAGCTTCCCGCCGACGGCCTTTACTGGGTCGCCGAGACCGCTGCGGTGATCGGACGCGTGCGGCTCCAGTCCGACGTCAGCATCTGGTACGGCTCGGTGCTCCGCGGCGACAATGAGTGGATCGAGATCGGGGAGCGCTCACAGGTCCAGGACAATGCCACGCTGCACACCGACCCGGGCTTTCCGCTCACCATCGGCAAGGACTGCGTCATCGGCCACAACGTCGTGCTGCATGGCTGCACGGTCGGCGATCGGAGTCTGATCGGCATGGGGGCGATCCTGTTGAACGGGGCCCGCATCGGCGCGAACTGCCTGGTCGGGGCCGGCGCGCTCATCACCGCGGGCAAGGAATTCCCCGACAATTCGGTGATCCTCGGGGCGCCGGCCAAGGCCGTGCGCGAGACCGACGAAAAGGTGCGCGCCATGATCGCGCGTGCGGCCGACGTCTACGTCAAGCGCTGGAAGCGCTACGCCGCGGGGCTGAAGCGCATCGGATGACCGACAGCAGCCAATGGCAGTTCTTCATCGATCGCGGCGGGACCTTCACCGACATCGTGGCGCGGGCGCCTGACGGCAGACTGCTCACGCGCAAGCTCCTCTCGGAGAATCCGGAGGCTTACGACGATGCGGCCATCGCCGGCATCGCCGACTTGCTCGGGTGCCCGCGCGGGACGCCACTGCCGGCGCAAGCGATCGCCGGCGTCAGGATGGGGACCACCGTCGCCACCAATGCGCTGCTCGAGCGGGAGGGCGATCCTGTGCTGCTCATCGTCAGCCAGGGCTTCCGCGATGCGCTCGAGATCGGCTATCAGGCGAGGGCCCAGATCTTCGCCCGCCGCATCGAGAAGCCCGCGATGCTTTACGCGCGCGTCGTCGAGGTGCCTGAGCGGGTGCGCGCAGACGGGATGGTCGAGACCCAGCTCGATCTCGACGCGACACGCGCTGCGCTTGAGGCGGCGCGCGGAGACGGCATCAGCGCCGTGGCCATCGTCTTCATGCATGCTTACGCCTACCCGGCGCACGAGCGTCTCGCGGCGCAGGCGGCACGCGAGGCGGGTTTCACGCAAATCTCGGCGAGCCATGAGGTGAGCCCGCTCGTCAAGTTCGTCGGCCGCGGCGACACCACCGTGGTCGATGCCTATCTCTCGCCGCTGCTCCGCCGCTATGTGGACCGCGTCGCCGCGGCGCTTTCACCTCTCCCCGGCGGGGAGAGGTCGGCCGCGAAGCGGCCGGGTGAGGGGCAACAAACCGACGTTGGAACCCCCCCCACCCCACCCCACAACCCCCCGGGGGGAGGGGGGCTTTGGGCACCCCCCCCCCCAAGGCCACCCCGCCACATAAAAAACTCCACAAGCGGGCGG
>JBGQMX010000090.1:0-13055 GCA_041500805.1 Methyloceanibacter sp.
ATGCATTGCCATCGCCTCAACCACGAAGACAACGGGCTCATGGCGCTGATCAACGTGATCCCGGCCGTGTCGAGCTATGCGGTGGCAGTTCCAGGGTCCTCGGGCCATCCCGCCGAGGTCAATGTTTACGATGGCAATGGCGACCGGCTGCTCGCCACGGTCACGCCCTTCCCTGACTTCGAGGGAACTCCGAGCGTGGCCATGGGCGACGTCGACGACGACGGAATCCTCGACCTGATTGTCGGGGCCGGAAAGGACCACGCCCCCGAAGTCGTCGCCTATTCCGGCAAGGCGAGCGGCGGCAAAGGTGTTTTTGAGACCGAGCTTGCGCGGTTTGACGCTTTCGCTTCAGATGCGCGGGGCGGCATCAGCGTGACTGCCACACAGATCGACGGAACGAATGCCGACAACATCATCGTCGGCTCTGGACCCGGCATCCAAAGCGAAGTCAAAGTGTTCGGCTCCGGGATGCCGTCGTCGTTAGGCACGGCTCCGCAGCTGTTCTCGACCTTCAATCCTTACCCCAACGACAGCTCGGGGGTGAGCGTGGCTTCGGGCTTTGTCGACTTCGCGTCAGGCCGCTACAGCATCGTCACCGCTCCAGGGCCCGGCACCCCGACCCAGGTCAAGGTCTTCAACTTCTCGCTGATGAAGCCGATCAAGGGCGCCCCAGTGCCGGAGAATTGTCCGGGTCCCACCCAGGCAGCCGTCACGTCCGCGTTCATGCCGTTCGGCATCGGCTATCGGGACGGGGTGTCACTGGCCACCGGCTGGCTTACCGGAGCGCTGGGCGGCGCCGAGACGATCGTCGTTGGCCAACTGACCGGCCCCGGCACGGTGAAAGTCTATTCGAGCGGATCGTTACTGCAAGGCGGCCCCAAGATGTACTTGGACAGTGCGACGGGGCAGGGCCACGCCGTCGCGTTTACCGAGGCCATTAGCTTCAACCCATTCGACGGTACCTCCGGAGTCCGTGTGGCCACGACCAGCACAACGGTTGGTGCCGATCTGCTCGTAAGTGGCGTCTCGTCGAAGGAGCAGGCCGTGCAAGTTCTCAAATTCCAACTCGCCAGGCCTAGTCCTGACGCGGTCATGCTGCAGGCCAAGCAACTCGGCATAGTCGTCTCGGCAGCAGGTTCGCTGCCGGCGGCACTGGGCGGCGATTGAGTGACCAGTGAGCGACGACGTCTCCACGCTCCTGCTTTGCGCGCGGGTTCGTCCGGGGAGTGAGGCCGCGTTTGCGCAGTGGCAGGTCCGCTGGCAAACCTCGGTGCTCGCTTCTGCCGGTGCGGTGAGCGTCGAGTTCTGGCCGCCGGCGCCGCCGGATCAGCTGGAATCTGTGGCCATAACTCGTTTCGCATCGGTCGATGCGTTGCGGCAGTGGCGGCGCGGCGATCGCAATCGCGAACTCATCGAGGAAGTCGCGCCGCTGGTCGAAGGCGGCTTGGCGATGCAGCTCGTGGGACAGGCGGCGGTCGACTACACTGTCCGGCACGGGGTGACCATGGTGATGGTCACCGACATCAAGCCCGGAAAAGAAGCGGCGTATCGCGCTTGGGCGGACCGCATTCAAAAGCTTCAGGCGACGTTTCCCGGATATGTCGGGTCGTTCGTCCAGCCGCCGCAGCATAAGGAAACCGGCTGGACGACGGTGCTCCGCTTCGACTCGGCGGCCAATCTCGATCGCTGGATCAAGTCCAAGGAACGGGCGGCGATGGTGAAGGAGAGCGAGGACCTGGTCCAAGGCTTCCACGCGCAGCGGGTCGACACCTCGTTTCCGGGCTGGGTTGCGAACGATCCAACGACGGGGAAGCCGCCCAATCTGTGGAAGACGGCGAGCCTCGTCTTGCTCACACTGTTTCCCGTCATCATGCTGGAGCTCAAATTCCTCAATCCGCAACTGGCGACGCTGAACCCGGCGCTCCGCACTTTCATCGGCAACGCCATCAGCGTCGCGGTCACAACGTGGCCGCTGATGCCGCTGGCTATTTTCGGCTTCCACGCCTGGCTGTTTCCCGAAAATAAGCCGCGTTGGATGGTGCTGACGATGCCGATCGTCCTGGTACTCTGCTACGTCGTCGAAATCGCCCTTCTATGGCACCTGCTGCTGTAACGGGAACGTCTGCCCGCTTGGCTGCGCTTTCCGCCACCCCGTGAATCGTGGCATTGTCGCGTCGTTGAGCCTGCCGTCTGGGTCATGAGGCGCCGGTCATGAATCTGAACACCGTTACCGAGGTCAAGCGGCCTGCATCGACCGAGGACATTCCCGAGTGGCGCGAGGGCTACGCGTGGCTCGCCGGCGGCACGTGGCTGTTCTCGACGCCACAGATCGCCACCCACACCTTGATCGATCTTGAGACGCTGCGCTGGCCTGCGCTCAAGGCCACGGACGGCGGCCTCGATATCGCCGCGACTTGCACCATCGCCGAGCTCGAGCAGTTTCAGGCGCCGGCGGAATGGACCGCCGCGCCACTGTTGCGATTGTGCTGCCATGCGCTTCTGATGTCATTCAAGATCTATAACGCGGCGACAGTCGGCGGGAATATCTGCATGTCGTTGCCGGCGGGCGCCATGATCTCGCTCATGACTTCGCTCGAAGGCAGCTACACGCTGTGGCCGCGGGCCGGAAAGCCGCGCAAGGTCGCCGCGCTGGATTTCGTCACCGGCAACCATATGAATGTGCTTACGCCGGGGGAGCTCCTGCGCAGCATCCATCTCCCGGCCAGCGCGCTCACCAAACGCTTCGCCTTTCGCCGCTCCTCGCTTACCCATCTCGGCCGGTCGGCCGCCATCGTGATCGGCACGAAGAGTGCGAGCACCGGGGACCTCACGCTGACCATCAGCGCTGCCACGCGCAAGCCCGTCCAAATCCACTTCGATCGCGTGCCGACCGCCGCCAAGCTCTGTCACGCGATCGATGCGCATGTCGCCGATACGGAGTGGTTCGACGACGTGCATGGCTCGGCGCCCTATAAGCGCCACCTCACCTACTACTACGCCGAGCAGATCCGAGCGGAGCTCGCTGCGAAATGAACCTCACGGTCAACGGCAAGAAGCTTTCGGCCGAGCCCGCGCCTGGCCAGTGCCTCAGAACCTTCCTGCGCGAGCACGGCTGGTCCGGCGTCAAGAAAGGCTGCGACCAGGGCGATTGCGGCGCCTGCACCGTCCATATCGACGGCAAGCCTTTCCACTCTTGCCTGATGCCGGCCTTTCGCGCCGCCGGCCGCGAGGTGACGACCATCGAGGGGTTGGCGAAGGACGGCAAGCTCCATCCCATGCAGCAGGCCTTTCTCGATGCGCAGGCGTTTCAATGCGGCTTCTGCGCCGCCGGCATGATCATGACCGCCGCGACCTTCGATGAAGGAGAGCGTCAGGACCTGCCACGCATGCTGAAGGGCAATCTTTGCCGCTGCACCGGTTATCACAGCATCGACGATGCGCTGCACGGCGTCGTCAATGTCGAGGAGGACGTCGCCGGAGACGCCTGTGGCAGGAGCCTGCGCAACCCGTTCGCCGAGGCGATCGTCACCGGCCAGGCGCACTACACACTCGACGTGCCGGCGGAAGGCGCGCTGCATCTTAAGGTGCTGCGCTCGCCGCATCCCCATGCGCGCATCAAGTCCATCAAGCGTGACAAGGCTCTTGCCGTTCCCGGCGTTGTCGCCGTCTTCACCTGGGAGGACGTGCCGCGCAAGCTCTACTCCACGGCGACCCATGAGGATCACCTCGTGGACCCCGACGACACCTACATCCTCGACAATGTCGTCCGCTTCGTCGGCCAGCGGGTCGCGGCCGTCGTGGCCGAAACCGAAGGCGCTGCAGAAGAAGCCTGCCGGCAGCTCGAGGTCGACTACGAGCTCCTGCCCGCCGTGTTCGATCCGGAAGTGGCCATGTCGCCGGCCGCGCCGGTCCTGCACAACAGGAGCGTCGCTTTTCACGACAACATCTATGTCGACATTCATGGGGAGCTCGGCAGCGTCGAGGAAGGCTTCAAGAAAGCCGACGCCATCCACGAGATGACCTATTCGACCTCGCGGGTGCAGCACGTGCATCTGGAGACGCACGGCTCCCTCGCCTGGAAGGGCGACGATGGACGGCTGCATGTGCGGACCAGCTCGCAGGCGCCGTTCATCGCCAAGCAGAAGCTCTGCTACCTTTTCGGGCTGTTCGACCGCGACGTCCATGTCTTCACCGAGCGCATCGGCGGGGGCTTCGGCGGCAAGCAGGAGATGATATCGGAGGATCTGTGCGTGCTCGCCACGCTGAAGACCGGCCGTCCGGTGATGTGGGAGTTCACGCGCCTGGAGCAGTTCATCGGCGCCACCACGCGCCATCCGATGACCACCCATGTGAAGCTCGGCGCCAAGCGCGACGGCACGCTGACTGCACTTCAGGTCCGTGTCGTGTCCAACACCGGCGCCTATGGCGGCCATGGCGGTGAGACGCTGGCGGCCGCGCTGTCGAGCCCGATTGCCGCCTACCGCTGCGTCAACAAGAAGGCCGATGGCTACGCCGTCTATACCAACATGGTTCCAGCCGGCGGGTTTCGCGGCTACGGCGCCTCGCAGACCACCTTCGCCATCGAATGCGCCATCGACGATCTCGCGAAGTTGCTGGGGATGAGCCCCTTCGAGATCAGGCGCATCAACAAGGTCCGCGAGACTGACCGGATCGAGTCGATTTGGAAGGACCCGTCCGACGCCATCTTCGGCAGCTATGGGGTCGATCAATGTCTCGATCTCGTCGAGAAGGCGCTGGCAAGCGGCCGGGGACTGCCCAAACCCGAAGGCGACGACTGGCTGGAGGGGACCGGCGTCGCGCTCGCCATGCTGGAATCCGGCCCCCCGACCGAGCACCGCTCAGGCGCCGAGATGCGGCTATTGGCCGACGGCAGTTATCATCTTGCGGTCGGCTCCACGGAGATGGGCAACGGCTCGACCACATCCCACCGTCAGCTCGCCGCGTCCGTGCTCGGCACCCGCGCCGGCCGCATTGCCATCATCAATGGCGACACCGACCAGACGCCCTACGACACCGGCACCTTCGCCAGCACCGGGACGGTTGTGGCGGGTCAGGCCGTGGAGCTTACCGCAACTGCGCTCCGCGACAACATGCTCGACTACGCGCGCCGCTATACCGGTTGCGATCTTTCCGAATGTCGTCTGCACGACGATGCGATCATCTGCGCCAACCGGAAGATTCCGCTTGCTGAGCTTTATGCGGCTGGAACCAAAGACGGGCATCGCTTCGACGTCAAACGCAAGGCATATCTGTCGCCGCGCTCGGTCGGGTTCAACGTGCACGGCGTGCGCGTCGCCGTGCATCGGGTCACCGGCGAGATCATGACCTTGCAGAGCGTGCATGCCGCCGACATCGGCAGATTGATCAACCCGATGCAATGCCGCGGCCAGCTCGACGGCGCCATCGCCATGGGCTTCGGCTGGGCGCTCTACGAGAAGATGGTTTATGACGAAAATGGCACCATGGTGAACCCGGCGCTGCGCGACTATCGCATTCCGGCCTTCGCCGACGTTCCGCGCAGCGAGCTCTATTTCGCCGACACCTACGACAAGGTCGGACCGTTGGGCGCCAAGGCGCAAGGCGAATGCGCGATCAATGCCGTGGCGCCTGCGATCGCCAACGCCGTGGCCAATGCGACCGGCGTGCGCTTCCCCGATCTCCCGCTCACGCCCGACCGCATTTTCGACAAGCTCGGCTCCCGGCCGTGAGCGGCGCCGCGCCAAACGAGCGCGAGCGTGACGAGCGTGACTGAGACGCGGGGTCGAATCCTGATAACAGGCCTTGGTAACTCCGTCCCGAACAGCGCCACCGTCAGTCCCTGAAGGCGATCTAGGCACCTTCCGATGCGACTCCTCCTGGTATCCGACCTCCATTATTCGCTGCCGCAGTTCGACTGGGTCCTCGAGATGGCGAGCGATTTCGACGTGGTGGTGATGGCCGGCGACCATCTCGACCTCGGCTCGCTTGTCGACGGACGCGCGCAGAGCGTCGTCGTGCGGAAATATTTCAGCCGGTTGCGCGCCAAGACCAGGCTCCTGATCTGTTCCGGCAACCATGATCTCGATTCGAAGAACGAGGTCGGCGAGAAGACTGCGAGGTGGCTCGGCGGATCGCAGAACGAGGGGGTCTTGTCCGATGGAGAGTCCTTCGTCGTCGGCGAAACGCTGTTCACCATCTGCCCTTGGTGGGATGGGCCGGTCGTGCGCGCGCGGATCGGCGCGCAGCTCGCCGAAGCCTCCGCCAAGCGTGGGAAGCAGTGGATCTGGATCCATCACGCCCCGCCCGACAAATCGCCGACCAGTTGGGGCGGCGCCCGGCATTTTGGCGATGTCGAGCTCAGAGAGTGGATCGATCAGCACCGGCCGGACATCGTTCTATCCGGTCACGTGCATCAGTCACCCTTCGTGAAGGACGGCTCGTGGGTCGATCGCATCGGGCTGACATGGGTATTCAATGCCGGGCAGCAGCTTGGCGCTCTACCGGCCCACATCATCATCGATACCGACGCCGGCGAGGCGCTGTGGTTTTCTTCTGCGGGCAATCAGTTCATTCGCCTCGGGCAGGCGCTCGAGCGGCCGGTGAAGCGGCTGGAAGCAATTCCGGACTGGCTCAGAGCATGATCCGCGAAAAGTGGGAACCGGTGCTCATAGCGCTCTAAAGCCGCGGATCGGCCTCCCGTTCCGGGCCAAGCGTGAATTCCTTGTGCTGCTGGTGAATGAGCGTTTCGAGAACCTCTCCGACCATGCCGAGATGGTTACCGTGTCCCTCGAACTGCCGCTTCAGGTCGACGAGATACGTCGTCGCGGCGTTGAGGCGCTCGGCGAGCAGCCTCCCTAGGAAGAACGCGATCTCGGGATTGGACTTGAGAAAGCTTTCGGCGTCCTCGAACACGAAAACGCCGACCGGCGATGCGGCCCGGACCGTGGCGGTATGCGGCCGGTTGAGAAGGACGGACATTTCGCCAAAAACCGAACCCGCCTCGCCGACCACGGCGACCTGCGTGTCGCCTCTCAGCACCTCGACGGTGCCTTCGGCCAGGATATAGAGCCGCCCAGACGTTTCCCCCTCGGAAAGGAGAATGGTTCCGGGTGCCAATTCCTTCCGCGCGGCGCCCGCGCAGTTATCGAGGATCGAGGCCATCGCCCGCTTCTGCTTGTTCCGCTGTCAGGGCAGCGTATCAGTTGGCGGGCTCGTTAGAAAAGTGCCTTAGCGCCGCGTCAGGGCTCAGAGCTGGAGGTTGCCGAGAGAATCAACGGCGAGCCAGGCCAAGACAATCGCCCCGATAATGACGAAGAGCTCCACGAGCTGGTAGCGCATGACGATGCGCCAAAGGGTGCTCCGCCGGCGTGGGCGGAACATGGGTTCGCTACGGGGATGCGGCTCTGCGATCAGGGTCATTTGCGTTCCGTGCGGGGATTGGTGCGCGGGCGAAGCTTAGTGCAAGGATGCAAATAAATCGTTCACTGCCCGTAATTGCCGAGGAAGTTCTGCATGAGCTGCTGGGCCGCGGCTTCAGGAGCGAGGTTCTGTTCAGCGCCGGCATCTTGTTGCGCCGCTTGCCGCTTCTTGCCCTTCTTTGCGTCCGCGGGGGCGCCATCGGCGACCGGCTTTGGCTTGGTGTTGGGCTGACCAGACTTGGCCTGACCGGACTTGGGCTGACCGGACTTGGGCTGACCAGACTTGGCGTTGGGCTGCACGGGCGCCGGGTCAACCGGCTGCTGGTCGGCGACGGGCGCCTGCGCTCCGCCACCTTGATTGCCCAGGAGCTGGCCGAGGCCCATGATCGCGCCCTGCTGCAGCGCGTCCTTGTTCAGCTTGCCGTTCTGGATGAGCCCTCCGGCGATGCTGCCGGTGCTCCCTAAGGAGCATGGACATTAGGGGAGAGGCGCGCGTCCTCGGTTCTGGACGTTGGAAGGCAATGGAATTCCAGAGTGGTAAGGCGCGGGCTAAGCTCGGCGATGGCAACGCCGGCTCACAGAACGAATGAAAAAGGCTTCGGCGCCAAGGCTCGGCGGGCACAGCTCACCGATTGACGGAATCTTTGACCCAATCTCCCAATAGCTGAAGCATCGGAACGTATTTGCGTGGCCAGGGCACCCGATCGACGGACTGCACTATCGGGATTAGGAAGGGTCGTGTCGAATCCGGTTCCTGGTTCCAAAATGCAGTCATGTGATCGGGCCAACTCTTGCGGATCTGGATGCTGAAGTAACGGACAGATTCGAAGCCGGTGACGACCCGCAACGGCCAGAGCACCGCGCATGCCAACCCCGCAATTGTCACCCATGTAAGCAGCGGAGAGGATCGCGCCGGCGATAACTCAGCGATATCGTCAAGGCGCCAAAGCAGCACTCGCATCGACAGATAGGTGCAATAAGCTAGTAGCGGCACTGCTGGTGCGCAGTGACGATGGCGCGCATAAAAGAAACCAAGCGCGGAGCAGCCGAGTAACGCAGCTATGAACAGAACGGGCCATCGCCAGTCGAAGGCGGGGCCATCGCCCGTTGCCCGTTCGGCAGGAGTGGGGGCCAGGCGCCAAGCACCCACTAAGAATAATGGCGTCGCGAGCCCTGCCCCTATCTGGATCCATTGCCACGGATAACCGAGGAACCGGTTCCATTGGGCCCAATTTCCGTCGAATGGCAGACCGACCCAAAACTGGACGAAGGTCGCCACTATGTTGGATAGGTATTGTCCAAGAGTCGATGCCCTGTTTGGTCTGACCCAGGAGGCTGAGGGGACGTCGACCATGTTGGAGAAATGATAGATCAGGTATGCCAGCACCATCATGGCGATAATAGCGGCGGTCGTGCGCCGCACGCCCGGCATGCCCAACAGATGCGCCAGCACGAAGATGCCAGCGATCACAAGCCCCAACTCTTTGGTCAGTAGGCACAAGGCCGTCAGAACGACGATCAAGACCTGCTGCAAAATCGCGCCCGAGCGGCCAATGAGGCCAATCGAGACAGTCGCTGCCGCCAGGACCACGCCATTAGAAATCGCAGTGGCAAATTCCCAGCTTCCTTGCATGGCCTGGTGGCCGGTGAGTACGGCCAGCGCCACGAGGAAAGCGACGAGGTCGCGCCCATCCTTAGGGTGACAGATAAGGGCGAAGGTGGTGACCACCAGTGTTAGCAAGGCGCAAAGAAAGAGGTTGTAGCCGAAAACGCCCTGGTTAAAGCCGTAGGCGATCGCGTAACGCCAAACGATTTCGAGCGGGCGAAAGAAAACCCTTGGCCTAGTGAAATAATGAGTGAAGTTCTCGCTGATCGGGGTTTTATATAAGTCGGCGACCTCTTTGAAATTGTCGCCGTAGGGGAAGGGCATGCGCATGAAAGCGTGGGCGAAGATGGCGGCCAGTAGGACAGCGGCCAGAAGGGAAAACAATAGTGGCCAAGCGCCCGTGGCGTCCGAAGATGCGCTCTTCATTCGGGCTTTGTCAGACAGGTGGTGCCAAAATTCTGGCTGGGCACCGGAATAGTTTTGTCACCGACATAGCCAGGAGGCATAAGCCGGCTTAGGGCGGATGTGGCAGATGTGGACTTGTAGCCGGCAGCCGACGGGTCATCTGCGTACAGCGGGTCACAGTCTATCCGGCAATATCCGAGGTAAAGTGCTCCAAGAACCAAGATCGCCATCATGGGGAGCGCGAAGATTGCATAGTGTATTTTGCTGGATAAACCTTTTAATGCCCTCAGGCCAAACGGAGTCTCCTGCATCTTCAAAACCTTGTATGCCAGCTATTCAGGTCTTCTGTCTTCATTGAGACCCAGGACGGCGCACTTTAGGATGAGCTACCAGATCCTTCGAGGAATTCAACTCGCATCTTGAGCGCATCATTTTCGTGACGCGGAAGCGCAGAGAGTAATTTGAAAGGCGCCAAGCTCCTGCAACCAATCTGATTCTGCCTGCCGAGCCAGAATCCGGAATATTATCAACTGCAGCTATCGGTCATCAGCACCTAAAGCCGGCACTCTAATGGTCTCAATTGATCTCCTGGTGCGCCGCTAGTTGCCGAGGAAATTCGGCATGAGTTGCTGGGCGGCGGCTTCAGGCGCGAGGTTCGGATCGGCTTGGGGCTCTACGGCTTGAGCGGCCCGCTTCTTGCCTTTCTTGACCTCCACGTCGCCGCCATCGGTTGCCGAGCTTTGCTTGGCGTTCCGCGCAACCGGCGCTTGAGCGGCCGGCGGCTGGTTGCCCAGGAGCTGGCCGAGACCCTTGATCGCCCCCTGCTGCAGCGCGTCCTTGTTCAGCTTGCCGTTCTGGATGAGCCCTCCGGCGACGCTGCCGGTGCTCCCTAAGCCTCCCGCGCCGGGAAGCGAGACCAAACCGCCGCCAAGCTTGTTGAGCTGCTGGTAAGCGGCGGCCGGATTCTGCAGGATGCCGGCGATATCCGGATAGATCGAGGGCCTCGCCCACGGGCCGGAGATGACGACCGGCACGCTGAGGCCTTGAAGGTCGGTCTTGCCGCCCTGCCCCTCGAGGCTCGCGACCACCTGCGGCTCGACGCGGAACTTGAGCGCCTGCGCCGGCAGGTCGGCGGTCCCCTCCCCTGTCATCCGCACCAGCGGACCGGCGAGATGCAGGTCGTTGGTCTGCGCTTGGCCTTTGGCGACCGCAAAGCTCGCGCCGAGCGCCGCGAAATCGGTCTTCTCCGTGGCGTTCGCCTGCCAGCCGGCCAGAATGCCCGTGGAGAGGCTCCGCATCGTCTTAGCGATGTTCATGCCGCGGATGGCGCCGTTGGTGAATTCGATCTTCGCCGTGCCGTTCAAGGCCTGGACGATGGCGCGCTGGCTCGCGCCGCTCGTGGTGAGATCAATGGCGATCGCTCCGGTGCCCTCGATGCTCTCAAACCCTGCCACGGTCTTGAGGAACCCATAGGTGTCGAGATTGGCGAGCGACAACTTGAAGGCCTGCGTCGGCGTCTTGCCGCTCGCATCGACCGAGAGCGCCGCCGTACCGGCGCCGTCGTAGAGCTCGAGGTTCGGCAGCACGGCGTTGAGCTTGCCGCCGGAAAGCGTGGCATTGATCCCAACCGAGCTCAGCCTGACCTTGTTATAGATGAGCTGCGCCACAGAGAGTTGGAGCTTGGCGTTGACGGCCCTGAGCGGAGAGAAGTCGATCTTCGCATCGCTCCAGCCTGACGCGCCTCCACCGGCGCCGGCGGAGGGCGGGGGTCCGCCAGGCTTGGCCAGCAATGCATCGAGGTTGAGCGTCTGACCGTTGAGCGCAGCCGCGATATAGGGAACATCGCCCGACAGATCGGCGGACACCGCGCCGGCGAACGTGCTGCCACCGACTTTGGCGGTGAGCTGATTGAGCGCGAAAACCTTGCCGCTATAGGTGGCGGTGCCAGTGACCGTATTGTCGCCGGCCTTGGCCGTGAACGGGCTGAGCGCGAGGGTATCGCCTTTGTAGGTGGCGGTGCCGGCAAGAGCGAGACTGTCGGCGAGATAGGCGGGGGCCTCGATGGCGAGGGAGACCGGCGTCGCCATCCCGTCAAGAAAGTGGCCGAGACTGCCGATCGAGCCGGCAGCATGCAACGTCTTGCCGTCGAGCACGGCCTTCATGTCGAACGACAATGGATCGTCGATGCCCGGGAGCGAGGCTTCGAACATGAGCGCCCCGATTTGTTTGCCGGGTTTGCCATCCGAAGCCGGCAGGATCACCGTGCCGTTCTCGATGCGGAGCTTGTCGAGCCTAAGCCTTTGCAGTGCGTTCGCCGCCGACTGTCCCGCCGATCCGGTGCCATCCGCTCCCTCGGCTTCGGTCTTGGCTTGCGCTTCGGCCTGCGGCAGCCTGATCACGGGATCGATCAGAGTAATTTCGGTCACCTGCACCCTGCCGTTCAGGAGTGTCGAGAGCGCAAGGCTGAACCGCAGCTTCTTCGCGGTGGCAATCTCGGCCGGATTGCCGGAGGAGCTCTGAGCGACGCCGACATCCTCTGCCACGAAGTCGAGCGAGGGGAACATGGCGATATGAACCGGGCCGCTGACCCTCAACCGGTATCCGGTCGCGGCCTCCACTTGCGCGAGCAGCTTGTCGCGCAAATCGTCGGTGGAGATGAATAGCGGCCCGACAAAGACGATGATGGCGCCGATGACGGCGATCGCCGCGAGGCCGATGAGCGTGAACCGCATCTAACCCTCCACACGCAGAACTGGACGCGCGCGCGTTGGTTAACGGATTACGCCCGAATTCCTAAAATAATGGATAAGGCCTTGCGACCCGAACCCGGCGACGCCGGAAATCAGCCGCGTGTCGCCGTTGATCAAGTGCCAGGCAGCTTGCGCGTCGTAAAGCAAAGCAGCGTAATTTGGCCTTGGGAGCAAAGATCCCCACGCCTCAACGGGAGCGCCATGTCCTTTGCTCTAGACCGTCGCGCGTTCTTGGCGGCCTCCGCCGCCTTGCTCGGGCTTGCCCATCTCCCCGGCTTCGCGCGCGCCAGCTCATCTGACGCCGGCAGCGCCGCGAGCTCAGCCCCCTGGGACGATCTCGCCCGTTCCCTCAAGGGCCCCTTACTACGGAAGGACGACCCCGGCTACGCCAAGATCGCCGCGCCCTGGAACTTGCGCTTCGCCGCGAGGCTTCCGGCCGGCATCGCCCGCTGCACTTCGCCGGAGGACGTGCGCGCCGCGTTGCTCTGGGCCGAGCGCAACGATGTGCCTTTCGCGATCCGGTCGGGCGGGCACTCTTATGCCGGCTTTTCCACGACGAGCGGCCTCATGATCGACGTCTCGCTGATGAATGAGGTGGGCGACCTCGATGCAAGAGGTCGCGTGCGCGTCGGCGGCGGCACGCGCAACGCCGATGTCTACGCCGCTCTCGGCCCCCTCAACCGGGCGATAACCCATGGCCGCTGCAAGGGCGTGGGCGTGGCGGGCCTGGTGCTTGGCGGCGGCATCGGCTTCAGCCAGCGCTTGCGCGGGCTTGCCTGCGACCAGCTCGTGGAGACCGAGATCGTCATTGCCTCTGGCGAACTTCTGCGTTGCAACGAAGTGGAGAACGCCGATTTGTTCTGGGCCTGTCGCGGC
>JBGQMX010000091.1:0-12787 GCA_041500805.1 Methyloceanibacter sp.
TGATCTTGCCGCTCGCCACCGTCCCCGCATAGCCGCGGAAGTCGAGATGCGGCCGGTTCACCCACTGCACCGGGAAGCGGAACGGCCGCTCTCCATCGCCCCCAGCAGCATCCACCGTCTCGAGATGCCCGAGCAGCGTCGGGCCGTGATACCAGTGCATATGGGCGCTAGGCGCGATCACGTTGTCGCCCTTGAGCGCCGATAGCGGGATCGCCGTCATCAGGTCGAAGCCGAGCGGGCCGGCAAAGCTCGCAAAGTCCTCGACGATCGCCTCGAAGCGCGCCTGATCGAAGTCGACCAGGTCCATCTTGTTGACGGCGAGCGCGATCTTGCCGATGCCGAGCAGCGACAGGATGCAGGCATGCCGGCGGGTCTGGGTGAGCAGCCCGCTGCGGGCATCGACCAGCAGCACGGCGAAGTCGCAATTCGACGCGCCGGTCGCCATGTTGCGCGTGTACTGCACATGGCCAGGCGTGTCGGCGACGATGAACTTGCGCCTCGGCGTCGAGAAATAACGGTAGGCGACGTCGATGGTGATCTTCTGCTCGCGCTCGGCCTGCAGCCCATCGATGAGGAGCGCAAGGTCGAGCGTCCCTCCCCGGCTCGCGCCCGGGCGACGCGAATCGTGCTCGGCGCTGCGCATCTGATCCTCGTAGACCAGCGCCGAATCGTAGAGCAGCCGGCCGATCAGCGTGCTCTTGCCGTCATCGACGCTGCCGCAAGTGAGAAAGCGCAGCAGGCTGCGACTCTCTTCCGCCGCGAGCCGGGCATCGACCCGCTGGCTTGCGCTCTTCCGCTCGCTGCCGACAACGCTCAAACGCGGCATCAGAAATAGCCCTCCTGCTTCTTCTTCTCCATCGAGCCCGACTGATCGTGGTCGATGACGCGGCCTTGGCGTTCCGAGAAGCGGGTGACGACCAGCTCCTCGATGATCTCAGGCAACGTCACCGCGTCGGAGCGGATCGCGCCGGTCAAAGGATAGCAGCCAAGCGTGCGGAAGCGCACCCGCGTCATCTCGGGTGTCTCGCCGGGGTCGATGGGAAGCCGCTCGTCGTCGACCATGATCAGCATGCCGCCACGCTCGATGACCGGCCGCTCGGCCGCGAAATAGAGCGGCACCACGGGAATGCTCTCGAGATAGATATAGGTCCACACATCGAGCTCGGTCCAATTCGACAGCGGGAACACCCGCATGCTCTCGCCCGGCCTGATCTTGGTATTGGCGAGATGCCAAAGCTCGGGCCGCTGCCGCTTCGGGTCCCAATTATGCGCGGCGTTGCGGAACGAGAACACCCGCTCCTTGGCGCGCGATTTCTCCTCGTCGCGGCGGGCTCCGCCGAAGGCAGCGTCGAAGCCGTGCGCGGCGAGCGCCTGCTTGAGCGCCTCGGTCTTCATGATGTCGGTATAGAGCGCGCTGCCATGGGTGATGGGCGAGATGCCGTCCTTCACGCCCTGCTCATTGATGTGCACGATAAGGTCGAGGCCGAGCCGCCGCACCTCCTGGTCGCGGAAGGCGATCATCTCGCGGAACTTCCAGGTGGTGTCGACATGGAGCAGCGGGAACGGCGGCTTGGCGGGATAAAAGGCCTTGAGCGCGAGATGCAGCATGACCGCAGAGTCCTTGCCGATGGAATAGAGCATCACCGGATTGCGGAACTCCGCCGCGACCTCGCGCATGATGTGGATGCTCTCGGCCTCGAGCTGCCGGAGATAGGTCGACAGACGCTGCTTCATGGCTTGGCCTCCGGGCTCGTGTCGGCGCCGGGCTGCTGGGGCTTCTCCGCATGGTCGCCGGGCACGCGGCCCTTGCCGTTCTGGGCTTTAGCGGTCTGCGCGGCCTTGCGCTCCTCGGCGAGATAGCGATAGGCGGAGACCGGGATGATCGCGAGATAGGCCAAAGAGCCCACGGCAAGCGTGAGCGAGGGATAGGTCAAGAGCATCGCCACGAACAGCGCGGCCAGCACGAAGACGGGCGGCACGTATTCGCGCGCGATCTTCTGCCCGATCAGCTTGCCCGAGAAGGTCGGCACGTTGCTCACCATGAGAAGGGCGATGCCGAGCGTGTAGAACAGCACGAGCGGGGTGAGGCTCGGCAGATGCAGGCCGAGATCCTGGGCGTAGATGGGCAGGAGCAGGATCAGGGCCCCGGCCGGCGCCGGCACGCCGACGAAATAATTGCTCTTCCAGGCCGGGAGGTCGGTCCGGTCGAGCGACACGTTGAAGCGGGCAAGCCTGAGCGCCGAGCAGACCGCGAACACGAGCACGGCGACCCAGCCTAGGCTATGCAGGTCCTCGAGGGCCCAGCTGAACATGATGATGGCCGGCGCCACACCGAAATTGACGAAGTCGGCGAGGCTGTCGAGCTCGGCGCCGAAACGCGATGAGGCCTTGAGCAGCCGCGCCAGCCGGCCGTCGATGCCGTCGAGAAATGCCGCGAAGACGAGCGCCGCGACTGCCAGGTCCCAGCGACTCTCGATCCCCATGCGGATGGCGGTGAGCCCCGCGCAGAGCCCGACCAGGGTGAAGATGTTAGGGATCAGCACCCTGACCGGCACCTGGCCGCGGGCGAAGACGAGGTGGCGCGGTTTGCGCTCGTCTCGTTCCGGATCGAAGGGGGGAAACATTTCGCGGCTACCCATGCACCCTGTCTGACACCACGGAGATCATCTCACGCGCGCCCTCGTCCCGCGCGAACTCTGCCAGCACCGTCTCGCCGCCGATGGAAGTCTGGCCGACCGCGACGAGGACGCGAACGCCGGACGGGAGATAGACATCGACGCGGCTGCCGAAGCGGATGAGCCCAATGCGCTCGCCTTGGGCCACGCTAGCCCCCTCGCCGACGAAAGTCACGATTCGCCGCGCAATCAGCCCGGCGATCAGCATCACGCCGATCTTCTCGCCCGTCTCCGTCTCGATGACAAGGGCGCGACGCTCATTCTCCTCGCTTGCCTTGTCGAGCTCGGCGTTGAGGAAGGCCCCGGGCACGTAGTGGCTTCTGACGACGCGCCCCGCCACCGGCGCGCGGACGATATGCACGTCGAGAACGGAAAGGAACACGGAGATGCGCGTCAGCTTCTCAGCGTCGAGCGCAAGCTCGCGCGGCGGCACGACCTCCGAGATCGAGGCTATTTTGCCGTCGGCTCCGCTCACCACGAGGCCCTGGCGCTCCGGCGTCACCCGGTCGGGATCGCGGAAGAAATAGGCGCAACATGCGGTGGCGATAGCGCCCAACCAGCCGAGCGGCAGCGCCACCACGAACAAGATGAGCGTGACGAGCCCGAAGGCGAAGACGAATTTATGCCCATCCCGGTGAATGGGGGCGAACGCGCTCGTGATGCTGTCGAGAAGGCTATACCGGTCGGTCATGCGGCAGCTGGGCTTTGCTCAAGTTGACGCAAGGGCTTCGTCCTCGAGGCGTTCGGCTGCCCGCGATTCCGGGAGCACATCCTCGTCGAGCACTTGCGCCAGCCGCTCGCGTGCCTCGTCGACCTCGCGCTGGCGCGCCCACAGGCTGGCATAGAGGCCGCCTTTGGCGAGGAGCTCGAGATGGGTGCCCTGCTCGACGATCTCGCCATGGTCGAGCACGATGATGTTGTCGGCATGGATCACCGTTGACAGCCGGTGGGCGATCACGAGGCTCGTGCGCTCGCGCGCCACCCGCTCGAGCGCATCCTGGATGTCCTTCTCGGTATGGCTGTCAAGCGCCGAAGTGGCCTCGTCGAGCATCAGGATCGGCGGCGACTTGAGGATGGTGCGGGCGATGGCCACTCGCTGCTTCTCGCCGCCGGAAAGCTTCAGGCCCCGCTCGCCGACCAGCGCGTCATAACCTTGCGGCAGCGTCACGATGAACTCGTGAATCTGGGCGAGCCGCGCCGCCTCCCGCACCTCGCTCTCACTCGCCTCGGGCCGGCCGTAGCGGATGTTGTACGCGATCGTGTCGTTGAACAGCACGGTGTCCTGCGGGACCATGCCGATCGCCGCGCGCAGCGAGGCTTGCGTCACGTCCCTGATGTTCTGGCCGTCGATGGTCACCCGGCCGCTGGAAAGCTCATAGAAGCGGAACAGGATGCGCGAGATGGTGGATTTGCCTGCGCCCGACGGCCCGACAATGGCCACCATCTTCCCCGCCGGCACCTTGAAGCTCACATCTTTCAGGATCGGGCGCTCGGGGTCGTAGGCGAAGGAGACGTTCTCGAACTTGATCTCGCCCTTCCTGACGCGGAGCGGCTTGGCGCCCGGCCGGTCGACGATCTCCGGCGGCTCGTGCAGCAGCGCGAACATGGTCTCGATGTCGATCAGCCCCTGCTTGATCTCGCGATAGACCATGCCCATGAAGTTGAGCGGGACGTAGAGCTGCATCAGGATCGCGTTGATCATCACGAAGCCGCCGATGGTGAGCACCCCGCTGGTGACGTCGCGCGCCGCGAGCAGCATGCAGACCACGGTCCCGATCGTGAAGATGATCGCCTGGCCGGTATTGAGCACGCCGAGCGAGGTATAGGTGCGGATGGCGGCCTTCTCGTAGCGCGCCATGGAGGAATCGAATCTCCGCGCCTCGAGCTCCTCGTTGCCGAAATATTTCACCGTCTCGTAATTGAGCAGGCTGTCGACCGCCTTGGAATGCGCCTCGGTGTCGGACTCGTTCATGTCGCGCCGGATGGAGATCCGCCGCTCGCTCGCCCAGAAGGTGAACGTCACGTAGAAGGCTACGGTGAGAAAGACCACCAACACGTAGATCCAGCCGAAATAATAGGCGACCAGGCCGCAGATCATGACCAGCTCGACCGCGGTCGGGATCGAGTTCAAGATGGCCATGCGCATGATGGTGTCGACGCCGGTGACGCCCCGCTCGATGACCCGGTTCAGCCCGCCGGTGCGGCGCTCGAGGTGGAAGCGGAGCGACAGCGCGTGCAGATGCCGGAAGGTGCGCTTGGCGAGCGCGCGCACGGCATGCTGGGCGACCGCGGTGAACCACACGTCGCGGAATTGCGCGAACACCACCATCAGCACCCGGCCGACGCCATAGGCGACGATCAGCATCGCCGGGACGGCGGCAAGGCCGAAGGCGGAAAGCCCGGCGAGCTCGCCAGCGCTCACGTTCCCGGTGAGCGCATCGACGATGGCCTTGTAGGCGATGGGCACGGCCAGAGTGATGATCTTGGCGATCACCAGCGCGCCGAGCGCGAAGACCACGCGCAGGCGCAAGTCGGGCCGGTTGGCCGGCCAGATATAGGGAAGCAGCTCGCGCAAGACGGTGATATGCCCCGTCCGCGCCTGAAGCACGGCGTCGCTTCTCGATTGCGGCAGCCGATCTTGCATGAGAGCTCGTTTCTATCAGCGTGTTGCCGCGGCAAGAAGGGCAGCGTCTCTATCAGCGTGTTGCCGCGGCAAAAAGGGCAGCGTCCGACGCTGCCCCTCTTCCCGCAAGATATAGTCTCGGCGCGCGCCAA
Source organism: Methyloceanibacter sp. (assembly GCA_041500805.1). Lineage (GTDB taxonomy): Bacteria > Pseudomonadota > Alphaproteobacteria > Rhizobiales > Methyloligellaceae > Methyloceanibacter. The sequence goes on from JBGQMX010000091.1 coordinate 5,451, forward strand.
CGCCAAGCGCGTCAGCGCTTGGGCAGCTTCACCTTCTGCCACGGAAGCCGTCTGCCGCGGCGCCACAGCCTCTGTTCCCCTCTCGACCGCGCCCACCTGAGGTGACGCGGCCGGGCGTGGCGCCGTTTCGCTTGGTTTCGCCCGCTCTAGCGTGTCGTCGGGTCAGGCGGAGGAGCGCCTTCCGGTCCGGCTCCCTCCGGGACCGCACCCGGCGGGACGCGCGCGATGGTCACCATCGCTCGCCCCGAGATCATGCCCGACTCCTCATATTGCTCGGCGCGGAAGGTGTGGTTGCCGGGCTCAAGCTTCATGTCGCCCTCAATGCTCCATTTGCCATCGCCGTCGGCAACCAGCTTGGAAAACGGGTTATCGTCGAAAAAGAGATAGAGGGTCGTCCCCGGATCCGCTGTCCCGGCAAGTTTCATCTTGCCCGTGTCCGGACCCCCGTCCTGGTAGTCGACGGTCGTGATCTTGATCGGCGGCTTGTGCGGCATATGCGATTCAGCCTCGCCGCCCGGAGCCGCATCGCCAGGCGCCTCGGCGGTGGACCCGGGTTGAGGGGCCGCTTCTTCGCTCGGCGCTGAAGGCGCGTCCTCGGCAACCTGGACCTCGTGTGAAGCCGCTCGCGCAGCGTCAGGAGACCTGAGAACGAATCCAGCCGTGGCGAGGCAGGCGACGGCCACATATGAGATCATCCATGGGGTGATTTTTCTGACGGTCATTCCGATATTCCTTGGGCCGATTCCTTGGGCGACGCGCTTCTTTACGCGCAGTTCCGTTATGAGGTTAAAAAGTCTAGGCGGCGCAGAAGGCCAAAAAACGTCAGCCCGTGAGCGCCGAAGGCGGCGGCAACCTAGCGGATCGCGCCATTCCCTGCCACCCGATTGATTGCGAGGGGCTTTCTTGACGCCCGCCGAAGCCGGGTGGCAGATGAGACCATGAAGGACATGCACACCAATTCGAGTCTTCAGAATATCTGCGTCTATTGCGGCTCGGGCTCCGGCCGAAATCCGGCCTTTGCCGAGGCCGCCCGCGCGCTTGGCCGCATCCTGGCGAACGCGCGGATCGGCCTTGTCTATGGCGGCGGGAGCCTTGGGCTCATGGGCGAGACCGCCCGCTCCGTGCTCCGCCATGGCGGCCACGTCACCGGCATCATCCCGGGCTTCTTGAGCGAGCGCGAGCACATGCTGATCGAGGCCCAGGAGCTCATCGTGGTCGACGACATGCATCAGAGGAAGCAGCTGATGTTTGCCAAGTCCGACGCCTTCGTGGCGCTGCCCGGTGGCCTCGGCACGCTCGAGGAGTTTGTCGAGCAGCTCACCTGGTCTCAGCTCGGGCGGCATTCCAAGCCGATCGTGCTCGTGAATACCGAAGGCTTCTGGGACCCGGTGCTCGTTCTGTTCGAGAAGATGAGCGCCGAGACCTTCATCCGCCCGGGCCTCGAGCTCAAGGTGCTCGTGGTCGAGGGTGTCGACGATATTATTCCCGCGATCGACAAGGCGCTCGCGCCCGTTCCCGCCGCCGCTGAGGCGCAGGCCGAGGCCGAGGTCTCCGCCAAGTTCTGAGCGACGCTAAGGCGTAGGCGCGCCGTCGCGGATCAGCTTGTAATTGATGGAATCGAGCAGCGCCTCGAACGAGGCATCGACGATGTTGGGCGACACGCCCACCGTGAACCAGCGGTTCCCCACCCCGTCGCGGCTCTCGATGAGAACCCGGGTGACGGCGTCGGTGCCGCCGGTCAGGATGCGGACCTTGTAATCGACGAGATCGAGATCCTTGATGAAGCCCTGATAAGGCCCGAGGTCCTTGCGCAGCGCATTGTCGAGCGCATTGACCGGGCCGTTCCCCTCGCCGACCGACATCACCGTCTGGCCGTCGATGCGCACCTTGACGGTCGCCTCCGACACAGTGACGAGATCGCCATGCGCATTGTGCCGGCGCTCGACCAAGACGCGGAACGAATCCACCTCGAAGAATTGCGGCACGTTGCCGAGCGTGCGGCGGGCGAGGAGCTCGAAGGAGGCATCAGCCGCCTCATAGGCATAGCCCACCGCCTCGCGCTCCTTCACCTGATCGAGGAGCCTCCCGATGCGGGGATCGTCCTTGGGGATGGCGATGCCGATGCGGTCGAGCTCGGCGAGAATGTTCGAGCGTCCCGCCTGGTCGGAGACGAGCAGCTTGCGCCGGTTGCCGACCGCCTCGGGCGGCACATGCTCATAGGTGCGCGGGTCCTTCTGCACGGCAGAGACATGGATGCCGCCTTTATGCGCGAAGGCGGACTCACCGACATAAGGCGCGTGCCGGTTGGGCGCGCGGTTCAACACCTCGTCGAGGATGCGCGAGGCATGCGTGAGCGTCCTGAGCTTCTCCGGGGTGACGCCGGTCTCAAAGCGCTCGGCGTAGTCGGACTTAAGCATCAGCGTCGGGATGATGGAGGTGAGGTTGGCGTTGCCGCAGCGCTCGCCGAGTCCGTTCAGCGTTCCCTGGATCTGGCGGGCGCCGGCGCGCACGGCGGCCAGCGAATTGGCCACGCCGTTATCCGTGTCGTTATGCACATGGATGCCGAGATGATCGCCGGGGACGTGCTTGACCACCTCGCTCACGATCGCCTCGATCTCCTCGGGCAGCGTGCCGCCATTGGTGTCGCAGAGCACGACCCAGCTTGCCCCGGCCGCGTATGCCGTCTTGGCGCAGGAAAGCGCGTAGTCGGGATTGGCCTTGTAGCCGTCGAAGAAATGCTCGCAGTCAATGAGCGCCTCGCGCCCGCTTGTGACGACGGCCCCGGCCGACTCCCTGATGGCGTCGAGATTCTCCTCGAGGCTGATGCCGAGCACCACATCGACATGGAAGTCCCAGGTCTTGGCGACGAGGCAGATGGCGTCCGCCTTGGCAGCGAGGAGCGCCTGGAAGCCCGGATCGTTTGCGATCGAGCGGCCCGGCCGCTTGGTCATGCCGAACGCCGTAAGCCGCGCATTGCCGAGCGGGCGGACCTCGGCGAAAAGCCGCGTGTCGGTCGGGTTGGCGCCGGGATAGCCCGCCTCGATATAGTCGAGCCCGAGCACGTCGAGCTGCTGCGCGATCAGCCACTTGTCCTCGAGCGAGAAGTCGACGCCATGGGTCTGGGCGCCGTCGCGGAGCGTCGTGTCGTAAAGGGAGAGGCGTTCGCGGGCCATTGCTCTTCTCTACACCACGCCGAAGAGGAAGTGCAGCGCCAGCAGCACGGCGAGCACGAGGACGGCGAGCTTGATGATGACATAGACGCCTTGCGAACCCTTGAACGGCGCATCCTTGAGAAAGCGGATCATCGGGCGCTCCTTTTCCCCTCTCCCCTTGTGGGAGAGGGTGGCTTTGCGGCCGCTCGCGGCCGCAAAGCCGGGTGAGGGGTATTGGCCGCGACGATGTCCAACAGCAGCGTGGCCACGCCTTCGAGGTTCTTCAGAACGTCGTTGTTCCAGAAGCGGACCACCGTGAACCCCTGACCACGAAACCAGTCGTCGCGCGCAACGTCGGAGGCTTTGCCCGAGTGCTGGCCACCATCGACCTCAACGACGATATGTCTCTCGAAGGAAAGAAAGTCCGCCACGTAAGGACCGAGCGGCACCTGGCGCCGGAACTTGGCGTCGCTGAATCGCCGGTCACGCAGCATGTACCAAAGCTTGCGTTCGGCGTCGGTCATCGAACGGCGCAGCGATCTTGCTCTCACAACCGCTGTCGACGAAGCCCCCTCACCCGGCGAGCGGCGGAGCCGCTCGCCACCCTCTCCCACGAGGGGAGAGGGGTTTGGCTGCGGCCCCTGGCTCGCGTTGAGCACATTGCACGCCGTCGATAAAGAGCGCTTCAAGGACTCCTTGACGTCGGATGGCCGCTTCCGCGAAGGCACGGCCTTACCCTCTCTCCTTGTGGGAGAGGGTCGACGTTTCGCCTTTCCCGGCGAAGCGTCGGGGTGAGGGGGTAAGCGCCGCATCATCGGGCGACCTCCCAGGTGGTGGTGAGCTCTCCGGTCTTGGGGTCCTTGGCATCCTTCAATGCGATGCCCATGGCGGCAAGCTCGTCGCGGATGCGGTCCGCCTCCTTGAAGTCCTTAGCAGCGCGCGCTTTCGTACGCGCGGTAATGAGGTACCGAACATCATCGTCGGACACCTCGATCTTTGATTTCTTCCAGCGGTGCCATTCGTCAAAGGAACCGTTCAACAACCCAAGCAGATTGGCACTTGCTTTGATCTCGCCAGCCTTTCTTGGCCACGCCAAGGCGCGGTCAGGATCTCGCGGTCCTCTCGGTTCGTGAATGAGGGTGCTTATCGTGTTGATCGCCTCCCAGGTATTTAGATCATCCTCTAAGGCGCTCATAACCTCAGGTAGCGGTTCGGTCGGGACCGTCTGATGGGGCATAGACCGGTACCATCTATCAAGAATCGATTCGGCTTCCTGAAGACGCCTCAGCGAGAAGTCCAGTGGTTGACGATAGTGAGTCATCAGCATCGCTAATCGTATGATTTCGCCATGCCAACTCATGCCGTGCCATCCTGTGAGCAGCTCATGCACGGTGACGAAGTTGCCCGCGGACTTCGCCATCTTCTCTCCCTCGACCTGGAGGAAGCCGTTATGCATCCAGACCTGCGCCATGATCGGGGTAGCGTAGGCGCAGCGCGATTGCGCGATCTCGTTCTCATGATGCGGGAAGACCAGGTCGATGCCCCCGCCATGGATGTCGAACATATGCGGCTGCGAGAGCCCCGCTTGCGAAAGCATGGGCTTGGCCTCTTCCCATAGCCACCGGTCGGCCATGGCCGAGCATTCGATGTGCCAGCCGGGGCGCCCCGGCGCAGCGATGCCGGCGGGAGAGGGCCAGGACGGCTCGCCGGGCTTGGACGGCTTCCACAGCACGAAGTCCATCGGGTCGCGCTTATAGGGCGCGACCTCGACCCGGGCGCCCGCGATCATCTCATCGAGCGAGCGGCCAGAGAGCTTGCCGTAGTCGGGCATGGACGCCACATCGAAGAGGACGTGGTCCTCGGCGACATAAGCGCAGCCGTTTTCGATGAGCTGCTCGATCATCGCCTTCATCTGGGCGATGTGCTCGGTCGCCCGCGGCTCGACATTGGGATCGAGCGCGCCGAGCGCGCTCATATCGGCGTGGAACTGCGCCTCGGTCTTCTCGGTGACGCGCCTGATCGCCTCGTTCAGGGGCAGGCCGGGATACTCTTGCGCCGCCCGCGCATTGATCTTGTCGTCGACGTCGGTGATGTTGCGGACATAGGTGACGTGCTCCGGCCCATAGAGGTACCGCAACAGCCGGTAGAGCACGTCGAATACGATGACCGGCCGCGCATTGCCGATATGGGCGAAGTCGTAGACCGTGGGTCCACAGACATAGAAGCGCACATTGGCGGCATCGAGCGGCGCGAAGACCTCCTTCGCGCGGGTGAGCGTGTTGTAAAGCTTAAGCGCCACTGACCAAGCCCCTTCGGCTTGAGGCCCGCCGGACGTTCGCGAGTAAAGAGGTGATGGTTAAAGGGGGAACGACCCGGGCGAGCTTTATTTGCTAGGCCGGAATGATGCCGCACAAAATCATAAGGATGGGTTGCCTTTGCATCATCTTGGCGCCGCTTATGGCTCCAATTGGCGAAAGCGTCAAGCAAGCCATCTTATTGATGCCGCATTGACCCCCGAATTTAACCGAGCATAATGCGTGCGTGGCTCCCCGGGGATTGGAACTAATCGTGAGCGTCCATCGCAGTCTTCGGCGCGTGCTTGCGTCGTCTGTGCGGTCGATCGGCGGCCCGCGCCTTGCTGTGCTCGCTCTATGCGGCGGGGCGATCGTGGGCGGCGCCGGCCTCGTTCTGGCGCAAGGCGCGAGCGATCAGCAGATCCGCTGCCTGCAGCTGCAGCAGGATCTCGCCTCCGCGCAAGGCGGCGGCGGGGCGGGGCGGGATGCGCTGGCCAGTATCGACCAGCAGATCGCCCAAGCCGACCGTGTGTTCCAAGGCACCCAGGCCGCCATGGATGATGCCGGCTGCTTCGAGAGGCTCTTTATTTTCGGCCGGGCCCTCGTGCGCAGCCCGCAATGCCTCAAGATGAACGACCGCGTCGAGGACGCGCGGCGTCAGCTGTCCCAGCTTCAGCAGCAACGTCAAGTGGCCACGGGCGGCGGCGGGAACAAGCGGCGCCAGGCTGAGCTCACGGATGCGCTGGCCCGCAGCGGCTGCGGTGGGCAATACCGCGCGCCACCCAAGCGAGGCGGCGGCGGGCTGCTCGATTTCTTCGGCGGCGGCGGCCAAGAGCCGGAAGAGGAACAGCCCCAGACGCCGGTCTATCGCAGCATCGATCCGAACGGCCGGTATCGCTCGGTCTGCGTGCGGCTGTGCGACGGCTTCTTCTATCCGATCAGCTATTCCACCTATTCCGGCCACTTGGGGCAGGAAGCGCAGGAGTGCCAGTCGACCTGCGCCGCCCCTGCCGAACTCTATGTCTATCGCAACCCGGGCCAGGAGATCGAGCAGGCCATCTCGTTGAACGGCTCGGCCTATATGGATCTCCCGGTCGCCCTGAAATATCGCAAGGAATACATCAAGGGCTGCTCCTGCAAGCAGGCCGAATATAATCCGACCGATATCGAGGCGGCCAACAAGCAGGCCGAAGCCGAGGCTGCCGCCAAGCCTGGCAAAGGCAAGGGCAAGGGCAAGCCCAGCGCCAAAGCCCCAGCGCCTCAAGGAGCAGCGCCTGCGCCGCAAGCCGCGGCGCCTGCCCCCCAAGCCGCCGCCCCTGCCGCAGCAGCGACCGGCGACCAGGCCGCCCCGCAGCTCAATCTCGATGTTACGGGAAGCAACGAGCCCGCAACCCAAGCGGCACCTGAAGTAGCACCTGCTTCCGTGCCGCAAGCGCAAAAGCCTGCGGCGCCGCCCGTGGCCGCCGCAGCGCCACCTCCGCCGCCGACAGCTTCGGCTTCAGCACCCGCGACAGGGCAATCGACCATTGCCAAGAAGACGACCAAGGCCCCGCCCGCCCCAGCTCCGCAATAAGCTCACCCTCCCTACTGGGGAGAGGGAGATTCGGGCCGCAGGCTAGAGCGGATTCGCCTTAATCCGGATCGTATCCAGCGGCGGCGAAGTAGTTTGCACATTCCTGCGGCTCGAAGAGCTCAATGAGGCGACCGATGGTGTCGCAGAGACCGTCGACGGTTCGTTCAGCGGCCTTGCGCAGGAGGGCCTTGAGCTTGGCGAAGGCGTTCTCGATCGGGTTGAAGTCGGGGCTGTAGGGCGGAAGATAGAGCAGATGCGCGCCCGCCGCCTCGATAGCGGCCCGCACCGCCGGACCCTTGTGGCTCGAAAGATTGTCCA
>JBGQMX010000092.1:0-12732 GCA_041500805.1 Methyloceanibacter sp.
CACGCCAGGCATCGAGTGGCGCACCTTAGCGATGATGGCGTCGACCTTATGGCCGGGGAGCTGGCCGCCCTCGCCGGGCTTGGCCCCTTGCGCCATCTTGATCTGCATCATGTCGGCATTCATGAGGTATTCGGTGGTCACGCCGAAGCGGCCCGACGCCACCTGCTTGATCTTCGAGCGCATCGAGTCGCCGTTCGGCAGCGGCTTGTAGCGGTCGGACTCCTCGCCGCCTTCGCCCGTGTTGGACCTGCCGCCGATGCGGTTCATGGCGATGGCGAGCGTGGTATGCGCCTCGCGGCTGATCGAGCCGAAGGACATGGCGCCGGTGGAGAAGCGCTTGACGAGCTCCTTGGCGGGCTCGACCTCCTCGAGCGGAACGGCCTTCCGGCCCATGTCCTCGGCGGTCTTGATGCGGAACATGCCGCGCAAGGTGAGGAGCTGCTCGGTCTGCTCGTTGATCTGCTTGGCGAAGGAGCGGTATTTCTCGGGCAGGTTCCCGCGCACGGCGTGTTGCAGATCGGCGACCACCGACGGGCGCCACATATGCGCCTCGCCACGCACGCGATAGGCATATTCGCCGCCGACCTCGAGGGCCTCGCGCAACACCGGGGCGTCGGAGAAGGCAGCCTGGTGGCGCTCGACGGTCTCGCGCGCGATCTCCTCGAGCCCCACGCCCTCCACCTGGCTGTTGGTCCCGGTGAAATATTTGGCGACGAAGTCTGATCGCAAGCCTACGGCGTCGAAGATCTGCGCGCCGCAATAGGACTGATAGGTCGAGATGCCCATCTTCGACATCACTTTGAGGATGCCTTTGTCGGTCGCCTTGATGTAGCGCTTGAGGGCCTCTTCGGCGGTCAGCTCCTCGTCGAGCTCGGGCAACATGGCCTCGATGGTCTCGAAGGCGAGATAGGGGTTGATGGCCTCGGCGCCATAGCCAGCAAGCGTTGCGAACTGATGCACCTCGTGCGCCTCACCGGTCTCGACGACCAGTCCGACGGAGGTCCTAAGCCCGCAGCGGATCAGATGATGATGCACGGCGGAGGTGGCGAGCAGCGAGGGGATCGGCACCCGGTCGGGTCCGGCCGCCCGGTCGGACAGGATGATGATGTTCTCGCCCGCGCGAACCGCCTGCTCGGCGCGTTTGCAAAGCATGTCCAAAGCCTTGCCCATGCCGGGGGCGCCATGATCGGCGCCAAAGGTGATGTCGAGCGTCACGGTGCGAAACTGGTTGTCGGCGATGTCGCCGATGCCGCGGATGCGCTCGAGATTGTCGTTGGTGAGGATCGGATGCGCCGCCTCGAGCCGCTTCTGCCGCGAGGTGCCCTCGAGGTCGAGCAGGTTCGGCCGCGGCCCGATAAAGGTCACGAGCGACATGACGAGCTCCTCGCGGATCGGGTCGATCGGCGGGTTCGTCACTTGCGCGAAGTTCTGCTTGAAATAAGTGTGCAGCAGCTTCGGCTTGTTGGACAGCACCGACACCGGGGTGTCGTTGCCCATGGAGCCGACGGCCTCCTGGCCCGCCTCGGCCATCGGCACCATCAGGAACTTGATGCTCTCTTGCGTGTAGCCGAAGGTCTGCTGGCGGTCGAGCAGGCTCACATTGGTGCGGGGCGAGGGGGCCGGCGTTCCGGGCAGCTCATGCACGCGGATCTGGGTGCGATCGAGCCATTGCTGATAGGGGTGCGCGGAAGCCAACTCCGCCTTGATCTCCTCGTCGGAGACGATGCACCCCTTCTCGAGGTCGATGAGCAGCATCTTGCCCGGCTGGAGCCGCCATTTCTGCACGATGGTCTTCTCGTCGATCGGCAGCACGCCGGTCTCCGAAGCCATGATGACGAGGCCGTCGTCGGTGACGAGATAGCGCGCCGGCCGCAAACCGTTGCGGTCGAGCGTGGCGCCGATCTGCCGGCCGTCGGTGAAGGCCATGGCGGCAGGGCCGTCCCACGGCTCCATGAGGCAGGCGTGATATTCGTAGAAGGCGCGGCGCTTGGCATCCATCAGCGGATTGCCGGCCCAGGCCTCGGGGATCAGCATCATCGCTGCGTGCGCGAGGCTGTAGCCGCCCTGCACCAGGAACTCGAGCGCATTGTCGAAGCAGGCGGTGTCGGACTGGCCCTCATAGGAGATCGGCCAGAGCTTCTTGATGTTCTTGCCGAACAGCGGCGAGGTCACGCTCGCCTGCCGCGCCGCCATCCAGTTGACGTTGCCGCGCAGCGTGTTGATCTCGCCGTTATGGGCGACCATGCGGTAGGGATGGGCGAGCTTCCAGGAAGGGAAGGTGTTGGTGGAGAAGCGCTGATGCACGAGCGCCAGCGCCGAGGCGAAGCTCGGGCGGTGCAGGTCGGGGTAATAGGCGCCAAGCTGGTAGGCGAGGAACATGCCCTTATAGACGAGCGTGCGGCAGGAGAGCGACACGGTGTAGAAGCCGATGTCGTGTCCGCCCGTCTCGCCGTTGATGGTGTTGGAGATCACCTTGCGCAGAATGTAGAGCTTGCGCTCGAAGGCGGTCTCGTCCTCGACGCCTGGCCCGCGGCCGATAAAGACCTGCCGATGCGTGGGCTCGGTCTCGATCACCGGCGCTGAGAGGCAGGAATTGTCGGTCGGCACGTCGCGCCAGCCGATGAGCTTCAGCCCTTCGGCCTCCACCACGCGGGCCACCACGGATTCGCAATAGATGCGCTGCGCATGGTTGCGCGGCATGAACATGTGGCCGACGGCGTAATGGCCGGGCTCGGGCAGCTTGATTTTGAGCGGCGCGCACACCTCCTTCAGGAAGGCATGCGGGATCTGCACCAGGATGCCCGCGCCGTCGCCGGCAAGCGGATCGGCCCCGGTCGCGCCGCGATGGGTGAGGTTCTCCAGGATCTGCAAGCCATGCTCGACGATCGTGTGGCTCGGACGCGCCTTCAGATCGGCGACGAAGCCGACGCCGCAAGCGTCGTGCTCGCGCTTCGGATCATAGAGTCCTTGCGCCTGCGGCGGATGCGGCCACAGCGTGGTCACGGAACCAAAAGGATACGCACGGGATGCCATTGTCACATGGAACCTCGGCCACGCCTCGCGCCCCAAGCGAGTGCGGGGCCAGTAAAGCTTCGGCCAACGGCCGGACCTTCATCAGCAGGGAACGTCGAGCGGCTGAAAGTGAAGAACCGGCTCTAAGTCTTCAATCTTCGACATCTTCGAGGCATGACCTGATCCGAAAAGTCGGCACCCTTTCGGGATCATGCTTTAGGCGGCTAGCGCCTTCGCTTTTGGCGGGTGCGGACCAAGACCGAAGTCCACCTCATCGAGGAGACGGAAGCTTGGAGTCCGGCGCCGCAGCCTCCAGAACAAAGGTCAGCAAGCCTGTCCTATTCGCCCTCAAAATGACAGATTTCCAAGACGCGCACAAGCGGGATTCCGAGCCTCCCACACCTCATTCTGGCGCCACTGTGATTTGACGAGAAGCTGTGACCGAAGGCTTACTTCGGGCCTAACCAAATGCTCCGGCAGGAGTTCCGGGGGTGACGCGATTTTGGGTCCATGAGGAGCCTTCCATGCACGAGGGTAGTTGCCCGCCTTGTCGGGCGAGGCGCTTCCTCGCTCCATGGCCCGTTTGCCGTGCTGCTCGGCTATGGCGGGGGCTTTCCTGAATTCGTCCCGAATTTCACCCCTGCCGTCAGGGTGCCCTAACTCTCGGCCGCTTGATCCAAGTGTTAACCGGACCGTACTCGGAACGTCTCGCCGTTAAGGCTCGCGCAAGCTGTGACTGGTAGGCTTAACCGTCGCCCCCAACGAATGTATCCGCGTGCCGGGGGCGGTACCTGCAGGTCTCTCCTGCGACTCCGGAAGGGCGCCCTCTTGCGAGAGCGCCCTTCTTGTTGTTCGCGTCACGTCGCAGCGAGGACGGCGATCAGGCGGCAGCCTTGCCGTCGATGACCTTCGGCTTCTCAGCCTTATCGGTCTTGGTCGCGATCGGGACAGTGCGGGGCTTCATGGCCTCGGGCAGCTCGCGCACGAGATCGACATGCAGCAAGCCGTGCTCCAGTACTGCGCCCTTCACCACGACATGATCGGCGAGCTGGAATCGGCGCTCGAAGCTGCGCGAAGCGATGCCGCGATGGAGGAAGGTCGTGTCCTCAACCTCGGTCCTCTTTTCGCCGCGAATGGAAAGGGTGTTCTCCTTTACCTCGATGGCGAGATCGCGCTCAGCGAAGCCGGCGACGGCCATGCTGATGCGATATTCGGTCTCGCCGACCCGCTCGATATTGTAAGGCGGGTAGCTCGGGGCATCGCCCTCGAGCGTGGTGAGCGTGTCGAGCAACGAGCCGAGCCGGTCGAAGCCGATGGTGGAGCGGTAAAGTGGGGTAAGATCAAAGTGCCTCATGTCACATCCTCCTTGAGAAGCGATATGGTGTCAGCCCGCTCTTTGCTCGGAGCCGGGCAGATGGTTGGCGGCAAGCCGGATGGCCTTCCCGCCGGTCGAAGATATGGGAGCGGGGCTGGGCTTCGTCAAGAGGGCTAGAGCACTGAATATAAAGGCAAAATTGCGATATTGGTGGGGCGGATCGCACCGGGTGCCGGGCGCATCATTATCGCGACGGAACGATATGGCGATGTCGATTTGCCCTGCTATAAGGGGCGCTCGCGCCGGCGCCTTTGTTTGGCGCCAGGGCTAGAGGGGCCGGTCAGGATCCATGGATCTCGTCGCCACACCCAAGAACCCGATCCCGATCGGAGCGTCGACCGGCTATATCGAGGTGCGCAAAGGGGTTCGCATTCGCTTCGCGAGCTGGCAATCGGTGCTGCGCGAGCGCCGCGGCACGGTCTGCATCCTTCCCGGCCGCACCGAGTTCATCGAGAAATATTTCGAGGTGGTGGGCGAGCTTCGCCGCCGCGGTTTCGCCGTGGCCGTGCTCGACTGGCGGGGGCAGGGGGGCTCGAGCCGGCTGACGCGCAATGCCCTCAAGGGACATATCAACAACTTCGCCGAGTATGAGGAAGATCTGTCCCACTTCATGAAGGCGGTGGTGCTCCCTGATTGCCCCACGCCTTATTATGCGCTCGGCCACTCCATGGCGGCGATGGTGCTGTTCAAGGCGGCGACCAAGCGCGGCTGCTGGTTCAACCGCATGGTCATCACCGCGCCCATGGTCAAGATCATGTGCCTCCCCATGCCGCAAGGGGTTTGCGCGCAGGTTGCCGACGGGCTCACGCTGTTCGGCCTCGGCAAGCGCCCGGTGCCCGGCGACACGAAGAAATTTTGGACAAGTCAGCAGGAGTTCGAGGGGAACCCCGTCACCTCGGACCGCGAGCGCTTCTTGCGCAACCTGTCGGTGCTGCAGGCGGCCCCTGAGCTTGCCGTCGGGCCGCCGACCATCGGCTGGCTGAAGGCCTCGCTCGACGCCATGACACTCCTGAGAAACGATCGGTTTCCGCCCCGCATCCGCGTGCCGGTCCTGATGCTCGCTGCGGGTGACGACCGGATCGTGTCGAGCAAGGCGATCGAGGAGCTTGCCGCGCGGCTAAGGGCCGGCGCGCAGCTCGTTCTCAGAGGCTCGCGCCACGAGATCCTGCAGGAGCGGGACACCATCCGCGAGCAGTTCTGGGCGGCCTTCGATGCCTTCGTGCCTGGCGTCGCCATGAGCAAAGCGAGCTAGCCCGCAAGCACCTCGACCGCCGCCGCATGCAGGCGTGGATCGCCGGCGGCAAGAATGCGGCCCCCTTCACGCGGGTCGCCGCCCTCCCAGTTGCTGACCACGCCGCCGGCCCGCTCGATGATCGGGATCAAAGGGAGGATGTCGAAGGGCTTGAGCCCCGCCTCGGCGACAAGGTCGATTTGGCCGAGCGCGAGCAGGCAATAATTGTAGCAGTCGCCGCCGAAGCGTCTGAGACGCACGGCACGGGTCAAGGCCGCGAAACGGCGCTCGTCCTCGCCGGCGAAGAGGTCGGGGCTGCTCGCGCCAAGAAGCGCTTCGCCGAGGGAGGGGCAAAGGCGGGTGCGCATCGTCCTGGTCGTCCCCTCATGGCGGAAGTAGGCCTCGCTCTCGCCGCTCCAGAAGCGCTCGCCGGTGAAGGGCTGGTCCATCAGGCCGAGCAGCGGCACGCCGGCCCGCGTGAGCCCGATCAGCGTCCCCCACAGCGGCTGGCCGACAATGAAGGCGCGCGTGCCGTCGATCGGATCGATCACCCAGCGATACTCGGCATCCGGGCGGAGGGTGCCGAACTCCTCCCCGAGAATGCCGTGGGATGGATAGGCGACGGCCACGGCCTCCCGGATCGCCGTCTCGGCATCCCGGTCGGCAACCGTCACCGGATCGAAGGCATCGCCTCCTTTATGGTCAATGGCGCAGCCTGTCCGGAAATGCGGCAATATGACCGCACCGGCCCTGTCGGCAAGGGCGTGGGCCGTGGCCAGAAGGGCCTGGACTTGAGGGTCTTTGGGAGTGGGCACGGGATAGAGCCTTGCGGGCGTTTTGTCTTGAGAGTCAAGGCTTCAAGGGCCGAAACCGGCAAATCTGAAGGCCGGAGGGGGATACTGCCCCGGGCTCGTGACAGTTATGCATCAGTGTTTCGAAAATGCCGCCAAAGCGTTACTGCAATCCTTGCTTTTTGTGCGGCGCAATGACATATTGTTGCAACGCGGCATGGCTCTCCAGGTCATGCCGCTGCCCTCCTTGGGCGTTTCCTCCCTAGACTTGGGCCGTTCGTTCAATCGAGCGGCCCATTTTTTTGGCATTGCGCTTTGGCTATTCGGCTGCGGCGCGGGGGATGGCAAGCCCGGGGACGCCCGCGACGAGCGCCCGCACCATCGCTTCGAGGTCGCCGCGCAGCCCCTCAAATCCCACCGATTTCTCGAAGCTCGTCTCTTCCATATAGAGCGCGCGGTTGATCTCGATCTGCAGCACGTGCTGGGCCTTGTGCGGGCGCCCGTAATGCTCGGTGATGTAGCCGCCGGCATAAGGCTTGTTGAGCGCCACCACATAGCCAAGCGCCTTGAGCTGACTCGTTGCAAGGCGGGTGAGCTCGCCGTTGCAAGAGGTGCCGAAGCGGTCGCCGAGGACGAAATCGGGCCTCCCGCCGCCATGGTCGGCGATCGGGTTCGACGGCATCGAATGGCAGTCGATGAGCACGGCGAGGCCAAACTCGCTCTGCGCCTCCAAGAGGAGCCCGCGCAGCGTCTCGTGATAGGGCGTGTAGAGGCGGTTGATCCGCTCGAGCGCCGCCCCCACGGTGAGCGGCTCGCGGTAGATCTCGTCGGACTCCGACACGATCCGGGCAATGGTGCCGAGGCCGCCCACCACCCGCACCGATTGGGTATTGGCATAATGGGGGAGCCCGTCGCGGAACAGAACCGGATCGAGCTCGTAGGGCTCACGATTGACGTCGAGATAAGCGCGCGGAAAATGGGCATAGAGCAGGGGTGCGCCGAGCCCGGTGACGAAGGCGAACAGCTCCTCGACATAGGCGTCTTCCGAGCGCCTGAGCGCAAGGGAATCGAGCCTCGAGGCGGCCAGAAAGGCACTCGGGTAGACACGGCCGCTATGGGGTGAGTTGAAGACGAGCGGCACCTTCAACTGCTCGGGCCGCGCCACCGTGAAGGGTGGGGCAAGCTCGGTCTCGATCGCCTCAGCCTCGCTTGGGCTCATGGCCAATCCTTGCTGCCGCTCCCCGATCCAGCCTGCCCAGGATGGAATCGCCTGTAAACTCTGCCAATGAGAGTTGAACCTGTCTAGGCGTCTTCTGCCTTGTGCCCGGACCAATTAGACGCGATGATTTGGGATTGGTGGGGTGGGGCAGGCCCATATTGGCCCCTAAGGCCCAAGCAATCGGTCCTTTACTAAGTTCGTGTACGCCGAAGGGCGAGAGTCAGGGGGATGAGGGATGGAGGCGAATGATCCGCGGGCGCGCAGCGTTCAGCGCATACTGCTTGCCGAAGACGACGAGGATATGCGCCGCTTCCTGGTGAAGGCGCTCGAAAAGGCAGGCTACGACGTCGTATCGTTCGGCAACGGCCTTGAGGCCTATGAGCGGCTGAAGGAAGAGCCCTTCATGCTTTTGCTCACCGACATCGTGATGCCGGAGATGGACGGCATCGAGCTGGCGCGCAAAGCAAGCGAGCTCGATCCCGATCTCAAGATCATGTTCATCACCGGCTTCGCCGCGGTGGCGCTCAACCCGGACAACAATGCTCCGAAGGACGCCAAGATCCTGTCGAAGCCCTTCCACCTGCGCGACCTGGTCGATCAGGTGGAGCGGATGCTCGCGGCGTGAGGCTATCGGAGCGCGGGCGGCCCGTGTTGCCTTGATAGGGCCGCACCCGATATAGAAGCCTTGCCGTTCCTATTGGGAAGCGGGCGGTTAGCTCAGCGGGAGAGCACTGCGTTGACATCGCAGGGGTCACTGGTTCGATCCCAGTACCGCCCACCATTGTTTTTCCAATTACCCGCGATCCGGTAGCGACCGGCACCCACTAGCCTACTGCTACCGTCCAAGTGTCGTCGGCAGCCAATCCGTCTTGCCCTGCACGAGCTTCAACTTCTCGGTGTCGATATGCGGGAGCATGGTCTTGATGAAGGCGTTCTGGATTTGCAGGAACTCGCGCCGGCAGTTCACCGCCCGCTCCTTCGGCAGCAAGCCATTATCGACATTGTACTGGAAGGTCTGCTGGTCGGAGCCATAAGCCATGCAGAGATAATTGTAGGAGCGCTGAAGATCGTTGCCATGCACGTCGGAGAAAAGGCTACGCGGCCAGGCCCCCCCTTCCTCGTAGGACCTCTTCCAAACATACGCGGTGCCAGGGAACGTCCGTCGCGCAATCTCGGGACCGAACTCGGTCAGGATAAAGCCCGCCATCTGATCGGCGGCATCCTCTTCCTTTCCTAAGACTGGGATGTTGTAGATATCAAACATCCCGTGGCCCAGTTCGTGGAAGGCGACTTGCAGAAATCCGCCAAGGATCGAGTCGTCGGCGTTGTACCCCTCCAGCGCTCCTGAGCTAGCCAGGCGCTCCAGCCAGTCAGGCCACTCGTAGCAAAGGAACAGGCCATCCGTGCGGCCGGACCACCAGGAATTGGTTGTGCCGCACTCCTTGGTCGTGATCTTGAGCTGCACGCCTTCCGGTATTTTCAGCGGCGACAGAAACTCCTTAAGCTGCTCAAGCGTCTTCAAACGCTTCAAGCGCTCATAGACAGGGACGAAGGCGTGACTCACCGGCGGCGAATAATGGATGACGATCTGATCGTTGTTCAGCTTTGCGGCCAGATCGTCTTCGGTGTTTGGCGCAGGCTGCGTCTGCTCATCGGCCCGCGCAAAGGCGGGAGAGACCACGAGCAAGGCGAGACCCATGGCCAAGATGCGGAGCATGGGCAACCCGGTCGCCGGAGCTTGCATTGCGGAGCGCATCACTTGCCCTCCTGCCGTTGCAGCCAATCTATCCTGTCATGCACTTTCTCGTACTGCGCCTGATCGAGGCAAGGCTTGATGAAAATGTCGAAGCCTTGTTTGAAGACGTTGTACTCCCTGGGACACCAAGGTACGCGCCTCTGCGGAAGCTGGTCGGGGCGCGCCTCGCCGCCGCTACCGCTTGCTTGCGACGGACCGCCGCTTGTTTGGACAAAGTCTTTGAATGTCAAGGGATCGGCGCCGTAAGCGATACAAAGATAGTTGTAGAAGCGCTGGAGCTCGGTGCTTTGTACGTCGGCGAGATCACTGTTCGCCCAGGTCCCCTCGGCTGACGCTTCGAAGAAGTATGCCGCTCCGTTCAAGAGCTTGCGCGCTGTCTCGGGTGGGAATTGCAGCATGAGAAAACCCGCAAGCTTGTCTGCGGCATCGGGCTCGCGCCCCCAGACCGGGATCTGCTGCAGGTAGAGCACCGCATGCGACATCTGATTCAGCACGACCTGCACGAAGGCGCCGACCATGGCATCGTCGCGCGAGACGCCTCGCGCGGTGGTTCCGTCCTGCGGTATCCTGGTGACGAGCGTCGCCAATTTGGCGAGGTATTCGTAGCAGATGGTGATCGGTCCGCCTGGCTCATAGCGTCGGCCCGGAGCGTCGCACTGCTCGGTCTTGACCAACACCTTTTCCGGCAGGCGCAAAGGCGACAGGAACTCCTGCAGCTCTTCGAGAATCTTGCGTTGCTTCAAGCCGTCGTAGATCGATTGGAGGCCGGGATTGGTGGGCTCAATATAGGCGATATCGATCTGATCACTCTTCCAGTCCTGATCGATATGCCAATCCTTGCAGGTCGGGGTTTGGCCCATTGCTACGGTGGTCTGAACGCCGAAGGCCACAGCAAATGTTGACGCAACCAAGAAACGGTTCATTGGAGACACCCCTGCATGCGTGCGTCCGAGTTCCTAGAATCTTGAGTATGCAAATGTGGCCAGCCCCGCGGTCGGGGATGGTAGAGCTATCGCGGAGTCTGAGCAAGAGGACGGATCGCCACGGAATGGCGTATTTCACTTCGCCCGAAGGTTTTGTGACAGAGCACACAGCTTTGTGGATCAAGACTCAGGGTAGGTCGCGAACAGAGCTTGGGTTTCCTTGGTAAAACCCGCTTGGCAACTTGTGTTTCGCTGCTATGGCGAAGGCAGGCCAACAGGCGCCTCTCTCATGAAGAGAGTGGCGCCGACCAAGCACTTCGATTATTCTCCAAGTCGTGAGGTCAAACCATAGAGTGTAGGGAGAGGTCGATGTCCTTTAGATTCGTGATGGGTGCGCTCGTAGGGATGGCATTCGTGGCACTGACGGGAAGCCCCGCTTTCGCGTGCAAGGGCGCGGAGAACCTCTTACGGGACGATTTTACTGAGGCTGACCCGGCTTGGGTCGTAGCGTGGCCTGACAGCAGCAGCTTCGATATCGGCGGCGGTAAAATCGTCGCAAAATCGAATCCCGGCACCTGGGCACCGATAAGCTACCAAGGCCAGTTCTTCCCCGGAGCCGATGCTTGTGTGGACATTGTTGCGCCGACTGGAGAGAATGTGTGGGCCGGGCTCGATCTCAATTCCGACAGCGTCGATTATATTCCCTATATTACAGGCGATGGAAAAGCGGGCGTCTCTCGCTTAGATAGGACCGGCTGGCTCAACCCGGTGCCAGCACGTCCCTTTGCCGCCATCAAGACTGGCCCTGGTGCCGTGAATACGCTTCGGGTGGTCTGGTCCGCTCCGCAGCCTGATAATTCGCAGCAGCCGTCCAACCCCACGGTGCAGGTGTTCATCAACGACCAGCCGTTCGCCAAGTTCAAGGTGAAGCCCTCTAATAACCGGATACTTGGCTTCGCAATACAGACAGAAGGCTCCACCGCAGAGTTTAGCAATTTCATCGTTACGCAGTAGAGGGCTTGCACGGTAGCGCTGTACCGAGGATCCCCGCCGATCCGTGAGGCAGGTCTTTGTCTTGCGGATCGGTTTTTGACGATCACTAGATCTTTTGGTGGCAACGGGCCGTCATCTCCAAATTGCCACGATGCGTAGCTAAGGATTCAACCGGCTGGGCGCTTCGAATCGTCAGAACAAAGGTGTGCTTCCGATGTCAAAGCCCTCTTATCTCGCCGTTACGGCTATCATTTACTTTGTGAGCGTTTGCGCCGCATTTGCAGAGACCCCGGGGGGGCACATCACCGTGGCCCCGCCGGCGACGAACAAAGCAATGGCTCCGCTCGCTGCGATGCCGAGTAATGCGGCGATGCCGAGTAATGCGGCGATGCCGAGCAACGCTGCGCTGCCGAGCAATGCCATGGCGAATAGCAACCGCGTGGCTGATGCCATGCCGAGCAGCGCTGCCATGCTGAGCAATGCTGCAATGACAAGCAACGCTGCATTGTGGAGTAATGCCGCGATGCCGAGCAATGCGGCGATGCCAAGCAACGCTGCCATGCCGAGTAATGCTGCGATGCCGAGCAACGCTGCCATGCCCAGCAATGCCAAGGCGAATAACAATCGCATAGCTGAAGCGATGCCGAGTACGGCTGCCATGCCGAGCAATGCGGCGATGCCGAGCAGCGCTGCGGTTCAAATCATGCCCAGCAATAAGGCGATGATGGCTCCGCGTAAGAAAAAGCACTCCCGGTAGAGGACTCTCTCGACACGTCCGCAGCGGTGCCACTCCCGGTCCGAGGCCGTCCCAACGGCGCCTGGCGATGGATCAGGAGTGCGCCGTCCGCGAGCGCATTCTGAAGCAGCCGCTGTTCGGCGGATCGTCGCGCTAACGCGGCTGGCAGCGCTCAGGCGTCCACCAGGACCTTGAAGCCGCCGTAGATCATGCGCTTGGCGTCGAACGGCATCGCCTTCGTGTCCATCATCTTGGCAAGCCGCTTGTCCTTCATCACCTTGGCGTTGACGCGGTCGCGATGGGCACGGGACTTCAAGGCGATCCAGGAGAAGGCCACCGTCTCGTTGGGCTTGAGCTTGACGCTGCGCGGGAAGGACGTGAGCTTTCCCACCTTGACGTCGTCGGCGATGCATTCGCGAAACTCGAGAGCGCCGTGCTCCCGCCAAATCTTGCCGGCCTTGCGCGCCATGCGGCGATAGTCCTGGACGCTCTTCTTCTGGACGGGCACCACGAAGCCGTCGACATAAGCCATCTCGGATCCTCCTCGGGTTTGCGTCTAGAGCGGGTTTGTCGTTTTCCGATTCGTAGGGGATTCCGTTTGTTCGCGAACAGTGCGAGTCCTACGCCGTTGCAGCGGCGGAGGACGGACATGGCGCGGGCCTACAGTCAGGATTTGCGAGACCGGGTGATCGATGC
>JBGQMX010000093.1:0-12622 GCA_041500805.1 Methyloceanibacter sp.
CGCTTTGCGCCGGCCTTTCTCGTGGTGTCGCTCGGCTTGGATACGGCGCGCGGCGACCCGACCGGGACCTGGCCCAACCGGGCACGCGATTTCGACCGGTTCGGGCAGATGATCGGCGAGCAGGGCTACTCGACCCTCGTCGTGCAGGAGGGCGGCTACCGGGTGCGCACGCTCGGCGCCAATGTGCGAAGCTTCTTCAACGGGCTTGTCACGGGACGCTCATCGGCGCGGCAGGTGGCGCCGGCGCTTGCCCGTAGCGCGGCGGCCAGGACGGCCCACCGCGACGGGCTCGATTGGCGAAGCGCCGCGATGGCCGACGATGTGGGCCGCGTGCGCTCGCTCGTGGCCAGCACCGGCTTCTTCAACGCGGCGGAAGTGGAGATTGCTGCGGAGCTCGTCACCGAGCGCCTCACCAAGGGCGTCCGCTCGGGCTATCACTTCGTGCTTGCCGAGCGCGGGTCGACGCTCGTGGCCTATGCCTGCTACGGGCTGATCGAGGGGACGCGTGGGTCCTTCGATCTTTATTGGATTGCTGTAGCACCCGAGGAGCAAGGGAAGGGGCTTGGGATCCAGGTCTTCACCCGGGCCGAGGCGGCGATGCGGAAGGCGGGCGCCAAGCACATCTATGCCGATACGTCCTCGTCGGACCGTTATGCGGGCACGCGCGGCTTCTACCAGCGCATGGGCTTCACGGAGGAGGCGCGGCTGCCGGATTTCTACGGCCCCGGCGACGGCAAGGTCATCTATGTGAAGGAACTGATTCCCTCCCCGCCACCGCAGGGTCATCCCGGCGAAGGCCGGGATCCAGATTCGAAGCCCCCGGACTGAAAGTCATAGACCCTTATGCTGAGGAGCGCCCGCAGGGCGCGTCTCGAACATCTCGCCACCCTTCGAGACGGCCGGGTCCCGCGGCCTTCTCAGGGTGGGGGCAGGAGCGAGACCTGATTCCGGCTTGCGCCGGTATGACCGCGCCCTAGAATCATTGTTGGGTTTCTTGAGGGGGCAACGATGGCAAACCAGTTCCCTGCCGGGCCAAGCCGGCGGTCGGTCGTCACTCTGTTGATTCTCGGTGCGGGCGTCCTTGCTGCTCGGCCCTATTTCGTCGGCGAGGCAATGGCCAGGCCCGCGCGGCGGAGAGGCTCAAGGAGCGGTACGGCTGCAAAGACGCCCAGTGCGGACGGCAAAAATCTGAAGGCCGGCCAATTCGTCTGGCATCCCGAGCGGTCGCCCAAAGGACCGGTCGCCATCATCGTCTCGGTCCCCAAGCAACGCTGCTTCGTTTATCGGAACGGCATCCTGATCGGCGTCTCGACCTGCTCGACGGGCAAGACCGGCTACGAGACCCCGACCGGGGTCTTCACCATTCTGGAAAAGGCCGAGGACCACTATTCGAGCGAGTTCGAGGATGCGCCGATGCCCCATATGGAGCGGTTGACCTGGCAAGGGGTCGCGCTCCATGCCGGCAACCTGCCGGGCTATCCCGCCAGCCACGGCTGCGTCCGCCTGCCCGCCAAGTTTGCTGAGAACCTCTACGGGGTGACGCAAGTCGGGACGCCGGTTATCATCGCCGGCGATGCCACCGACCCGGCCGCGGTGAAGGATCCCGGACCGATTCTCGGCTCGAGCGCCAAGGAGACGATCGAAGCCAATGTCGGCAAGAAGGCCGTTTCGCCGCCGAGCTTGAGCGCCGTCACCTCGATCCTGGTCTCGCGCGCCGACAAGCACATCTATGTGCTGCAGAACGGTGCCATCGTCGCCTAGGGCGACGCCAACATCAAAGACCCGTCAAAGGCGCTCGGCTCGAATGTGTTTGTCTGGCAGGGGGGCGATCCGAAGGGATCGACCTGGGAGGGGATGGGTTTCCAGGCTGCCGCCGAGGGGGCGGTCGCGCCCAACACAGCCGTGCTCGAGCGCATCGAGGGCTCGCCCGACGTGATGGACGCCATTAGGAAGCGGATGAAGCCCGGCACGGTGCTCGTCACGACGGACCTTCCGGCAACGCCCGACACGCGCAGCGACAAGAGCTTTGTGGTGATGGACGGGCGGGGGAGCTGAGGACGGGCCGGGGGAGCTGAGTAGCTCCCTCCACCTTTCAGGGGGAGGGAACTACCGCCTCGATGATGGCGAGGCCAGAGCGGGTCGGCGTCACTTTCGCTATCCTGAGGCCTGCCTGAGATAGCAACGCCTCGAATTGATCGAGGCTGCGCGTCCGTCCGCCGGTGATGGTCATCATGTGCAGATCGACCATGATGGAAGCGGGATCGTCGGAAGCTTGCTCAGGGAGGAGGCGCTCGATGACCAGCAGCCTTGCGGCATCTTGCATGGCCGAACGGCAGTTCCTCAAGATGGTAGCGCTGTCGGCGTCGTTCCATTGCTGAAGCACGCTCTTCAAGAGGTACAAATCCGCCTTGACCGGGACCTCGCTCAGGAAATCGCCGCCCAGGCATTGGACGCGCTCAGCTACGCCGAGCGACTGCAAGTAGGGCTTGGCCGTCTCGATGGTCTGCAATCGATCGAACAAGACGCCTTCGACATGCGGGTGAGCTTTCACCACGGCGGCGATCAGGCCGCCTCCGCCACCGCCGATATCGGCGACGCTCCGAGCGCGAGAGAAATCCAACGCTTCGAGGATTGAATCGGCCTGGGCGAGCGTCTCCTTGGCCAAATAGGCATTGAACAGCGCGTCTTGCTCGCCGTGCTGGCGGCGCCAGTCCCATACCGTCATGCCGAACACATGGTCGAAGGAAGGCTTTCCCGTTTCGAGGCAAGAAACGAGATTGGCCCAAGGTTGCCAGTATTGCTCGACGACGATCTGCACTTTCTCGGCGAGGCGCGACGGTGAGGCGGATTGCAGAGACCGCCCCGCGGGCGCCAAGGCGAAGCTGCCATCAGGCAGCTCGTCGCAAATGCCAAGAGCCGACAGGCCACGCAAGAAGCGAAGGAGATGCGGGGCCGACAAGCCCAGCTCCGCGGCCAATTGCTCGGGCGGCCAGGATCGTATCCCCATCCTGTCGGGCAGACCGAGCTTCACGGCAGCATAGACAAGGGCTGAGGCATGGTAGGCCTCGATCTGCAGGCGGAGACGCTCCTCGAACGAGCTTTGCTCGCCACAGCTCTCAGTCACTGCGCGTACTGCCCCCAGGAGGCCGGATCGCGGACCGCCTCGACCACCTGCCGCACCGCCTCGATGACGAGATCGGGCTGCTCGATCTGAATGTAATGGTCGCTCTCGTTCGCTACGACGTGGCGCGCATCGGGCAGCAAGGCGGCGAGCTGGTCTTGCCCCTTGCGCCACGCCGCCTCGAAGCCGGCTTGCGCAAATCCTGCCGGCACGTTCGGCGGCAACGCCACAGGCTTTCCGCGCGACAGAACGAAGAGCAGAACACCATAGAGTGGGCTTTGCGCCGCCTCTTGCTCCATGCGCTCCGAGGCCGCGCCGAAATCGATTTTTTCAAGATCGCGATAAGACTCAAGTCCGGGCGGCGGCGGGTCGGAAAGCTTGAGGTAAGCCGCCCATTGCTCGGGGCCGAGCAGCTTTGGCATGGCTTCGGGCCAGGCATCGACCAGGACCAGTCCGGCAACGTCGTTGCGATAGGTGCTGGCATAGAGCCGCGCGAAGATGCCGCCGAGGGAGTGCGCGACAAGCACATAGGGCCCCTGGATGTTCGCCGCATCGAGCAGGTCGTGCAGCTCGTAGGCGACCGCCTCGGCGGTGCGGGGCATGGACACGGGGTCGCTGCGGCTCAGATGCGTCGCATCGAGGATGGTCCCCGGACGGTCATAGGCACAGGTCCGGGTGAACCCGGAGACAGCGGTAAAGACCGGCGTGATCTTGGGCCCCGGCGGCGTGGTCCAGATCTCGGCATTGTTGCGGTAGCCGGAGATGAGGATCACGGTCGGGCTGCCGGTCCCCTTGCATTCGAGGTAGAGCTTCCGCCCGTCCACATCGACAGGACCGGCAAAATCGCCGCCGGCCGAAGCCGGCTCGGCCTGCGCTACGCCAAGAATGGCGAGCAGGCTGAGAGCGAGAAGGGCGGTTCTGCCTAAGCGCGGCATGATTGTTGGCAAGGCACAAAACCCACGCTGACTTGTTTCATCCGGCCCCGGTTCTATCACGCCGAAGCGCGGGATAGGCAGCGGAGGTCCGGGCGGCGTGGAGCTTGACCCCCCACCCGGCCTCCCCCCTTTAGGGCGAGGGGTTTGCGCCGCGGCATCCTCCCACTCCCTCCCCCTGGGACCCACGTTCTGCCCGCGCTCTTCGGCACGGACTCTGCCCGTCAGAGTGAAGG
This sequence comes from Methyloceanibacter sp., assembly GCA_041500805.1. Classification (GTDB taxonomy): domain Bacteria; phylum Pseudomonadota; class Alphaproteobacteria; order Rhizobiales; family Methyloligellaceae; genus Methyloceanibacter. Next base: position 4,290 of record JBGQMX010000093.1, read on the forward strand.
GGGCGGGCACGGAGAGTCATTGCCGACTCGAAGACGCTGCTATAACCACCTGCCATGACGGACGAAACGCTGAAGCCCACCCAAGACCGCGTCCTCATCGTCGATTTCGGCAGCCAGGTGACCCAGCTCATCGCTCGGCGGGTGCGGGAGGCCGGCGTCTATTCCGAGATCGTGTCTTACGACAAGGCGGAAGGAGCGCTCGGGCCGGTCCCGCCCAAGGCCATCATCCTCTCAGGCGGCCCGGCCAGTGTGCATGAGACAGGCACGCCGCAGGCCTGCCAAGCGCTCTTCAACGCGGGGGTACCAGTGCTCGGCATCTGCTACGGCGAGCAGGCCATGGTGGCGGCGCTGGGCGGCCAGGTGGAGGGCGGGCATGCCCGCGAGTTCGGCCGCGCCGAGCTTCAGATCATCGACGAGACGCCGCTCTTTGACGGCGTCTGGCAGGAGGGCGAGCGGGCGCCCGTGTGGATGAGCCATGGCGACCGCGTGACCAGGCTGCCGCCGGGCTTCCGCGCCGTGGGCATCTCGACCGGCGCGCCGTTCGCGGCCATCGCCGACGATTCACGCCGCCTCTACGGCGTCCAGTTCCATCCCGAGGTTGTGCACACGCCGAAAGGCGCGGCGTTGCTCGCGAACTTCGTCCGCGTCATCGCCGGCTGCGCCGGCAACTGGACCATGACTCAGTTCCGCGAGAGACAGATCGCGCGTATCCGCGAGCAGGTGGGTGACGGGCATGTCATCTGCGGACTCTCGGGAGGGGTGGATTCTGCCGTCGCCGCGCTCCTGATCCATGAGGCGATCGGCGAGCAGCTGACCTGCATCTTCGTCGATCACGGGCTCTTGCGCGAGGGCGAGGCGACAGAGGTCGTCGAGCTCTTCCGCGGCCATTACAACATCCCGCTCGTCGCCGTCGATGCCGCCGCGCGGTTTCTCGACGACCTGCAAGGCGTTACCGACCCTGAGATCAAGCGCAAGATCATCGGCAAGGCCTTCGTCGATGTGTTCGAGGCCGAGGCGGAGAAGGTGGGCGATGTGGAGTTCCTCGCCCAAGGCACGCTCTATCCCGACGTGATCGAGAGCGTCTCGGCGACCGGCGGGCCCTCTGCCACGATCAAGTCGCATCACAATGTCGGCGGACTGCCCGAGCGCATGCGGCTCAAGCTGATCGAGCCCTTGCGCGAGCTGTTCAAGGACGAGGTGCGCGCGCTTGGCCGCGAGCTCGGGTTGCCTGACGGTTTCGTCAACCGCCACCCGTTCCCGGGCCCCGGCCTCGCCATCCGCATCCCCGGCGGGGTCACCGAGGAGAAGCTCGCGATTTTGCGCAAGGCCGACGCCATCTATCTCGACGAGATCAGGAAGCGCGGCCTCTACGACAAGATCTGGCAGGCCTTCGCCGTGCTGCTCCCGGTGCGTACCGTGGGGGTGATGGGGGATGCCCGCACCTACGACTTTGTGTGCGCGCTCCGCGCCGTCACCTCGGTCGACGGCATGACCGCCGACTATTACGACTTCTCCCACGAGTTCTTGGGGGCTGCGGCGCGGCGCATCATCAACGAGGTGCGCGGCATCAACCGCGTGGTCTACGACATCACCTCCAAGCCCCCCGGCACTATTGAGTGGGAGTGAGCCATTTGTCTCCGCCATGCCGGCAGAGCAGGTATTCAGCGTGTCCGCTTATGACCCAGAACAGATATTGCGAGCGGCTAGCTTTCACGGCGCGGCCCCGCTTGTAATGACTTGCATCAGGAGGTCCGGTCTGACGGAGATCTCACCGGTGAATGGCCGACTGTAAGCGGCGATCAACAATAGCGACAGAGCAATGCCTGTCGCAAAGAGGGTCAGTGCTATAGCGCAGGTAAGGCGGTTGTCGCTGTGAACCATGGCAATAGCAACCAACGTGCAGAGTCCCTGAAGCAGAATCCCCGCCCATTTAACCCTGCCCACAGCAGATTGACTCACAACAATGCGCTGGCGTCTCGCATCCAGCGCCGTTTGGAGCGCCTTCACCATCTCAGGCTGTGCGGTTCGCTGGCTATCATCGGCGGGCTTTAGGGTCATGGTGGTATGCAATAGTTCGATTAGAGCCGTTGCTCGCAAGGTCGAGAGGGTCGCTCGCTGTCGCGCCATCGCCGGCCATTCTTTGTTCACTGCTTCCTCTATGTGGCGGTCGATCAGCGCGTAGATGCGCGTCTTCTGTTCTTCGGGAAAAGTTCCAGCGAGGAGAACGACAGCACGCAGTGCGCTGGCCTCGGACGCAACCGCGACCTTTGCTTTATCGAAATTGTTCCAGACCTCGACGGCGATGAAGCCCACCAGCAAAGCGAAAAGGATGCCCAATGGCGGCAGCATTCCGGGCGAGAGCGCCTTAAAGGCGCGTGCTCGATCGTTCACCGCGAGGCTCGTCACGACCCAATAAATACTGGCGGCAAGGAGATAAGTGGCCGCAAAGACAACGACCGCCATCCACAGCACAGGAAGATTCAGCAACCAGTCGCCCATTTAGCCACTCTCACCTTCTGATGATAGCTGGCCGACGCGAAGACTGCTTCGGCAACCGGAACGCTGAACTCCCATCAGCAGCACGAAAGACCAATAAGAATAGCCTTCCGCGCCGCAACCATCATCCGCGCATCGATCAGCGTGCTTAACGCAAGTGCTGCGCCAAGCCATCGAAGTTTTCTGCGACACAGCGCATGCGATCGATGCTCTTGGCTATTCCCTGCCGCCTCAGTCCGTTGGCGGCAATCCGCATGGCATGCTCATCTGATTTCGGGTATGATCTCTCGTCATCCGGTTTGTTCCGTTGGTTTGGATCGAACAGGAGAATAAACGCATGAGATCAATTTGGTCGCGTCTATCAACGAGAGTTTGGGCTTTCTTTTCCACGATAGCTGTCCTGTTTGCGTCCCTGACACACAAGAGGCGATCGAACAGACATTCATCACCTCCCTCGGTATAGCGCTTCTAAGCAGCAGCTAGGATGCTCCGCTCACTGGAAACGGCCATGGCTAATAGGGATGACTTCACGCCGGAAGAGTGGACCAAGGTTTTGGAGAGTATCATGGTTGCCGGAATTGCCGTTTCGGCAGCTGATCCGAGCGGTTTGTGGGGCACTCTCAAAGAAGCCGCTGCAAGCAGCTCGGCGCTCGCTGCAGCTCAGCGCGATCCCCAAGCAAACGCACTCGTCAAGACGGTAGTTGCTGATTTTGAGACCTCTGAGGGAAGGTCGAAGATTCAGAAAGCAATACGCGAACGCTTTGCACAGGCAGAGCCCTCCGAATGTGTACAGCGTTCTTTAGCCAGCCTGCGGGAGGTTTCCGCGATCGTCGACGCCAAGGCCCCTGACGAGGCAGCAGGATTCAAGAGCTGGCTACGCGGTATTAGCCAGAAGGTTGCAGAAGCTGCCGTAGAGGGTTCCTTTCTTGGTTTTGGTGGCGTTCGAGTAAGCAATGCTGAAACGGCAACACTTCGCGACATCTCCAACGCGCTAGGCATGCCCTCCTAATTTCGTTGCAGTTTAGCCATCAATTTCTCACTGTGTTTTAGCGCAATAGCGATGTCTCCTCTCGCTTAGCGGAAAAATGTCCGCTTTTTATGCTGGGGGTAGATCGTCTAAAATAAAGACAAGAAGGCTTCTGCTATCTGAAGGGGAGGGAGCCATCCGCATTGGCTGAGCTGGGCCGTCGCAACATCGGGCCAATTGCAATGCGTCGACAGGGGAATTGATCCGTTGCAGTCAAGATCGCTCCTTCTAATTTTCGTCACTATCGTCGGCCTCATCGTCATCGTCGTCGCCTTGTCGGCTGCGTCCCGATCTTTTGCCGTGGAGCAACCGCCGGACCTTCCGGCTTGGCTGCAAGCCCATATCGGCGAAGGCGAAGGTCAAATCGCCCCCGTGGTCTTGCAGAGGGCGCGCGCGCTCTACGCGAAAAAAGTGAGCGAAGGCGCGGTTAAGAATCCCTGCTACTTCGCCATGGACGCCACGCGCCCCGGCGCATTGGGCCGCCGGTTTTACGTTATCTGCGAAGCCGACCGGTCGTTTCGCGCGATTCCAGCGGGTCACGGGGGCGGTCGCAATTTGCAAGGCATCGCGAATTTCGCAAACGGACAACAGTGCGCGAAGAACTTCAGCAATGCGATGGATTCCAAACTGACGACCGGAGGCCCCTATGTGACGGACGAGACGATCACGTCGTTTAAAGGTTATTATCGCGACTCAGCGGGGAAATACGTGGCTTTGAGCCGCTCGTTCGTGCAGTTTGACGGCGAAGGCGAAGCCGCAAACGCCAGACCGCGCGCCATCGGCGGGCATCCGGCCGTATTGTTGAGGGGAGTATGCCTCCGAAAAGATCCGGATAGCCCGTACGCGAACCACGACGGTTACGTTCCATTCGGAAAGCTGGTGGATTACGCCGCCGGCCGCAGCAATGGCTGCACCAGTTGGTCGCGCTCGGACGCCGGGCAAATCGTCCTGATGCTCAAGGACGAGCCGACGACGCTCTACATTTATCCTGAATCGGACGACATCGACGCCGTCGCGCAAGCGGTGAAGGCCGGCCGGGCGCCGTCGCGCGCGGGATTGTATTGGAACGTCTCCTGCTTGAAGCAAATCGGCTCCCCGAAATTTTGGCCAAAGGAAACTCTCGAGCCGATCCTCGCTCAATACAAGAAGGATCATCCGGCACCGCCGCCGCAGCCAACGCCGACTTGCAAGGGGCAGTAATACACACCCCGGATGTGGGAACTTGGCGGACATCCCGCCCGATAACAGGCGCTTGCCCTCCGAGGCTTATCCCCGGCGGGCAAATCACTCTTACACTCCGCATCACCTCATCCACTGAGGGGCGCTTTCATGAGGCGTCTTGGATAGCGGGACGGGGTGCGGCGCCCGCGGGTCTGGTTCGCATCCAGGCACTCGGGCGGCGTCGGAGCTCCGCCCGTGCCCATTATGAGGCCCTGCCAGGAGCTGGCTGACGACCGTAAGGCCTATTCCAAACGCTGACTGTCGCCTCTCTCGTCGGTGAGCATCGCGGAGAGAGGAACCCCAAAAGGACAAAGGACGGCGGCGGGGCACTTACGGCGAAAGCGCGGCCCGGCGCCGATAAGTTGCCGCTCATGGCGCGCCGAGAGGCGCCCGCGTGCCGCAAGGCACGAGCCATAGGATTTGCGCTTTTCGGCGCGCCATCCCCCTCATTGAGGGGAACCGTAGGGTGGGCAACGGCTTGTCCGTTGCCCACGCTGAACGAATGACGGTGGGCACGCTTCGCTTTGCCCACTCTACGATCAAACCCCGGACGCGTCACGCGTTGCGGCAACGGAGGCGCTTGCTTGATTGGTCTGGCATTACCCGGCGGGAGGAAAGCGAATCTCGTCATGCTAGCGTGCTTCGTTGAACGTCATTCTCTGGGAATGCACCCATGACGCCTCCCGACGCTCCTCTGCACATCGGCTCGTTGCTGTTCGAGGGATTACCAGATCGATCTGACCGGTCCGTTCGAGGTTCTGTCGCGCCTTCCTAACGCGACCTACCGCGTGTTCGGAAAGACGGTCGAGCCGGTGCGGGATGTGCGTGGATTGCGTCTGACACCCGACGCTTCCCTAACCGACGCGCCGCAACTCGATGTCCTGCATGTCCCGGGCGGCCCCGGGCAAGAGGCGCTGATGGACGACGAGGAGGTGCTCTCCTGGGTGCGGCGTCAGGCGGAGGGCGCGCGATGCGTCTTTTCAGTGTGCACCGGAGCGCTGATCTTGGGAGCGGCCGGCCTGCTCAAGGGGCGCCGTGCGACGACGCACTGGGCTGCCTTTCATTTGCTGCCGCATTTCGGCGCCATCCCGGTCGACGAGCGGGTGGTCAAAGACGGGAATTTTGTCTTTGCGGCGGGGGTGACGGCGGGCATCGACGGGGCGCTTCGCGTTGCCGCCGATCTTTGCGGCGACGAGGTTGCTAAGGCCGTGCAGCTTTATATGCAATACGCGCCCGAGCCGCCCTTCGACAGCGGGTCCCCTAAGACCGCGCCGCCTTCTGTGCTGGAGATTGCGCGGGGTTCGGTGCGGGCGATCACGGCGCAGCGTGAGCAGACCGCCCGGCGCGTGGCCAAGCGCCTCGGCATCGACGTGACTCCTCTGGTTTCAGGCTCAAGCCCATGATCCGCGGTCAAGCCGGACGATGACAAGAGGGAGCGATTGGCGGCTCGACCCGGCGGTTCTTGTTGACGGAGCGCTCCCCCTAAGCTTTGCTCCTGGTTCGAGGTAAAGGGGGGCATCCATGAACTTCGATTTCAAGCAATTCTATCTTTCGGCCCAGGGCCGCGTGAACCGGCAGCAATTTTGGCTTCGCCTCGTTCTTCCCGGCTTCATCATCAGCGTGGTCTTGACGCTGATCGACCTGGCCATCGGGACGTATGACAAGCAGGACGGTGTCGGATTGTTAAGCGGCATCTTTTCGCTGGCGGTCCTCGTCCCTGCTATACTGATTTACATCAAGCGTTGGCATGACCGCGACAAGTCGGGCTGGTGGAACTTGATCTTGCTGATCCCTATCGTCGGTGCGATCTGGTTCCTGGTCGAAGTTGGCTTCCTCGCCGGCACGCCCGGCCCGAACCGCTTCGGTCCGCCCGTGACCGACTGAGCGCAAACGACGACGGGCAACGCTTGGCCCGCGCAAGGCTAGACCCATGACCCTGCTTATTATCGGCATTGCCGTCTTTCTCGGCCTTCACCTTTTGCCGACCGTTGCCGGCTTGCGCGAGAGGCTGATCGGCCGCTTGGGCGAGAATGGCTATAAGGTCCTCTTCTCCCTTCTCTCCGTCGCCGGCTTCGTGCTCCTGGTCTACGGCTTCGCGCGGGCGCCTCTCATTCAGGTCTGGTCGCCACCCTCCTGGACGCGCTGGGTGGCGATCGTCCTCATGCTGCCGGCCTTCATCTTCCTGGTCGCGGCCTACGTGCCGGGGCGGATTAAGGCGAGGCTCAAGCATCCCTTCCTCGTCGCCATCAAGACCTGGGCGCTCGCCCATCTCATCGCCAATGGCGACCTCGCCTCCATCATCCTGTTCGCCTCGTTTCTCGCTTATGCCGCCTATGACCGGATCACCTTGAAGAGGCGCGAGGCGACCGGGCTGATCACCGTGCCGGCGACGGGGCCGCCACGCAACGACGTCATCGCCGTGGTCCTTGGTGCCGCCCTCTACCTGGTCTTCCTGGTGTGGCTGCATCCGCTCCTGATCGGCACCAAGCCGCTGCCTTGATCCTAACGGCTCTCCCGGCTGCTTTTTTGCGCTGCAAAACTCCCTATATTTCTGGCATAAGACCTTAGGGGCCTTCCCTTTCTTCAGGAGCTTAGGAACCGTGTCTGACGAATTTGCCGTGAAGCGCGTGACCGCGCCGGACATCGCCCAGCGCAAAGGGCGCGCGCCGATCGTGGCGCTCACCGCCTATCACGCCCATACCGCGCGCATCATCGATCCTTACGTCGATTTCCTGCTCGTCGGCGACTCCCTCGGCATGGTGATGCATGGCTACGAGACGACCGTGCCGGTGCCGCTCGAGCTCATGATCATGCATGCCCAGGCCGTGGTGCGCGGCTCGACGCGTGCGCTCGTGGTGGTCGATATGCCGTTCGGCTCCTATGAGGAGAACCCGGCGATCGCCTTCCGCAACGCCGCTCGGGTCCTGAAGGAGACGGGATGCGGCGCGATCAAGCTCGAGGGCGGCGCCCATATGGCTGAGACCATCCGCTATCTCACCGAGCGCGGCATCCCTGTGATGAGCCATATCGGCATGACGCCCCAGGCCATCAACACCATCGGCAGCTTCAAGCCGCGCGGCCGCTTCCGCTCGGAATGGGCGGCCTTCGAGGAGGATGCCCGCGCGGTGGCCGACGCGGGCGCCTTCGCCGTCGTGCTCGAGGCGCTTGCCGAGCTTCTCGCCGCGCGCATCACCAAGCAGATCGCGATCCCGACCATCGGCATCGGGGCTTCCGCCGAATGCGACGGGCAGATCCTCGTGCTCGAGGACATGCTCGGGCTCTCCCCGCGCGTGCCCAAATTCGTGAAGGAATATGCCCAGATCGGCGCCGGCATCGAGGCCGCCGTCAAGGCCTTCGCGGGCGAGGTCCGCACGCGTGCCTTCCCCTCTGCCGAGTACACCTATCCGATGTGCGAGGAGGCGGGGGAAGTCACGAAAAAGACCAAAATGACAGGCAGTTAGCCCCTTCTGGCATTTCGTTTGCCGCCGCCGGCCGACCGGGCCCCGCGGCTCTTTACCTTGCGCATGCAAGAGGCCTTCACTATACGGCGGGCAGGGATGGCTCCCTTCGGATCGTCCTTCTTGTCACG
>JBGQMX010000094.1:0-12514 GCA_041500805.1 Methyloceanibacter sp.
CGCATCTCATCGATCATCCAGCCCTGCTTGTCGCGGATGAGATCGTAGGTCACCGTCGTGTCCTTGCCGAGATTCTTGAAGCTCGCATCCACCACCGCCGAATGCAGGCCGCCCTTCTTTTGCTCGACCTTGACGTCGGTCAGCTCGGCGTCGTTGCCCATCACGATCATGGAAAAGTCCATGCAGGCGTCGCCGTTCTTTTTCGCGACGCGATAGCATTCGTCCCAGAGCTTATCGAGGCGCGGCGAGTAGCGCGCGGTCCCGCCCGGACTTTCATGATCGGCATAGATGGACTCGACATAGGCGACCGCGCTTTGTCCTTTGGCGGCCGCTATGCCAGGCAGCGCCGCAGGGATCAGCAAAGCCGCGGAGATCAGTCGAAGCGCTCTCAGCACTTGCTCGCCTCGCCGTTGAGCACGCCGGTGAGCGTATCGCAATCGGTGTGCACCTCGTCGACTGTCCAGCCCTTCTTGTCCTTGAGCAGGTCGAAACTGATGACGGTCTTCGTTCCCATATTGTCGAAGCTCGCTTTGACCGACGCCGAATTGTCGCCGCTCGCCGTCTGCTCGATCTTGAGGTCCTTGATCTCCCAGTCCTGGGCGTTGACCCAAATGTCGAAATCCATGCAGGGGTCGCCGCTTTTCTTCTCGCGCTTGGTGCAGGCCGCCCAGAGCTTGTCGATGCGCGGCGAATAACGCGCCTTGGCGCCCGGCTCAGGCTTGTCGGCATAGCGCGCCTGGATATAGGCGACCGCGGTCTGGTCTTGGGCCGCCGGTGCAGAGTTTGCGCTCGCTGTAATCGCGAGCAACGAAGCGGCGATCAGCAGGACGGTGCCGTTTCTCATCTTTCCTCCAGGCATTGGCGCTTCGTCAGCGCCTAGGTCTTCTCGATCAACACGGCGCGGAAGTCGTTGACGTTGGTGAGCGTCGGGCCGGTCATGAGCAGATCGCCGATGCCTTTGAAAAAGGTCCAAGGATCGTTGTCGGCGAGCAGCGCCTTGGCATTGATCCCCGCTTTCTCGGCGCGGGCGAGCGTATCGGGATAGATCAGCGCGCCGGCATTGTCCTCGCTGCCGTCAACGCCATCGGTGTCGCCGGCAAGCGCATAGATGCCGGGCAGGCGATCGAGCGCGATGGCGAGCGCGAGCAGGAACTCGGTATTGCGGCCGCCTTTGCCCTTGCCCTTCAGCGTGATGGTGGTCTCCCCGCCGGAGATGAGCACGCAAGGGGGCTTCTCGGGCTGGCCGCGCAGGGCGCATTGTCGCGCGATGCCGGCATGGACGAGCGCCACGTCGCGCGACTCGCCTTCGATCGAGTCGCCGAGGATGACCGGCGTCACGCCGGCGCGGCGCGCAACTTCGGCCGCCGCTTCGAGCGAGGCTTGCGGTGTCGCGATCATGATGTTCTCGACGCGGGCGAACCGCGGATCGCCGGGCTTCGGCGTCTCGTCGGCGGTGCGCAAGCGCGTCAGCACGCTTTTCGGCACGTCGATCTTGTATTTCTCGATGACGCCAAGGGCGTCCTTGTTGGTGGAGGGGTCGGGCACGGTCGGACCCGAGGCGATGATCGAGGGGTCGTCGCCCGGCACGTCGGAGATCATCAGCGCCACCACCTTGGCAGGCGCTGCCGCGGCGGCGAGCCTGCCCCCCTTGATGGCTGAGAGATGCTTCCGCACCGTGTTCATCTCGGAGATGGTCGCGCCGCTCTTCAACAGAGCTTTGTTCACGGCCTGCTTGTCCTCGAGGCTCAGGCCTTCGGCCGGAAGCGCGAGAAGCGCCGAGCCTCCGCCGGAGATGAGGCAGAGCACGAGATCGTCGGAAGACAATCCCTGCACCAGCTTGAAGATGCGCCGGGCGGCGTCGCGGCCGGCTTCATCGGGCACGGGATGGGCGGCCTCGACCACTTCGAGGCGCTTGGTGGGAACGCGATAGCCATAGCGGGTGACGACAAGCCCCTCGAGCGGTCCCTCCCAGGCATCCTCGAGCGCCTTCGCCATGGCGCCGCTCGCTTTGCCCGCGCCGATGATGACGGTTCGGCCTTTCGGCCGCGGAGGCAGATGCGTCGGCACGCAGAGGGAGGGCAAGGCGGCATCCACCGCCGCCTGGAACATGGCTTTGAGCAGCTCGGCAGGCGTCATTTTGCGGCTGGATCCTCCCCCTGGCGGGCGTTGAACCTGCACAGACGATTGCAAGAAGGCAAGTGAATGAATTACGCTGCCCATTCCTTTTGCAGCCGCAAGTCCCGGGGTCCAGTCAGTTATGTCAGTCCAGCCGCGTGAAGATGCCGAAAAACCGGGCAGGCGTTCAGACGAGCAGCATAAGAGTCCAAAGTCCGATATCGAGATCAGCCAGGCCGCCAAGATGCGGCCCATCCTCGACGTGGCGGCCGACAAGCTCGACATTCCCCCCGAGGACCTCATCCCTTACGGCCACTACAAGGCCAAGGTCTCGCTCGACTATATCGCCTCGCTCGCCGGTCGGCCCGACGGCAAGCTGATCCTCGTCACCGCGATCACGCCGACGCCCGCTGGAGAAGGCAAGACCACCACCACGGTGGGCTTGGGCGATGCGCTGAACGCGATCGGCAAGAAGGCCATCCTCTGCCTTCGCGAGCCGAGCCTTGGGCCTTGCTTCGGGGTCAAAGGGGGCGCTGCCGGCGGCGGCTATGCCCAGGTCGTGCCCATGGAAGACATCAACCTCCACTTCACCGGCGATTTCCATGCCATCGGCGCTGCCAACAATCTGCTCGCGGCGATGATCGACAACCACGTCTACTGGGGCAACAAGCTCGATATCGACACCCGCCGCGTCACCTGGCGGCGCGCCGTCGATATGAACGACCGGGCGCTCAGATCCATTGTCACCTCGCTCGGCGGCGCGGCCAACGGTTTCCCGCGCGAGGCGGGCTTCGACATCACCGTCGCCTCCGAGGTCATGGCGATCTTTTGCCTCGCGAGCGATCTCGCCGATCTGCAGCGGCGCTTAGGCCAAATCCAGATCGGCCAGACGCGCGACAAGAAGGCCGTCACCGCCAAGGACCTGTCCGCCGCCGGCTCCATGGCGGCGCTGCTCAAGGATGCTCTCGCGCCGAACCTCGTGCAGACGCTCGAGAACAATCCGGCCTTCATTCATGGCGGCCCTTTCGCCAACATCGCCCATGGTTGCAACTCGGTGATCGCCACCAAGGCCGCGCTCAAGCTCGGCGATTACGTGGTCACCGAAGCGGGGTTTGGCGCCGATCTCGGCGCCGAGAAGTTCTTCGACATCAAGTGTCGCAAGGCTGGACTCACGCCCGCTTGTGTCGTGCTCGTGGCGACCATCCGCGCGCTCAAGATGCATGGCGGCGTGGCCAAGGACGATCTCAAAAAAGAGAACCTCCAGGCGCTGGAGAAGGGCGTCGCCAATCTCGAGCGCCATGTCGGGAACGTGAAGAAATACGGCGTGCCCGTGGTGGTGTCGATCAACCGCTTCTCCAGCGACACCGAGGCCGAGATGACGCTGCTGCGGCAACTCTGCTCCAAAATCGGCGTCGAATGCGTGCTTGCCGACCATTGGGCGCAAGGCGGCGCCGGCGCCATCGATCTCGCCAAGACCGTGGTCCGCACCACCGACAGCGAGGCGAGCGGCTTCCACCCGCTCTATCCCGACGACATGTCGCTGTGGGAGAAGACCCGCACCATCGCCAAAGAGATTTATGGCGCGTCGGACATCAGCGCCGACAAGGCCGTCAAGGACCGTTTCGCCGAGCTCGAGAAGGAAGGTTTCGGCAAGTTCCCGATCTGCGTGGCCAAGACCCAATACAGTTTCTCGACCAATCCCGACGCCAAGGGATCGCCTTCGGGGTTCACCATCCCGATCCGCGAGGTGCGCCTTTCGGCAGGGGCGGAGTTCGTCGTCGTGGTGTGCGGCGACATCATGACCATGCCGGGGCTGCCGAAAGTGCCGGCGGCTAACTCGATCGAGCTTGCGGCCGACGGCCGAATTGCCGGTTTATTCTAGCTGCGGAAAGGGGTTGCCAGGCGGCTAAGCGGACGCTAACACCCTTTTCCACGCGAGGCGTCGGTCGAAGCTGACTTAGAGCAGACCGAGAGATTCAAGAGATTCAAGGGGAGGAGAGAAGATGGCTGGAGCAAGAAAGCCGGGGCGTAATTTTCTATTTGTGCCGGGACCGACCAATACGCCCGACCGGGTCCTGCGTGCCATGCACGTCGCCATGGAGGACCACCGGTCCTCCGACTTCCCCAAGCTTACGCTGCCCCTCTTCGAGGACATGAAGAAGATCTTCAAGACCAAGGACGGTCAGGTCTTCATCTATCCTTCGAGCGGCACCGGCGCCTGGGAAGCCGCGCTCACCAATACGCGGTCGCCCGGCGATAAGGTGCTGGCGGCGCGGTTCGGCCAGTTCAGCCATCTGTGGATCGATCTCGCCAAGCGCCATGGGCTCGATGTCATCGTCCAGGAGGAGGAGTGGGGCACGGGCGCCAGCCCTGAGCATATCGAGGAGGCGCTCCGCGCCGACAAGAACCACGCGATCAAGGGCGTCATGGTCGTCCATAACGAGACCGCCACTGGCGTCACCAGCGATGTCGGCGCCGTGCGCCGCGCCATGGACGCCGCCAAGCACCCGGCGCTCCTCTATGTCGACGGGGTGAGCTCGATCGCCAGCCTCGATTTCCGCTTCGATGAGTGGGGCGTCGATCTCGCCATCACCGGCTCGCAGAAGGGTTTCATGCTGCCGGCAGGCCTCGGCATGGTGTGCGCGAGCCCGAAGGCGCTGGCGGCGATGAAGGACGCCAAGTGTCCCCGCTGCTATTTCGACTTTGCCGACCACATGAAGGCGAACCCGACCGGCTACTTCCCCTATACGCCGGCCCTGCCTCTGCTCTACGGCCTGCGCGAGTCGATCGCCATCCTCCAGGAGGAGGGGCTGGAGAACGTGTTCGCGCGGCACCATCACCTCGCCGAAGGCGCGCGCGCCGCGGTCAAGGCCTGGGGCCTCAAGGTCTGCGCCAAGGAGCCGAAATGGAATTCAGACACCGTGACCGCGATCATGGTGCCGCAAGGGTTCAACGGCGCCGATGTCATCGACCGGGCTTATCGCCGCTATAATCTCGCGCTCGGCGCCGGCCTGTCGCAGGTGGCCGGCAAGCTGTTCCGCATCGGGCATCTCGGCGACCTCAACGAGCTGATGCTGCTCGGCGCCATCGCTGGCGCGGAGATGGCCATGCGCGATGTCGGCATCGAGGTCACGCTCGGCTCGGGCGTGGGTGCTGCCCAGGCGCAGTTCCGCGGGGCCGCTGAGGCCAAAGAAAAGAAGGTCGCCGCCGAGTAAGGCGGGTCGGCGCGAGGCGGCCAGCCGATCTCGGCCAGCCTCGCTTGCTGGGTTTCAACGACCAGGGCGCCCGGCGCTTATCTGTCGCGCCGGGGGAGGAGAGGCACGTCGCGCGGGGGATCCTCGTGCGGCCTGAGTAGGGGTTCAGCGTCCGTGCAGCACGCGATCGTGTTTCTCGATCGAGAGTCGGTCGACGCCAAGGTCCGCAGACCGAATTTCCCGCACACCTATCAGGAATATCAGTCGACGTGGACGCATGAGGAGATCGTCGATCGCCTCAAGGACGCGACCATCGCCCTCATCAACAAGGTGCCGATGCGCAGCGAGACGCTGAAGCAGCTGCCGAAGCTGAAGCTGATCGCCGTGGCCGCGACCGGGACCGATATCGTCGACAAGGCCTATTGCAAGGCGAACGGCATCACCGTCGTCAATATCCGCAACTACGCCTTCAACACCGTGCCCGAGCATGTGCTCGCCCTCATCTTCGCGCTCAGGCGGAACCTGTTCGCCTATGTCGAGGACGTGCAGAAGGGGGTGTGGAACAAATCGAGCCAATTCTGCTTCCTGACTCATCCCATCCGCGATATCGCGGGCTCCACGCTCGGCATCGTGGGCTATGGCGCGCTCGGCAAGTCCATCGCCAAGCGGGCCGAGGCACTCGGCATGCGGGTGCTGCCGTTCGACGTCTTCCCGCAACCGGGCCTGGTCGATTTCGACACCATCCTCAAAGAGAGCGACATCATCACGCTGCATGTGCCGCTGACGCCCGAGACCAAGAACATGATCGGGGCGAAGGAGCTCAAGATGATGAAGCCGACCGCCATCCTCATCAACACCGCGCGCGGCGGGCTGGTCGATGAGGCGGCGCTCGCCGCGGCGCTCACGAACGGCACCATCGCCGGCGCCGGCTTCGACGTGCTCACCAAGGAGCCGCCCAAGGAAGGCAACATTCTCCTCGATCTCAGGCTGCCGAACTTCATCCTCACGCCCCATGTGGCCTGGGCGAGCCAAGAGGCGATGCAGATCCTGGCCGACCAACTCATCGATAATGTCGAGGCGTTCGTGGCGGGGAAGCCGCAAAACGTCGTCGAATAAGCCTGAGAGGCAAAACGCCATGAAGAAACTGCTGTTTCTGTTCGATACCGACGCTTACGCGAGCGTGTTCGACACCGTCGTCGCCTATGACGGCGGCGCCGACCGGGTCACCGGTTATGCCAATGTCACGACCGACAATGTCGGTGCGCTGGTCGACGGGACCATCTTCACCCGCGGCGGCAAGGACAAGCAGAACACGGCGATCTTCGTCGGCGGCGGCGACATGGGGAAAGGCGAGGCGGTGCTGGCGGCGGTGAAGAAGCGCTTCTTCGGGCCCTTCCGCGTCTCCGTCATGCTCGATTCCAACGGCTCCAACACCACGGCTGCGGCCGGCGTGGCGCTGCTCGCCAAGGCGAAGAAGCTCAAAGGCAAGAAGGCCGTGGTGCTGGCCGGCACCGGCCCCGTCGGCATGCGCGCCGCGGCCTTTCTCGGTCAGGAGGGCGCCGAGGTGACGATCACCTCCCGGACGCAGGATCGCGCCGAGGCCGCTGCAAAAGCCATCGAGTCCCGGTTCGGCGTCAAGGTGAAGGGGATCGCGGCGCCTGACGACGCCACCCGCGCTGCCGCCGTCAAGGACACCAATATCGTCTATGCCGCCGGCGCCATCGGCGCGCAGCTCCTGCCCGCCTCCGCCTGGCAGGACAATCCCAACATCCAGCTCCTCGCCGACGTCAACGCCCAGCCGCCGCTCGGCATCGAAGGCATCGACGCCACCGACAAGGGCAAGGACCGCCACGGCAAGCTCGCCTTCGGCGCGCTCGGCATCGGGGGGCTCAAATTGAAGCTGCATCGCGCCTGCATCGGCAGACTGTTCGACAGCTCCGAAGGGGTGTTCGACGCCGAGGAGATCTACGCCTTGGCAAAAGAGATGGCCTAATGGCGCAGTTCAAGGACACCGCCGTCGAGCCGTTTCTCGATGCGCTGGCGAGCAGTGGCGCGACGCCGGGAGGCGGCAGCGCCGCCGCCATCATCGGCGCCATGGGAGCGGCCCTCGTCAGCATGGTGTGCAACCTCACCATCGGCAAGAAGAAGTACGCCGACGTCGAAGGCGAGATGAAGACGATCCTCGGCAAGGCGGAAGCGCTCCGCCATAAGCTCACCGGCATGATCGAGGACGACGTCACAGCTTTCGACGCGGTGATGGGCGCCTATGGGCTGCCCAAGGAGACCGACGCCGACAAGGCCGCGCGCGATAGAGCGATCCAGGCCGCGCTCAAGCAGGCGACCGACGTTCCCATGCGCTGCTGCCACGCGGCGCGCGAGGTGATCGACCTCGCCGCGGTCGCATCGGAGAAGGGCAATCTCAACGTGATCTCGGATGCCGGCGTCGCCGTGCTCGCCGCTTATGCTGCACTGCGAAGCGCCGCCTTGAATGTTTTCACCAATGCAAGAATGATTACCGATAAGGTTTTTGCCGAGGCTAAGTTAAAGGAATTGAATGAACTCTTGGCCGGAGCCGAAAAAGCGACCGAAAAGGCCTATGGAGTCGTCAAGGGCAAGCTGAGCTAACAGCTTCCCCTAAGAAGGCCCGGGGCCACACATAAAGGGAGGAAGACGTGGACGTCCACGAGTATCAAGCCAAGGAATTGTTGGCGACCTTCGGCGTGCCGGTGCCCAAGGGCGCCGTCGCCTTCAGCCCCGATCAGGCGGTTTACGCGGCAACCGAGCTTGGCGGCTGGAACTGGGCGGTGAAGGCCCAGATCCACGCGGGCGCGCGCGGCAAGGCCGGGGGCATCAGGCTCTGCAAGACCTATCACGAGGTTCGCGACGCGGCGCAGGCCCTGCTCGGCAAGCGGCTCGTCACCATCCAGACCGGGCCCGAAGGCAAGCCCGTGCAGCGGGTCTATATCGAGGTGGCCGAGCCGTTCGACCGCGAGCTCTATCTCGGCTACGTGCTCGACCGTAAGGCCGAGCGCATCCGCGTGATCGCCTCGCAGCGTGGCGGCATGGAGATCGAGGAGATCGCCAGGACCGAGCCCGAAGCCATTCTCCAGGTGGTGGTCGAGCCGGCCGTGGGCTTGCAAGCCTTTCAGGCGCGCGAGCTCGCCTTCCAGCTCGGCTTGACCATCAAGCAGGCGCAAAGCGCGGTCTCGACGATCATGAATGCCTATCGCGCGTTCCGCGACTGCGATGCCACCATGCTCGAGATCAATCCGCTGGTCGTCGCCAAGGACGATCGGGTGATCGCGCTCGACGCCAAGATGTCGTTCGACGATAACGCGCTGTTCCGCCGCCATAACGTGGCCGACATGCACGATCCCTCGCAGCAGGATCCGCGCGAGGCGCAGGCCGCCGAGCACAATCTCAACTATATCGGCCTCGACGGCGAGATCGGCTGCATCGTCAATGGCGCAGGCCTGGCCATGGCGACCATGGACATGATCAAGCATGCCGGCGGCACGCCGGCCAACTTCCTCGACGTGGGCGGCGGCGCCTCGCCGGAGCGCATCGCGACCGCGCTCAAGCTCGTGCTGTCGGACTCCAAGGTCAGGGCCGTGCTCGTCAACATCTTCGCCGGCATCAATCGCTGCGACTGGGTGGCGAAGGGCGTGGTGCAGGCTTGCGAGACGGTGGACGTGAAGGTGCCGCTGGTCGTCAGGCTCGCCGGCACCAATGTGGAGGAGGGGCAGAGGATTCTGGCAGAGAGTGGGCTCAAGCTCATCACCGCCGATACCTTGGCCGAGGCGGCGGACAAGGCCGTGGCGGCGTGCCAAGGGTCGCCGCGCGTTGCGGCTTAAGCCTGCAATCGGGAGAGAAACGTCATGAGTATTCTGATCGATGAAACCACGCCGGTCCTCGTCCAGGGCATGACCGGCGATAAGGGCACCTTCCACACCAAGGAGATGGTGGCCTACGGCACCAATGTGGTCGGCGGCGTCACGCCCGGGAAGGGTGGCGGCACCCATCTCGGCCTGCCGCTCTTCAACACCATGAAGGAAGCGGTCAAGAAGACCGGCGGGACCACGAGCATCACCTTCGTGGCGCCAGCCTTCTGCGCCGACGCCATCATGGAGGCGGCCGATGCCGGCATCAGGCTGATCTGCTCGATCACCGATGGCATCCCGGCGCAAGACATGATGCGGGTGAAGCGCTATCTGATGCGCTATCCCAAAGACCGGCGGCCGATGATGGTCGGGCCGAACTGCGCGGGCATCATCAGCCCGGGCAAGGCCATGCTCGGCATCATGCCGGGGCACATCTACCTTCAGGGCACGGTCGGCGTGATCTCGCGCTCGGGCACTCTCGGCTATGAGGCCGCCGCGCAGATGAAGGCCAAGGGCATCGGCATCACCACGAGCGTCGGCATCGGCGGCGACCCGATCAACGGCTCATCGTTCCTCGACCATCTCGCGCTGTTCGAGGAGGACCCCGAGACCGAGGCCGTGCTGATGATTGGCGAGATCGGCGGCCCGCAAGAGGCGGAAGCCTCGGCCTGGATCAAGGACAACATGTCGAAGCCGGTGATCGGGTTCGTGGCGGGGCTCACCGCGCCGAAGGGACGGCGCATGGGTCATGCCGGCGCCATCATCTCAGCGGCCGGCGACAGCGCCGCCGAGAAGGCCGAGATCATGCGCTCCTGCGGGCTGACGGTGGCGCCCAATCCGAGCGAGTTCGGCTCGACGGTGGCAGGCGTTCTTGCCACGCGGACGGAGCGCCGGGCGATCGCGTGAGCGGAAGCGGCGGCACGGCCGGACGGCCTGTTGCTGGGTCTTCAAGGGTTGCACGGGGAGCCTGTTTCGCCCCACTCATGACGTGCGCCCCGCACGGCCTTGCGCTAAGGAAAAGAGGTGGCCGGGCGCCGTTGCGCTCAGCCCCCGGGACGCCAAACCATGGTCCCGGCCGGGAGCAGTCAGCGTTGCCATGAACGAGGAGCTCAAACAGCCGCGCCTTGCGACCGAGCCCCCGCTCGCGCTGCTCGGCGGCACCTCGGCCAAGGAAGCCTCGGATATCCTGTTTCAGCTTCTGCTCGAGGTGGTGCGCCAGCATCAGCCCGAGATCGAGCCCGTGCTCATCGGCGGCGCCAACATCTCGGGCTTCACGCCGGAGCTGATGGCGCGCGCGCTTCAGGCGCAAGGCATCTGGTTCCAGCTTCTCTCCATCGCCGACCAGAACGCCGCCATGCGCCGTCGCCGGCAAATCGAGCGGACCCGCGGGCGCGACGCGCTGCGCGGCACCTTCGCCCATGTGCTCGCCGAAGCCGCGCGCGACGGCATCAGGCCCAAGGACATCGAGACGCTGCTCTCGGGCTTGCGCATCAGGCCGGTGATCACGGCGCACCCGACCGAGTCGAAGCGGGTCACCGTGCTCGAGAAGTACCGCAAGATCTATCTCCTCTTGCGCGAGCTCGAAATGCCGCGCTGGACCGAGCGCGAGCGCACGGCGATCCTCAACGAGTTGCGCGACCAGATCGAGCTCGTGTGGATGACGGGCGAGCTGCATCTGGAGAAGCCGACCGTCGAGCACGAGGTCAGCCGCGGGCTTCACTTCTTCGACGAGAGCCTGTTCGAGAAGGCGCCGGAGATGCTCGCCCTGCTCGAGGGCGCGCTCGAGCAATATTATCCGGGCGAACGTTTCGATCTGCCGCCCTTCTTCCAATTCGGCTCCTGGATCGGCGGCGACCGCGACGGCAATCCGTCCGTCACCACTTCCGTCACCACCTGGACCTTGCGCCAGAATGCGTTTGCCGCCTTGCGTCATTACCGCGACCGCATCGTCGAGCTGGCGCGGGCGCTGTCCATCACCGAGCGTGCGTTGCCGGCGCCGCCGAGCTTCCGCGCCGAGCTCGCCCGCGAGCTCGAGGCAAGCGGCGAGGCGGCCTCGATCGCCACCCGCAATCCCGGCGAGCCCTACCGCCAATATCTCACGCTTGTTTTGCGCAAGCTTGACGCCACGATCGCCCGCATCGAGGGCCAGGACATTGGCGGCCCGGGGGCCGCTTACGCCAGTGCCGACGAGCTGATTCAAGACTTGCGGGTCATCGAGACGGCGCTAACCGAGGCGCAGAGCCCTTCCATCGCCGCCAATCTCGTGCGGCCGGTGCGCCAGGCGGTCGAGATCTTCCGCTTCTCCACGGTGCGGCTCGACCTGCGCGAGAACACCACGCGCACCACCTCGGCGCTCCAGTCGCTGTGGTGGGCGACGGCCGGGCACGGCGACGACACCCCGCCCGAGCTCGGCAGCCGCGAGTGGCGGGTGTGGCTCTTGCGCGAGCTGGCGCGGCCGCTCGCCGGCCCGCGGCTGATCCCCGAGCTTCCGGCCGAGGACGCCGATCTCATCGCCATGTTCAGGCAGGCGGGAGAGGTCAGGCGCGGGCTCGACCGCGACGCCGTCGGCAGCTTCATCCTCTCCATGACGCGCTCGGTCGAGGACATTCTCGGCGCCTATCTCTTGGCCAAGGAGGGGGGCGCCTTTCTCGATACCGGCGGCACCGAGATCTGCGCCATCCCCATCGTGCCGCTATTCGAGACCATCGCCGATCTCCGTGCCGGGCCCGCCATCATGCGCGAGGCCTTGGCCGTGCCCGTCATCCGCCGCAGCACCCACTGGCAGGGCAACGTGCAGGAGGTGATGATCGGCTATTCCGATTCCAACAAGGACGGCGGCTTCGTCGCCTCGAACTGGGAGCTCGCCAAGGCGCAGTCATCCCTCACCCGCGTCGGCGGCAACGCCGGTGTCGACATTGCCTTCTTCCATGGACGCGGCGGCTCGGTGAGCCGGGGCGGGGCGCCGACCGGCCGGGCCATCGCGGCGCAGCCGGCCGGCTCGATCAGAGGCCGCTTCCGCGTCACCGAGCAGGGCGAGGTGGTCTCCTACAAATATGCCAACAAGGGCACCGCGCTCTATCAGATGGAGCTGCTCGCCTCGAGCGTGCTCGAGCACGCGCTGAAATCCGAACGCGAGGAGGCGCTTAGCCCCCGGCGCGAGTTCGACGACATCATGGAGGCGCTGGCCGGCGCCTCGCACGCCGCCTATACCGGGCTCGTCGGCCATCCCGACCTCGTCGCCTATTTCCAGGCGGCGAGCCCGCTGGAGGAAATCTCGCTCCTCAATATCGGCTCGCGCCCGGCCAGGCGCTTCGGCGCGAAATC
>JBGQMX010000095.1:0-12514 GCA_041500805.1 Methyloceanibacter sp.
GCGGCTACGACAGCAGCTCGCGGAAATAGGAGTCGAGCAGGCGGTTCTTGGGATCGGCCTCGCGGCGGCGGGCGGCGAATTGCTGAAGCCGCGTCGAGAAGGCGCGCCGCACCTGATCGCGCGTCAAGAACGGCGTTTGGTTGAACAGGGGCGCGCCGCGGCGCTCGCTGCAGAAGTCGTTATAGTGGCGTAAGAACTCTTCCCACTCCGGCCCTCCGGTCGAGGCGGGATCGATGCTGAGCGTCGGCCCTTCCCAGCTGTAAGAGAGAAGGGCCTCGACATCGCGCGCGATGGCGTAGCCGACGCTCGGAAGGTTGCAGCGGAAGCCGGTCGCCTTCTCGTAAGCGATGCAGAAATTGCAATACTCTTCGAGGATGTCGAAGAAGCCCGCCTCGCGGAACGCCCACATGCTGAACAGATATTTGTTGGCGCCGGGATCGCGCGGATAGTTGATGATCTGGGCATGCGGCCAGGTGCGGTCGCTGCGGACCACGAGGACGAGCGCCTGGCGCAGCAGGAAGAAATGCAGCTTGTCGGCGAGCGCGCGCAGCTTCGGGTTGGTCGTGCTCCGCTCGATCCACAGCGTGACCGCGGGCCCATATTTGCGCCAGAAGCGGTTGCGGTAGCTCCAGCGCCGTCGCGATGTGGGCGGCACGGCGGGATTGTCCTTGCGCAGCTCCACCAGCACGCGCTTCACATAGGGGAAGATGTAGTACATGACGGCGTAGCCGCGCGCCTTGTAGATCGGAAAGTACCTCTTGAAATTGTCGAGGCTCAGCGAGTAGTGGCGCACCGAAAGCGCCGTCGTGGGCCTGACCCTGATGGTCACCTCGTAGAGGATGCCCATGAGCCCATAGCTCGACCGGATGATCTGCATCTCCACCGGGTTGTCTTGCTCGGTGATCTCGCGGAGCTTGCCGTCCGGCGTGACCAGGCGGACGGCGGTCACATAGGAGCTGATCTGGCCGAAACCGCCGGGGAAGGAGCTGTCCTTGGTGGCGGCGCAGGCCATGGCGCCAAGGGTGACGTTGCCGATCTCGGTGGTGACGTGGAACTGGAGCCCGCGGTCCTTCAGCGCGTTGGAGACGACGATATAGGTGGCGCCCGCCTCGACCGTCACCGTGTCGTCGGTGAAGTGGAGGATGCGATTCATCGCCTTCATGTCGACCATGGTGCCGCCGTCGTCGCCGTTCATGCGCGCGGTGGAATGCATGGAGCCGGCCGGGCGCACCGGCGAGGGAAAGCGCACCTCGTCGGTTATGATCTCGACCAGATCCTCGGCGCTCTCGGGCGCGACCAGCACCCGGGGGTGATAGGTCCAGGTGCCGTCCCAGGTCTTGATCGTGACGTCGCGCTTGATGTCCATGAATTCCCCCCAACAAAGCGGGCGTCAGACCATAAAGCAAAGCGCCGCCGAATCCAGGCTCGAGGTGGGAGGCGTGGGTGCATATGATCTGTCTTTGTACCACGACCGATTTGATACAGATCAATGAGGCTGAGCAGGGATCCTAGTGGGTTGAACCCTGGTTGAGGGGATGCTTAGGTTTGAGGCAAAGAGCGCGGCGGGAAAGCTGGAAGCGGCGCTCGCCACGCGCGAGAGGTGAGGGGCGGTGAAGCGTTTCTGTATCATCGGCGCCGGCGCCTGCGGGCTTGCCGTGGCCAAGACTTTCGCCGAGCGGGGCATTCCCTTCGACTGCTTCGAGGCCTGTGCCGATATCGGCGGCATCTGGAATCCCGGGAGCCCCCACGTCGTCTATGGCTCGACCTTCCTCAATTCCTCGAAGCGGTTGTCGCGCTATCCGGATTTCCACTTTCCCGAGGAGTGGTCGCATTATGTGAGCCGCGCCCAGGCGCAAGATTATTTGCGCGCCTATGCGAGAGAGTTCGGCCTCTATCAGCGCATCAGCTTCAACGCCCGCGTCATTTCCGCCGAGCGCACCGGGCAAGGCTGGCGCATCGCCATCGAAGGCGAGAGCGCGCCGAGGATCTATGCCGGCCTCGTCGTCGCCAACGGCCATCATTGGGAGCCTGTCTCGCCCTCTTATCCCGGCAAGTTCACCGGCGAGGTGCTGCATTCCCATGATGTGAAGTCGAAGGAGCAACTCAAAGGCAAGCGCGTGCTGGTAGTGGGTGCAGGCAACTCCGCCGTGGACATTCTGTCCGACGCGGCACTCGACGGGGCGCGGGCCGTGCACTCCATGCGCCGCTCCTACTATTTCTTCCCGAAGATGGTGTTCGGCAAGCCGACCGACGTGTTCATCGATCTCACCAGCCGCTGGCCGCTGCCCCGCAGCGTCATGCGCTTTCTTTACCGCACGGGGCTTCTTGTGCTCGTCGGCCGTCACGGCCGCTACGGCCTGCCCGAGCCGGATCATGGCCTGTTCGAGGCCCATCCCACCGCCTGCACCACCTATCTCGACCACATCGTGCATGGGCGCATCGTGACCAAGCCCGGCATCGAGCGGCTCGACGGCGCACGCGTGCGCTTCACCGACGGGAGCGAGGAGGAGATCGACCTTCTCGTCTATGCCACGGGCTTCAGGCCGAGCTTCCCCTTCATGGACTCCTCCTACATTCTCGATGCTGAGGGAAGGTCGAAGCTTTTCATCCACACCTTCCATCGCGAGCTCGACGATCTGTTCGTCGCCGGGTTGTTCGAGCCGGCGGAAGGGGGCGTCTGGCAGCTCGCCGATTATCAGGCGCGGCTGATCGCAAGCTTTATCGTTGCGTGCGCGCGCGACGCGAAGGCCGCCGCCTGGTTCCGGGCGCTGAAGGCCAAGGCCAATCCCGATATCGGCCACGGCATAAGCTACAAGGCTACACCTTGGCATAAATTCGAGATTCAGCATTACCGCTTCCGCATGTATATGAAGCGGCTGCTGAAAAAGTTCGGCGCCTGCGCGACGCTGCCTTATGCGGACGCCGCCGCGCCTGGCCCCGGCAGAGAGAAAGACGGCGTGGCGCTCAAGCTCGCGTCGTAAGCCTTCGCTTGTCCAAGTCCAAGCAGGCTGCCGTAGGATGGGCTATGCTCAATGGAGATCTAACCCACGGAGCGAAGAATGCGGCTCGAACGAAAACTGCCTTACGAAAGCGACGGCCTCGAGAGAGGGAGATCGGGGATGAAACTGCTCTTGGCGGCGGCGGTGCTGCTCCTTGCGGCACCCGGCATGGCAAGGGCCGACGATCTGCCTTGCGTCAGCACCACGTTCAATCTGCTGTCGCCCAACGACAAGGTGTGCATCAGCGACTTCGATGACCCCGAGGTGCCCGGCGTCAGCTGCTTCATCTCCCAGGCCCGCACCGGCGGCTGGGGCCAGCCGTTTGGCCTCAACGAGGACCCGTCGAATTTCTCGGTCGCCTGTCGTCAGATGGGACCGATCACCGTCGACATCTCGAAGCTGCCCGAGAAGGACGAGGCCTTCAGCGAGAAGACCAGCATCTTCTTCAAGGCGACCCGCATCTACCGAATCCCCGACGTGAAGCGCAACACGCTCATCTATCTCGCCGTCAGCTCCAAGATCGTGAACGGCTCGCCGGCCAATGCCATCAGTGTCGTGCCGATCCAGCCTTGGCCATCGAAATGATGGTGTAGGAGCAAATTCCCCTCTGGGCGAAAAATGCTTGCCCGAAACACCGCCTCTTTCCCTCTTGATAAGAGGGAAGCCGCGAGCACGGAACGTTGAAGCATGGCGCCGCCGCTCCTCCTTCTCAAGGACATCGATCTGACCTTCGGCAGCGCGCCCTTGCTGGCCGGCGCCGAGCTCTCGATCGGTCCCGGCGAGCGGCTGTGTCTCGTCGGTCGCAACGGTTCGGGCAAGTCGACGCTGCTCAAGATCGCCGCCGGCCTGGTCGATTACGACCGCGGCAGCCGCTTCGTCCAGCCCTCGGCGACCATCCGCTATTTGCCGCAAAGCCCCGATCTCTCGGGCTTCGCCACCACGGGCGCCTTTGTCGAGGCGGGGCTGGCGCCTGGCGATGATCCGCACCGCGCGCGCTATCTCCTCGAGAGTCTCGGCCTGACGGGTGAGGAGGAGCCGGCCCGGCTCTCGGGCGGTGAAACAAGGCGCGCGGCGCTGGCCCGCGTGCTCGCGCCCGAGCCTGACATCCTCCTGCTCGACGAGCCCACCAACCATCTCGACGTGGTGGCCATCGAGGGCTTGGAGGCGGCGCTCAAGACCACGCGCTCGGCCATGGTGCTCATCAGCCACGACCGCCGCTTCCTGGAAAACCTCTCCCAGGCGACGGTGTGGCTCGATCGCGGCATCACGCGGCGGCTCGACAAGGGCTTCGCCGCGTTCGAGGCGTGGCGCGACGCGATCCTGGAGGCCGAGGAGACCGCAGGCCACAAGCTCGATCGCCGCATCGTGCAAGAAGAGCATTGGCTCCGCTACGGCGTCAGCGCGCGGCGGAAGCGCAACCAGCGCCGTCTCGAATCGCTGCTCGGACTTCGCGGCGAACGCAAGCGGGCGCTCGCCAACCGCGCGGCCGGCGACGTGAAGCTGTCGGTGCAGGAGGCCAGAGAGACCGGCAAGAAGGTGATCGAGGCCAGGCACATCGCCAAGAGCTATGGCGAGCTCAGACTGGTGGCCGATTTCAGCATCAAGATCGCCCGCGGCGACCGCGTCGGCATCGTCGGCCCGAACGGCGCCGGCAAGACGACGCTCATCAATCTGCTCACCGGGACGCTGCCTCCCGACAGCGGCAGCGTGCAGCTCGGCACCAATCTCGAGATCGCCACCCTCGACCAAAAGCGCGCGGGTCTCGACCCCGAAATGTCCGTCGCGGCGACGCTGACCGGCGGGAGTGGGGATGCGGTGATCATTGGCGGGGAGTCACGCCACGTCATCGGCTACATGAAGGACTTTTTGTTCAAGCCGGAGCAGGCGCGCACGCCCGTGAAGGCGCTATCGGGTGGCGAGCTTGGACGGCTGCTCCTGGCCAGGGCGCTGGCGCAGCCCTCCAATCTCATGGTTCTGGACGAGCCCACCAACGATCTCGACCTCGAGACGCTCGACCTCCTGCAGGAGATGCTCGCGTCCTATCCGGGAACGCTGCTGCTCGTCAGCCACGACCGCGACTTCCTCGATCGCACGGTCACCTCGGTGATCGCCTTCGAGGGGGAGGGGAGATGGATCGAATATGCGGGCGGCTATTCCGACATGGTGGCGCAGCGCGGCCATGGCGTTGAGGCGCTGCGGCACGGGAAGCCTCCGGCCCAGAGCGTGGCGCGGCCGGCGCCGCCGGCACAACGACGCGCCACTGAGCTGCGCAAACGCTTGAGCCCCACCGAGCAACATGCCTTGAAGACCTCGTCTGTCCGCATCGCTGCCCTCAATCAGGAGATCCGCCGGCTGGAGGCTCTGCTCGCCGACCCGGATTTCTACGCTCGCGACCGCGCTGCCTTCGCGGCGGCAGGGGCGGAGCTCACTCGCGTTCAGGCCGATCTCGCGGCGGCAGAAGAGGATTGGCTCCGGCTTGAGCTGCTGCGGGAGGAGTTCCAAGGGGGATAGGCGCCTGGCGTTCGCCGTCCGGCAGCGAGATCAATCGCCGAGCATGGCCAATGCCGCCCGGCGGTCTCCCGGCTTCAATCTCAGAAACAGCGCGCGGGCATTCTTGATGTCTCGCTCGGAACCGCTCTCGGCCGCCGCCTTCAGGGCAACCGTCGTCGGATGATCCGGGCCGCAGATGAAGACTAAGGCTTTCGCCAGGCGCACCATGGCCGCGCGGTCGATGGTTGCTTCTTCCATCGGCTTATATCCTCAAGGCTCGTGGTGCGCCCTTGTGCGATGGCCCGGATCGAGCCCGGCGAGGGCGCTCCGATTGAGTGGCCGGCCCTTGTCTGTTCCCCGTCATGAAGGGGCGCGCGGCAGCGCAGCCGTCACCCGCCGCGTTGGTCTAGCCCTTCTTCTTGACGTCGCTGTCCACCGACTTGATGCCGCGCAAGAGATCGAGGGCGTATTGGAGCTGGGTGTCCTTGTCCTCTTCCGGAGGCACGTAGGATGAGCTGCCCCCCTCTTCTTCGCTGCTGCTCTCCTCACTCTCACCTTCACCCTTGAGGTGGCCGCGCAAATTGACCTCGCCCACCGATTTCGCAGCCGCCTTGCTCAGCTCTTCAGGAAGCTGCTCCTCGACGACCACCTCGGGCTCGATGCCCTTGGCTTGGATCGAGCGGCCCGACGGCGTGTAGTAGCGCGCCGTGGTGAGCCGGAGCGCACCGTTCGAGCCGAGCGGGATGATGGTCTGCACCGAGCCTTTGCCGAAGGAGCGGGTGCCAACGATGGTCGCCCGGTGGTGATCCTGCAGCGCGCCCGCCACGATCTCGGAAGCCGAGGCCGAGCCGCCGTTAATCAGCACCACGATCTTCTTCCCCTCGGCGATGTCGCCGGGTCGCGCATTCGACCGCTGCGTCTCGTCGAGGTCACGCCCCTTGGTGAGGACGATCGCGCCTTGGTCGAGAAACGCATCCGAGACCGAGATCGCCTGATCGAGCAGCCCGCCGGGGTTGTTGCGGAGATCGATGACATAGCCCTTGATCTTTGGGCCGATTTTCTTCTTCAGGTCGTCGACCGCCTTTTGCAGGTCGGTCGTGGTCTGCTCGCTGAAGCTGGTGATATGGACATAGCCCACGTCGTTCTCGGCATTGTATTTCACCGGCTTAATGCGGATCACGTCGCGGGTCACGGACACGTCGAAGGGATCGTCGACGCCTTTGCGCACGATGGTCAGGACGATCGGCGCGTTCACCGGCCCGCGCATCTTCTCGACAGCCTCTTCAAGGGTGAGGCCCTGGATCGGCTTCTTATCGAGTCCGGTGATCAGATCGCCACTCAGCAACCCGGCCTTGGAAGCCGGCGTATCCTCGATGGCGGAGACGACCTTGACGACGCCGTTCTCCATCGTCACCTCGATGCCGAGGCCGCCGAACTCGCCGCGGGTCTGCACCTGCATGTCGCGAAATTCTTGCGCGTTCAAATAGGAGGAATGCGGGTCGAGCGCCATCAACATGCCGTTGATCGCAGATTCGATCAGCTTGGCGTCGTCGGGCTTCTCGACATAGTCGGAACGAACGCTCTCCAGCACCTCACCGAAGAGGTTGAGCTCCTGATAGATTTCCGAGTTGGCCGCCGATGCGGTCTGGCTTCGCGCCCGACCAACCATCGTGAAACCAGTAGCCAGAACAGCGAGCACCAAAAGCGTCCACAGCACGTAGTGGGATTTCCGCATCATCCATGACCTTTCAGGAACCTCGACCCACCATGGGCCGAGAGTTCTAAGTACGCCGCCGAAGCAGCGATCATGCCAAGAGGCTACTCCTGCGGGAGCGGCCGTTTGGTGCGACACTCTGTCATTGGCTCAGGTCGATAATATGGCTCCGGCGCCCTAATTTACGAGCCCTTCAGCCTCACACCGAAGCCGCCCGATCATCCGCTTCTACCCCAAGCGGACGGTCCGGGCAAAGGCTGAGCGCGAGGGGGGAGATCACGAATTTGCGACGGCAGCGTCAGAACGGGGCGGGGCCTCAGCAGGAGCCACCAAATCGGTGACGACCTTGAAGCCGACGAGCTGGTGGGGACCAAACGACGTCGTGATCGCGACGTCGGTTGCGTCGCGCCCGCGCGCGATCAGGATGCGGCCGATGCGCTGCGTGTTGTGGCGGGCGTCGAACGTGTACCAGCGGTCGCCGATATAGGCCTCGAACCAGGCGCTGAAGTCCATCGGCGCGGGGTCGGGCGGCACGCCGATATCGCCGAGATAGCCGGTGCAGTAGCGCGCCGGGATGTTCATGCAGCGGCAGAGCGTCACGGCGAGATGGGCGAAGTCGCGGCACACCCCCTTGCCCTCGGTGAAGGTATTGAACGCCGTGCGGGTCGCGTTCGCATGCGGGTAGCCGAAGGTGACGTGATTGTGCACGTAGTCGCAGACGGCCTGCACCAGCGTCCAGCCTTGCGGAATGGTCCCGAAGGTCGACCAGGCGAAATTCGACAGGCGGTCGGTCTCGCAATAGCGGCTGCCGAGAAGATAGACGAGGGTGTCGACCGGCAGCGCTTCCAGCGGGCGCTGCGTGGCCTCAGGCGCGACCTCGTCGGGCTTGCCGGTGTCTTGCACAAAAAAATCGGCGGACAGCGTGATCCGGCCGGCGGGGGCGCGGATCACCTGGCAGATATTGCCGTAGCGGTCCCAGTATTCGATCGCGGGCACATGCGGATGAATGTGCATCTGGTCCGAGGTGAGGAGGTTCGACCGCAGACTCGGATGGACGCTCAAGGTGATGATCATCGGGGTGGGCTGCGGGCAATCGTAGGAGATTTCGTAACCCGCATGAATCTTTATCGTCATCTCCCATGTCCTTCCAACGGAGACCTCCCGGGAAAAATTTCCAAGACGGATGGGACGGCAACGGTCCGCCCCTCAGGCGAAGCGGGACGGGTCGCTTTCGCGTCGGGCGCCGGCTTTAGCCAGGATCCCATAGGGGCGGCGACGGGACGTTGCGTCATCTTGCTCCGCGTTGCTTTGCGACCTTCACCGTAAAGCTCATGCCAAGAGAAATCCGAGTCAATGTTTCTTCCAGGCACGGAGCAACGATTGCCGCGCCAGCATGCAAGTGCTGCCGCTGTCGCCCATTTTTTAGGCGTCGCCTGCCTGTGGGAGAGGAAGAGTTCAGGGTGACGCTCGGAACGGTGAGGGGGCAAATCGCCAAGGTGTCTCGGGCCTCACCGCATCCGCCGATAGGGCCGGTAAACCGGCTCCCACATCTTCGCGGCGATGAGCCCGGGCAGCGCCTCGTCCTCGAACGGCGCGCAGAGGCCTTCGGCGCGGGCCTCGACCGCTATGGCCTTGGCGATCGTCACCGCGACGGAGCGGAGGTCCGAAACCGGCGGAAGCAGGCTTGCGCGCGAATCGCGCATCGCCGGCGAGGCTTCGGCAAGGGCCTTGGCTGCCGCAGCGAACATGCCGTCTGACACGCGGGCCGCCTTAACCGCCAAGACGCCAAGCCCCATGCCGGGAAACACATAGGCGTTGTTAGTCTGGGCCATGGTGAGGGACTTGTCCCCCCAGGTGACGGGTGGAAAAGGGCTCCCCGTGCCGATGACGGCGCGGCCATCGGTCCAGGCCATGAGGTCCTGCGGGGCGGCTTCGGCGCAGGAGGTGGGATTGGAGAGGGGAAAGATGATCGGCCGCTCGACGGACGCCGCCATGGCGCGGATCACCGTCTCGGTGAAAATGCCGCCTTGGGCCGAGACCCCGATCAGCACCGTGGGCTTGGCGTTGCGCACCACCTCGAGAAGGCCGATCGAGCCCTTGCTGTCGCGCGGCCAGCCCGCAATCCTTGCCGCGCTCTGCACGAAAGGCTCCTGGAAATCGAGGATGATTTTCATGCCTTCGACCAGCAGCCCGTCGCGGTCGATCGCGTAGAAGCGCCCGCGCGCCTCTTTCGCGGAGAGGCCTGCATCGATCATCACCTGCAACAGAAGCGTGGCGATGCCGCAGCCGGCGGAGCCCGCGCCGACAATGGCGATGCGCTGCTCGGAAAGAGGAACGCCGGTGACTTTCACCGCCGCAAGCAATGTGCCGGCGGCGACCGCAGCCGTCCCCTGGATGTCGTCGTTGAAGGTAAGGAGCCGGTCACGATAGCGCGCGAGCAGGCGACCGGCATTGGCGCGCGCGAAGTCCTCCCATTGCAACAGCACGTGCGGCCAGCGTGCCTCGACCGCCGAAACGAAACTCTCGACGAACGCATCGTAATCGGCGCCGCGCACCCGCTCGTGCTTCCAGCCGACATAGAGCGGGTCGGCAAGGCGCTCCTGATTGCCGGTGCCGACATCGAGCAGGATGGGAAGCGTGGTGGCCGGATCGATGCCGGCGCAGGCGGTGTAGAGCGAGAGCTTGCCGATAGGGATGCCCATGCCGCCCGCGCCCTGATCGCCGAGGCCCAGGATGCGCTCCCCGTCGCTCACGACGATCACCTCGACGCGATCGTAGCGGGGATGGCCGAGGATCTCCTTGATATTGTCCCGATGCGGCCAGCTCAGAAACAGCCCGCGCGGATATTGCCAGTAATGGCTGAACTCCTGGCAGCCCTCGCCGACCGTCGGCGTGTAAACCAGCGGCAGAAGCTCGGCGAGGTTCCCCGTGAGCAGCGCGTAGAAGAGCGTCTCGTTTGAGTCCTGCAATTCGGTCAAGAAAAGGTAGCGTTCGAGATTGGTCTCGAACTTGCGTATCCCCTGAAGCATGCGGTCGACTTGCTCATCGAGCGTGCTGACATGGGGCGGCAAGAGCCCATGCAGATGAAAGGCGGTACGCTCGTCCTCGGTGAAGGCGGTCCCCTTGTTGAGAAGGGGATCGGTCAGGAGTGCGGTGCCTTCGAGGGTTACGTCCATCATTGCCGTCAAAGAGGTCCTTCGGAGCTACTCATTGAAACCGGCACCAATGTCACGGGTGATAGCCTGCTTCAACAGCTCGGGCCCGATGGAGCATTGAACCAATACCCCCAGTTGCGCCTCAATGCCATGTGGCGAGGCGGATTAGCTCCGTTGTTTCGCCGCGCGGCTGAGCTCGCGGGCGACGAGCCGGGGCGCCACCGCATTGAGCAGGAAAAGCGCGCGCAAGATGGCGGGTTTCACGACTGTCTGCTTGCCGCTGGCGATGCCTGCGAAGATCGTCTCAGCAGCCTCCTCCGTCGAGAGCGTCGGCATGAGTGTCGGGTTCACGTCAGGGAGGTGCTCACGGCTCCCGGGGTTGTGCTCCCAATAGGGGCTCTCGACCGTCCCGAGCACGACCAGGGTCACGGTCAGTCCTGAGCCTTTCACGTCGGCGCGGAGCGCCTCGGTGAAGCCTCGCAGCGCCGCGCGCGCGGCGGTGTAGGCGGTCGCATTCGGCCAAGCGACATAGGAGGCGGGGGAGGTGATGCAGGCGATCGTGCCGCTCCGGCGCGCCAGCATCTTGGGCAGGAAGGCGCGCGTGAGGTTGAAGGCCGCTAGATACGGCACCTCGATCATGGCGAGCGCCTCTTCCGCCGTGGTCTCGATCAGGGGTAGCCAGCGGCCGGCGCCGGCATTGTTGATGAGAATGTCGGGCGTGCCCACCTCGCGCTCGATTCTCGCAGCGACCTCCTCGATGGCGCCGGAATCGGCAAGATCGAGATTGTAGGCGGTCGCGGTCCCGCCATGCTTGCTGATCGCGGCAGCCACGTCATCGAGGCGTTCGGCGTTGCGGGCGAGCAGCAGGACGTGGGCGCCGGTTGCGCCAAAGCGTCGCGCCGTCGCCTCGCCGATTCCGCTTGAGGCTCCTGTGATCAGGACCAGGTTGGCCGCCATTAGCGTTCCCTTCCCCTCCGTTCAAGCTGTTGGCTCCGACTGCAAGGCCATTTTTTTGCCTGTTTCAAGTAGAAGCGAGACTGTTGCACAAACGCTACAGGGCGCCTCGATCCTCCAACCGCGGCAGCAAAGGTACTGGCGCTTGCCCCGTGTCACGATATCTTAGCGCGTCTTGGCCGTAGGTGAAGGAGGCGTCCCGATGAGGTCGTATTTGCGCGTAGGCGCGTTGGCAGTGATGGCGGCGGGGCTGTGCCTGGCTCAAGGCGCGCCGGCGCATGCAGGCTGTATCGGTCTGTCAGGCACCGCAGACGGATTCGACAAAGAGACAGCCGTCAGCCGGGCGCAACTCGCTCTGTCGGACTATGTCAAAGAATACAAGGCGACAAAGAAGCTGGGTGCCGTCACCATCAGCGCCATGCGCGCGCAGCCCCAGCCTTATTGGCGCGACAGCGTGAGCGAGAACATGATGTACAGGCCGGACATCGTGACCTCGAAGTCCTACACGATTTGCTGGACGGGCGTGGTCTCGCCTTACGTCTGCACCTCGGGCGCCAAAGTCTGCTGGTAATTTGAAAGATCCTGCATCGGGTCCCTGGGGGTGACCCTGGGGCCGCTCCCTTTTTGCAGGGCGGTGATTCGCTTGTCTGCCTAATGCGCCGGCACCAGCGAGACCTTTTCCGGGCGCGTCATGAAGAACAGCAACGGAATGATGGCCAGCGTTACGATGCCGATGAACCAGAACAGGTCGTTGAAGGAGAGCATCTGGGCCTGGCGCGCAATCTCATAGGTAACGAGCGGCGCCGCCTGCGGAGAGTAAGGGCTAAGCCCATGCTCCGCGAGGTAGGGAACGAGCGCCTGGTTGTAGGGCGTGATATGCGCCGAGAGCTCGTTCCAATGAATCTGCGTCTGCCTCACGAACAGCCAACTCACCACCGCAATGCTGGCTGAGCCGCCGATGCCTCGCATCAGAGCGTAGACGCCGGAAGCTTCGTCATATTGGGCCTTCGCAATATTGCCGAAGGTGACGGCGGTCAGCGGCACGAAGAAGAGCCCGGTGCCGATGCCCGCCAGTACCCCCGGGAGCGCGATGCCCCAATAGTCCACGTATAAGGAGTAGTGCGACATGAGGATCGTGCCGAGCGCGGTCATGACGAGGCCCGCGGCGACGAGATAGCGCGCGTCGAACAGGCGGATGAGGA
>JBGQMX010000096.1:0-12508 GCA_041500805.1 Methyloceanibacter sp.
GACGATTTCGGCACCGGCTATTCGGGGCTCTATCACCTGCGCGAGCTGCAACTCGACACCATCAAGATCGACCGGTCGTTCGTCAGCCAGATGCTGGCCAAGCCTGAGGAAGCCAAGATCGTGAAGGCGATCCTGAGCTTGAGCCAGGCCCTTGGCCTGCACACCACGGCCGAGGGAATCGAGAACAAGCAAGTGCTGGAGCGGCTGACGAAGCTCGGCTGCGACACAGGGCAAGGCTTCCTGTTCGGAAAGCCGGAGCCCGAATCGGCCGTCAGCGAGACCTTGCGTGAGCAGGCGGAGCTTGCCCGCCGGATCGCTTAGCGCGGGGAGAGCACCATCACCATTTGCCGGCCTTCGAGCCGGGGCTCCGATTCCACTTTGGCGATGGTCAAGGTGTCCTGCTTGACGCGCTCAAGCAGCTTGGTGCCGAGCTCCATATGCGTCATCTCGCGGCCCCTGAAGCGCAAGGTAACCTTGACCTTGTCGCCCTCCTCGAAGAAGCGGACGATCGAGCGCATCTTCACCGCGTAATCGTGGATGTCGATGTTCGGCCGCATCTTGATCTCCTTGATCTCGACGGTGCGCTGCTTCTTGCGCGCCTCGGCGGCCTTTTTCTGCGCCTGATATTTGTATTTGCCGTAGTCCAGGATCTTGCAGACCGGCGGCTCGGAGTTGGGCGCGATCTCGACGAGATCGAGCCCGGCCTCGACCGCGCGCGCAAGCGCCTCGGCGGTGGCAACCACGCCGACATTGTTGCCGCTGGCGTCGATGAGCTGGATGTTGGGAATGTCGATGCCCTCGTTGATACGGGGGCCTCCCCGATCGGGGGTAAGCTTCTGCGGCCGTCTTACGATGTCTTGCTCTCCTCTTTCTCGAATAACGCCAGCCCCGCAAATGCGAGGCGCTGCCGCTCTTCCGATGACGCTAAGCCCTACAGGGCCTACAGGATGGGAAATGGCCCTGAAAAGTCAAGCCGCGCCTTGCGGCCTCCGCGAACGGCCATGTCATGCGCCGTCTCCAATGGGGGCGGCCTCGAATGAGGGCGAGTGCGCGAACAGCGCCGCCAAATTTGTGCCGAGCAGCTCGTCATAGACGGCAAGCGTCTTCATCTGCATCTGTGAGAGGGCGAACTCGGCATTGACCCGGATGCTGGCGCGACCGCCGATTTCCGCCCGCTCGGCTGGCGAAAGCGCAAGCGCTACTCGCAAGCAGTCGGCAAGCGCCGCCGCGTCGCCGGCCGGCACGAGCCATCCCGTAAACCGCCCGCCGCCTTGATCGGCGGAGACGATGGTCTCAGGCAGAGCACCAAGATCGGAGACGATGACGGGACAGCCCATGGCTTGCGCCTCGATGCTCGTCCGGCCGAAAGTCTCGGCCACGAGCGAGGGTACAAGCGCCACATAGGCGGCGAGAAAGGCGACCGGCATGTTGCTGCAATGGCCGACGAGGCGCACCTTGTCGTTTAGACCGTTGCGGGCGATGAGGTCGATAAGCTCTTGCCGGTAGCCGGCTTTCCCAGGGGCGTCGCCCGCGAAGATGATGACGGCGCCGTCAAGGCCGCCTTCGCGGTTGAGCCGCGCCGCCGCCGCGATGGTTTGACGGTGGCCCTTCAGCCCGGTGAGGCGCGCCGCCTGGAGCACGATCCTGGTCTCTGGGGGAACGCCCCATTGCTCCTTGAGCCGCGCCACCGGACCCGGCGGCACCACCAGAGGATCGAAAGTCGCCCCGTCGATGCCCCGAAAGATCACCCGGATGCGCTCCCGCGCCGCCGGGTGCCGCGAGGCGATCAGCTTGGCGGTATAGAGGGAGTTGGCGATGACCCGGTTGCCCCGGCCCATGACGCTGTTATAGGCGGCCTTGATGGGTCCGAGATTGCCATAGGCGCCGTGATAGGTGGTGACGAAGGGGCGCCCGGCGCGGCGTGCGGCGATGAGCGCACTCCACGCCGACGCCCGGCTCCTGGCATGCACGAGATCGACGCCCCGCTCCTCGATCAGGCGCTGGAGCCGCCGTGCGTTGGCGAGAATGGTGAACGGATTCTTGCTGGCCACGGGAAGCGTCACGATCTCGCCGCCGACCTGGCGGATGGCGGTTGCCATCCTGCCGCCTTCAGTGGCAACGAGGACTCTAGCGCCCGCCCGGGTCAGCGCTTCGGCGATCTCGACGGTCGCCTGCTCGCTGCCCCCGGTATCGAGGCGCGGCACGACCTGCAATATGGTCACCTCTGCCATGACGTGAGGCTCAGTTCTTTGTGGGGGCGGCTAGCGCTTCTTAGGATGGACGACCGAGAACCGCAATTCCTGGAGGTGGGGGATGGGCCTAAGCGGCGTCGCATCGCCTTCCACTTTGCCGATCGCGAGGGGCCGGGCAGCCTGGCGCTTCTGTGGCTTTCGGGCTTCCTGTCCGACATGGCGAGCACCAAGGCGCTCGGGCTAGCGGCATGGGCGCGGGTGCGCGGGCTGCCCATGCTGCGCTTCGACTATTCGAGCCACGGGCTGTCTCCCGGCAATCTGCTTGAAGCCTCGATCGGCGACTGGCTCGAAGAGGCTTCCACCATGCTGAGCCTTATCGGGGAGCGGCGCACCATCGTCATCGGCTCCTCCATGGGCGGATGGATCGCGCTTCTGCTCGCCCGCCATCTGGCGCACACGGGCCGGTCGGAGCGGCTTGCCGGTCTCGTGCTCATCGCTCCGGCCTGGGACATGACCGAGCGGCTGATGTGGCACCGGCTTCCCGCCGCGGCGAAGGAGGCGATCGAGCGCGAGGGCGTCTATTACGAGCCGTCCCTTTACGGGCAGCCTTATCCCCTCACCAAGCGTCTGATCGTGGAGGGCCGCACCCATCTCATCGGCGAGGGCCTGCTCGACCCGCGCGCGCCGGTGCGCATTCTGCAAGGCATGTGCGATCCCGATGTGCCGTGGGGTCATGCCCTCGACCTTGTCGATCTTCTCAGCGGCGCCGATGTCGAGCTCACGCTCATCAAGGACGGCGATCACCGCCAGTCGCGGCCCGAAGATTTGCGCCGCCTCGAGGCCACCGTCGCGGCGCTGGTCGACCACGTCTCACTGGCGACCTAGCAGCGAGGCGAGGCCCTCGCGGTAGGTGGGAAACGCAAGCTTGACGCCGAGCTCAGACTTGATCAGCGCGTTGCCGATCCGCCTTCTTCCCTCATAGAAGCTCCGCGCCATGGGGGAGAGATCGGCATCTGCGAAATCGACCTCCGGCGGCGGCGCGATGCCGAGCAGTCCGGCGGCATAGGCTACGACCTCGTCGGGCGCCGCCGGCTCGTCGTCGGCGACATTGTAGATCGCGCCACCCCTCGGCCGCGCCATCGAGGCCTCGAGCACGGATGCGATGTCCTCGACATGGATGCGGCTGAACACTTGGCCCTGCTTCTTGACGCGCCGCGCCGTGCCGGCGCGCAGCTTGTCGAAGGCGCTGCGGCCAGGGCCATAGATGCCGGCGAGCCGGAACACCTGCACGGGGCATCCGGTCTCCTCGCCGAAGCCGA
This sequence comes from Methyloceanibacter sp., assembly GCA_041500805.1. Lineage (GTDB taxonomy): Bacteria > Pseudomonadota > Alphaproteobacteria > Rhizobiales > Methyloligellaceae > Methyloceanibacter. The sequence goes on from JBGQMX010000096.1 coordinate 3,512, forward strand.
GCCACGCTCTCTCGGCCCCGACGCGGGCTTCCGTCCGCTCGCTGTTCGGCGCAGGCTCAGTCGTCTCGTCGACCCAGCGTCCCTGCTGGTCGCCATAGACCCCGACCGTTGAGAGATAGCCGATCCATTGAAGTGAGCCGAGTGCTGCGATCTCCTCGCGATAATGCGCAAGCACGGGATCGTCGCCTGGCCCTGGCGGGATCGAGTGGAGGAGATGCGTGGTGCCCTGAAGGAGCTTTGCGACCTCGCGATTGCCGGGCTCCCCCGCAAAGCGTGCGAGCTTAAAGCCCCGAGCGCCGAGCCGCTCGATATTGGCCTGATCGCGCGCCGTGCCCGCGATCTCCCATCCCTTGTCCTTGAGGCGCGCGGCAAGCGCTCCCGCCGAATAGCCGAAGCCGAAGGCGAAGAGCCGGCTCAAGCGGCTTCCTCCATCCATTCGCTTCTGACGGCAGGGTCGGGATCGCTCGCATGCGCTGGCCGCAAAGCGCGGAAACGGCCGGGCGCGAGCTGCAGAAGCGCCCACACCGCCATGGCGCGCACGAGCGGGGAAGCGTCCACAAGCCTCGCCTCGACCAGAGGCACGAGCGCCGCCTCGCCGGAATTGCCGGCGGCGATCAGCACGTTGCGCAGAAAGCGGTCGCGGCCGGTGCGCTTGATGGGCGTGCCGCGAAAGCGCGCCCTGAACGCGGCATCGTCGAGAAGCAGCAGCTCGGCGAGAGGCGGATTGTCGCTCTCGGCTCTCGCGCTGAGCTTGGTCTCATGCGCCACTTGGGCGAACTTGTTCCAGGGGCAGACGGCGAGGCAGTCGTCGCAGCCGAAGATGCGGTTGCCGATTGCCCCGCGGTAGCGCGGCGCGATATGCCCCTTATGCTCGATGGTGAGGTAGGAGATGCAGGCCCGCGCATCGATCTCGTAGGGCGCCGTGAAGGCGTTGGTGGGGCATATGTCGAGACAGCGCCGGCAGGCCCCGCAATGGTCCTCTTCCGGCTCGTCCGGCGCGATCTCGGCGCTTACGAAGATCGAGGCGATGAACAGCCACGATCCGAACTCGCGGGAGACGAGATTGGTGTGCTTGCCCTGCCAGCCCAAGCCGGCCTTGGCGGCAAGCGGCTTCTCCATCATCGGCGCGGTATCGACGAAGATTTTCGCCTCGCCGCCCGCAAGCTCCTGCACCCGCGCCGCAAGCGGCTTGAGCTTCGCCTTGAGCACGTCGTGGTAATCGGCGCTCTGCGCATAGACCGAGATGGCGCCGCGCGACCGCTCCTTGAGGATGGCGAGCGGGTCGCCCGCTTTGGCATAGTTCAGCCCGAGCAGGATGACGCTTCGAGCGTCCGGCCAGAGCGCGCGGGGACTCTTGCGGCGCGAGGCCGTGCCGGCAAGCCATTCCATGTCGCCATGCCGGCCCTCGGCGAGAAACTTATCGAGGGCTGCGCCCGCGCCTTCGGCCGCGTCCGCGGAGGTAAAGCGCACGGCATCGAAGCCAAGCGCCTTGGCCTCTTCCGCGATCCTCAGTTTCAGCGTTTGCGCCATGCCCATCATCTTGGGGCGCTTGCCTCAGAAGTCGAGGTCGGCATAAGTCCCCGACGGGATGAAGCCCGCGACGCGGTCTTGCAGGAGGGGCCTGAACGATGGCCTCGACTTCAGAAGCGCATACCAGTTCTTCGCCGCCTCATGGTCTTCCCACGGCACCTCGCCGAGGTAGTCGAGCGCCGACAGATGGGCGGCTGCGGCAAGATCCGCATAGCTCAACGCATCGCCCGCGAGCCAGCTCCGCCTCTCGGCCAGATGGCCGATATAGGCGAGATGATAGCGCAGGTTCTCGTGGCCTGCGCGCATCGCCTCCATGTCGGGCGAGGCGCTTTGCGGCCCGAAACGCCGGAACACCTTCTCCTCCACGAGATAGCTCGTCACCTCGTCGTGGAACTTGCGGTGAAACCAATCGACGAGCCGCCGCGCCTCGGCCCTCGCCGCGGGATCGCCCGGGAAAGGCTGGAACAGACGCCCCTCGCTATCGCCCATGATGTCGCCCAGATATTCGGAGATGGCATAGGCGCCGGCGATCGGCCCATGCTCGTCGGTGATGAGCACGGGCAGCGTCCCGGCTGGGTTCAGCTCGAGGAATTCCGGCCGCCACTCCCAAGGCCGCTCCTCGGCAAGCGTGGCCTCTATGCCGCACTCGGCGAGTGCGAGGCGGATTGAGCGCGACGACGCGCAGAGCGGATAGTGCAGTAGAGTCGCCATCGACCTGTCGGTGGCTAAGCGTTCGAAATGAATCGCGTGGGGCTAGGACCTCGGTATAGAACCTGCACGCGCGTCGAACAAGCGGGCCGCGAGGGGGCCATGTCGATAGAGCAGATCATCGTCCTTGCCTTGGTGCAGGGGATCACCGAGTTCCTGCCCATCTCCTCATCGGGGCATCTCATCCTGATCCCTCAACTGATGCATTGGCCCGACCAGGGCCAGCTCACCGACGTCATGACGCATTTCGGCACGCTGCTGGCCGTTCTCATCTATTTCTGGCGCGACGTGTGGCACCTCATCCTGGGCACGCTCGCCCTGTTCAAAGGCAAGGTGACCGACGACGGCCGGCTTGCCATCTACATCGTGCTCGCCACCATCCCCGCCGTCGCGTTCGGGTTTGTCCTCAAGAAGTTCGGCTATGCCGATCTTGAGCGGAACGTCGCCATCGTGGCCTGGAACACGATCCTCTACGGTATCCTGATGCTGATCGCCGACATGGTCGGCCCGCAGGAGCGCACCATCCACAACATGACGCTCGGCAGCGCGCTCATTATCGGGGTGGCCCAGGCCTTGGCGCTGATCCCGGGCACGAGCCGCTCCGGCGTGACCATGACCGCCGCCCGGTTCCTCGGCTTCACGCGGCCCGACTCGGCGCGGTTCTCATTCCTGCTCGGCATTCCGGCCACGGCGGGGGCGATCGTCTTCACCATCGGCGACGCGCTCGAAGGCGGCGGCACCGTCACCAAGGACCAGATCCTCTGCGCCGCGCTCACCTTCGTCGCCGGGATCATGGCGATTGCCTTCCTGATGAATCTGATCCGCCGCATCAGCTTCCTGCCCTTCGTGCTTTACCGCATGGTGCTGGGCGGCTTCCTCCTGGTGATGCTCTACAGCTGAGACGGCCGCTCGAGGTCTAAGGGCGGTAGGTGGAGAACTGGCCGCGCGGGCGGAATTGCTCGAGATAATCGGGCACCACGGCGGCGACCGCGACCGGCTCGATGCCTAGACCCTCAAGGGTGCGCCCCGCCCGCGTTGCCGCTTCGCTCACCACATTGTCGGTTTCCAGCAGACGCACCTGGTCGATGGTGAGCGGGGGGTTCGGCAGCCATTGCAGGAAGGCCGCCTGCAGCTTGGCGAGCCAGAAGGGCTCAGGCACGAGCAGCCGCTTGCGCATGGCATAAGCGAGCACGCGCTGCATCACCTCTTTCAGGGTCAACACCTCGGGTCCGCCAAGCTCGTAAGGGGCGCCCGCGCCCGCTTTGCCGGTGAGCCCTGCCACGACCGCGCGCGCCACGTCGCCCACGAACACCGGCTGAAGCCTCGTCTTGCCCCCGCCGATCAGGGGAAGTGCCGGCGCCATCCTTGCCAGCGCTGCGAAGCGGTTAAAGAAGTCGTCCTCCGGCCCGAACACGATCGAAGGCCTGAGGACGACGGAATCGGGGAACACCTCTTTGACCGCCGCCTCTCCCGCTGCCTTGCTGCGCGCGTAGACCGAGGACGCATCGGGATCAGCGCCGATCGCCGAGATATGCACGAGCGTGCGCACCCCTGCCGTCCGCGCCGCTTCCGCCACGTGCCGCGCGCCCTCGTCCTGCACCGCCTTGAAGGTCTGCTTGCCCGTTGGAAACAGGATGCCGACGAGGTTGACGACGGCGTCGGCGCCGTCCGCGGCGGCAAGAAGCGAATCGGGGTAGCGCACATTGGCCTGCACGGCGACGATCTGGCCGACGCCCCCGAGCGGCTGGAGGTGACCGGCAAGCTCAGGGCGCCTGACCGCGACCCGCATGCGCGCGCCGGTCCTGGCGATGGCGCGCACCACATGGCGCCCGATAAAGCCCGAGCCGCCATAAAGCGTGATCAGCGCCGTGTTGTTCAGTGTGATCGCCACGTTGTCTCCCGACTGAGTCCTCCCTCCCCCTGAAAGGGGCAGGGCCGGGGTGAGGGTTTTCTTGCCAAATGCGGCACGCTAGCCGACCTCCACCCGGTGCGTGCGCCACAAAGCGGCGTCCGCGCCGACCTCCCCCTTCCGGGGGAGGGACACGAGCCGAAGCAATACACGAGTGGGCTGAAGCCTTGAAGGCGCTTCTCCCGGCAATTGACAAGGAGAACCGCCGATCGTACCTCCTCACTCTCAAGCCCAGGTGGCGGAACTGGTAGACGCGCTAGCTTCAGGTGCTAGTGCCCGAAAGGGCGTGGAAGTTCGAGTCTTCTCCTGGGCACCATTCCCGCTTTCTTAAGCGCTTCGCGTCCAGAATGCGGCCGCCAAGGAGCGCTTGAAACTTGAGCCAGCCCCCGACCGTAGAGCTCTACAGAGGCGATCTGCCGCAAGGCCGCATGGCCGGCCGCTCCATCGCCATCGACACCGAGACGCTGGGGCTCAACCCCTATCGCGACCGGCTTTGCCTCGTGCAGCTCTCCGAGGGCGACGGGCGCGCCGCCCTGGTGCAGCTCGCCGGCCGCTACGACGCGCCGGAGCTGAAGCGCCTGCTCGCCGATGAAAGCGTGCTCAAGATCTTCCATTTCGGCCGTTTCGACATGGCCGTGCTCAAGCACTATTTCGGGGTGATGCCGCGGCCGGTCTATTGCACCAAGGTGGCCTCGAAGCTGGCCCGCACCTTCACCGACCGCCACGGCCTCAAGGACCTGTGCAAGGAGCTTCTGGGCATCGAGCTGTCCAAGCAGCAGCAATCCTCCGACTGGGGCGCGCCAGAGCTCACCCACGAGCAGCTCAATTATGCCGCGAGCGATGTGTTGCATCTGCACGCACTAAGAGAGAAACTCGACGCCATGCTGAAGCGCGAGGGGCGCGAGGGGCTCGCGCGCGCCTGCTTCGAGTTCCTGCCGGCGCGGGTCGAGCTCGATCTCAGGGGATGGTCCGAGATCGATCCCTTTGCCCATTAGGCGTCACAGGGCTTCTAGCGTATGTCTTTGCGCTTAGGGCCTGGCCGTCGCAATGTCATCAAAGTCCTGCGGCTAGCTAAGCCCCTGCCGGCGATGAGTGCCGGTTCTTGAGGATCCTTGGCGGGGAAGATGGCGAGTGAGGCGAATATCGTTCCCAGCGGCCGGCGCTACCGTGTGCGCACGGCCGAGGAGCGCGAGCGCGCCTTTCGCAGCGCCGAGCGGCACACCCGTGTCGTCGGCATCCTGCGCAAGGTGCTGCCGGTTTTGGCGGTCCTGGTGCTTGCCTGCTATTTCATCTCCTCGCGGCTCAGCATCAGCGTCGGCGATTTGACGGCGAGCATCAGCGGCGTCGAGATCGCCGACGGCAACTTGCGCATGACCAACCCCAAGCTCAAAGGCAACGACAAGACGAACGGCACCTATGTGGTCAGCGCCGACTACGCCGATCAGGACGTGAAGAACCCGAAGGTGATCAAGCTGCACGCCATCAAGGCCGATCTCTCGAGCCAATCCGGCGGCTGGTCGCGGATGGAGGCTACACGCGGCATCTTCGACAGCCAGGCGGAACGGCTGGTGATGCAGGAAAGGATCACCGTGGCGACGAGCTCAGGCGTGAACGGCGAGCTGACCCATGCGACCCTCGACATGAAAAACCAGACCCTTCGCTCGCACAGTCCGGTCCACTTCGAATTGACCAACGGCAATGTCAAAGCCAATGCGCTGACGCTCCAGTCCTCGGAGCACACTCTGACCTTCCGCGGCAAGGTGCGCGTCCACCTCATCAAGCCGGACACGGATGATGCGGCGGCGAAAGCCCTCCCGCGGAAGCCGAACGCCGTGGCGCTGTCGCCGGAAACCACCGGCGCGGCGCCGGTGGCAGTCGGGGCTGAGCCACAAGTAGGCGACATTCCAGCCCTGCCGGCGGAGCCTCAATGAGCGCACTTCCTCGCCTAACGTCTGCTCGGCTCTTCCGCGCGCTTGCGGGATTGGCGGCCGTGGGCCTCGCCCTGGTGGTGGCAGCGCCTTCATCGGCGCAGACCCTCAGCAATACTTTCGGCGGGCTGTCGCAGAGCTCCAAGGACCCCATCGATATCGAGTCCGACATGCTCGTGGTGCACGACCAGCAGAAATACGCGACCTTCTCAGGCAATGTGAAGGCCGTGCAGGGCACCACGACGCTCCGCGCCCAGGAGCTCAAGGTCCATTATGTGGGCGGCCCCGAAAAGCTCAACGCCGGCAAGAATGAGGGCGCCGACCAGGCTGCGCCCGCGACCAAGGTGGCAGACGTCAAGCCTGCGGGCGGACTGGCGAGCGACGACGGCACCCAAATCACCGAGATCGATGCCAAGGGCGACGTCATCATCAACAGCGACAAGGACCAGACCACGACGAGCGAGTGGGCCATCTACGACGTGCCGTCGCAGATGGTAACCGTGGGCGGCAATGTGGTGTTAACGCAAGGCAAGAATGTGCTAAAGGGAGACCGTCTCGTCATTGATCTGAAGACGGGCGAGAGCCGGTTCGAAAACACGGGCAATGCCACCGCTGGGGGCCGTATCCGTGCGCTGTTCATGCCGAAGGAGGGCGCTGACGCCAAATCGGGCGACGTCAAGCCCGACGATGCCAAATCGGGCGATGCCAAATCTGCCGCGGCGCCAGAGGCAGCGCCCGCGGACGAGGTGTCCGGCACTGCGGAGCCTGCTGCCGACGAGCAGGGCAACGCCGCAAGCGCAACCGATGGGGCGGCTGAAGGCAGCAAGCCGGCGAAGAAGGATGATTCGCCTTGGTCGCTTGTTCCGGGTCTCCAGCCCTGAGACGCTCTAGGGACTTTATGGAATGTTAACCGGCCGGCACTTCAAGTGAACGAGCGGAAGGGGTCAGTGGGCAAATTGCTGTCGTTCCCAGGCCGCCAGGCAGCCGCCGCGCAAGGGGGAGCAGTCCCCGCAGCGCCTCAGCGCCCTGCGCCAGGCCCTCGGTCCGAACCGGGCCTTGGCCGGCTGACCGTCACTGCCGTCGTCAAGAGCTTCAAGAAGCGCACCGTCGTCCGCGGCGTCAGCCTCGAACTTAACCGCGGCGAGGCGGTCGGGCTGCTGGGGCCGAACGGCGCCGGCAAGACCACCGTGTTCTACATGATCACGGGGCTAATTCCGGCCGACGAAGGAAGCATCAAGATCGACGGCCGGGACGTGACCAAGCTGCCGATGTATCGCCGCGCGCGGCTCGGCATCGGCTATCTGCCGCAGGAGGCCTCGATCTTCAGGGGGCTGACCGTGGAGGAGAACATTCTGGCCGTGCTCGAGACGGTCGAACCCAACAAGCAGGAGCGCAAGCTGCAGCTCGACGCGCTGCTCGAGGAGTTCCGCATCACGCGCCTCCGGACCTCGCCGGCCATGCGGCTTTCCGGCGGTGAGCGCCGCCGTGTCGAGATCGCCCGCGCGCTCGCCACGCGCCCGTCCTTCATGCTGCTCGACGAGCCGTTCGCCGGCATCGACCCCATCGCCGTCAACGACATCCGCGCGCTCGTGCGGCATCTGACCCAGCGCGGCATCGGCGTGCTCATCACCGATCACAACGTGCGCGAGACGCTCGATCTCGTCAGCCGCGCCTATATCATCCATGACGGCATGGTGCTAACCCACGGCACCGCCCACGAGATCATCAACAACGAGGACGTGCGGCGCGTCTATCTCGGCGACCAGTTCAGGATCTGAGAAGCTGATCGCGAGTGAGTTCGACAATGGCGATCACCACTAAGCTCGAACTCCGTCAGTCCCACAGCCTGGTGATGACGCCCCAGCTGCAGCAGGCGATCAAGCTGCTGCAGCTCTCCAATATGGAGCTCGCCACCTTCGTCGACGCCGAGCTCGAGCGCAATCCGCTGCTCGAGCGTGCCGAGCCCGACGAGACCGCCCCCGTCGCGGGCGAGCCCGCCGTCGAGGCCCCCGCAGCCGCCTTCAAGGAGGAGGGGGAGCGGCCCGAGGCGACCGGCGCGGGCGACAGCCCCCCGGCCGAAGGCGAGGGTGAAGGGGGCGACGGCGAGGAATGGACGGATCTTGAGGCGGGCAGCCGGCGCACCGACGACCTCGATGCGGAGCCGCAGGACGCCTTTCCCGAGGCCGATGGCTTTTCCCCTGGTGCGGTCAAGGACTCCGGCTGGGCCACGCTGGGCCAAGGCTCGCGCTCGGGCGGCGACGAGGCGTCGAATCTGGAGGCCTATGTGGCCGAGGAGAGGACGCTTCGCGATCATCTCGCCGACCAGCTCGCGCTCGCCTTCGCCGATCCGGCAAGACGGCTGATCGGCCATCATCTCATCGACATGACCGACGAGGCGGGTTATTTGCGCGGCGAGCTTGCCGCGCTCGCCGACCTCCTCGGGGCGCCGCTCGAGCTCGTCGAGGAGACGCTGCGTGTGATGCAGGGCTTCGAGCCGTGCGGGGTGTTCGCCCGCGACTTGCGCGAATGCCTGACGCTCCAGCTGAAGGAGCAGGACCGCTGCGACCCGGCGATGGCGGCCTTGATCGAGAACCTTCACCTCCTTGCCGCCCACGATCTGCCGGCGCTGAAGCGCGTGGCCCGCGTCTCCGACGAGGACCTTTGCGACATGATCCAGGAGGTGAAGCGGCTGAACCCGAAGCCCGGGCTGAAATATGGCTCAAGCCCGTCGCAACCGATCGTGCCCGACGTGCTCGTGCGCGTGCTTCCCGACAGTTCCTTCCATGTCGAGCTGAACAGCGACACCCTGCCGCGCGTTCTCGTCAACCAGTCCTATTACGCCACCGTCTCCAAATCGACGACGCGCAAGGAGGACAAGAGCTATCTCGTCGACTGCCTGCAGACCGCCAATTGGCTGGTCAA
>JBGQMX010000097.1:0-12465 GCA_041500805.1 Methyloceanibacter sp.
CGCCATGTCCGTCCTCCGCCGCTGCAACGGCATAGGACTCGCACTGTTCGCAAAAAATCGGAATCCCTTACGAATCGGAAAACGACAAACCCGCTCTAAAGCGCGCCGACCTCCCCATCAAGGGGAGGTATGAGGCTTCGACATGGCCTCTAGCCTTGCGGCTTGGTCTCCGGCGGCTGGAGCAAGGGCAGAAGCTTTTCCTTGATGGCGTCCTCGGTCAGCGGTCCGACATGACGGTAGGCGATCTTGCCGTCGCCGGTGACCACATAGGTCTCAGGCACCCCATACACGCCGAAATCGATTGCCGTGCGGCCGGAGCTGTCCGAGCCGACGCGGGCGTAAGGGTTACCGTAGCGGCCGAGGAAGCGCCGGGCCGAGCCCGCATCGTCCTTGTAGTCGATGCCGTAAAGCCTGATCCCCTTCTGCTCGGCGAGAGCCACGAGCAAAGGATGCTCGGCCTGGCATTCGACGCACCAGGACGCAAAGACATTGACGATGCTGGGCTCGCCTTGGGCGAGATCGGAGCTGGCCAAGCCCGGCACGTCCTTCCCGTCCGCGCCGCTCAGCCCTTCGAGCGGTGGCATGGTGAACTCCGGCACGGGCTTGCCGATCATCGCCGAGGGGAGGAGCGAGGGATCGCCGCCCTGGAGCGCGTACCAGAAGAGGCCGGCGAGGCCTGCGAAGATCAGGAGCGGAAGGGCTGGCGCGAAACGGCGCCGGGGAGCCTGTCGGGTCGCGCCGGTCATGGGCGGCGCTTCCGCGGTGGCTTTCCGGGCGCGCTCACTTTCGGTTTCGCCGCGGCGGAAGCCGAGCGCCGCCTGATCCCTTTCCGCTCGAGATCGGCCAGGATGCGCCGCTGCTTGCGATCGTCCTCGACGACCGCGAACGCCAGCGCCGCGACCGCAACGAAGGTGACGCCATAGGCGCCGAGGATGAAGACCGCATGCGGGCCGAGGTCTGGCATCGCTGCCGCCTTACGCCTCGACCAGGGCCGCGCGCTCGACTTGCGTCTGCTGCAGCGCGCGCACGCGGCGGCGCAAGATCTCGGCGCGCATGGCGATGAGATGCAACAGCACGAAGAGGAGCGTGAAGGCGATCGCCATGACGAAGAGCGGCGCCAGCATTGACGGATCGATGGTCGGGCCGCCCAGGCGGAAAACGCTCGCCGATTGGTGCAGCGTGTTCCACCAATCCACCGAGAATTTGATGATGGGCACGTTGATGGCCCCGACCAGGGCAAGGATCGCGGCGGCGCGGCCGGCGCGGCCGGGCTCCTCGATCGCGTTCCAGAGCGCGATCAGGCCGAGATAGAGCAGGAACAGCACGAGCACCGAGGTGAGCCGCGCGTCCCAGACCCAATAGGTGCCCCACATGGGCTTGCCCCAGAGCGAGCCGGTGACGAGCGCGATGAAGGTGAAAGTGGCCCCGATGGGAGCTGCGGTCTTGGCGGCCACGTCGGCGAGAGGGTGGCGCCAGATCAGTGTGCCGAGGCCTGCCGCCGCGATCAGCATATAGCCGAACATGGCGAGCCACGCGGCGGGCACGTGGATGAACATGATCCTGACGGTCTCGCCTTGCTGATAGTCGGGGGGCGCGACGAAGAAGGAGAGGTAAAGGCCGGCGCCCAGCAAGACCAAGGTGAGCACGGTCAGCCACGGCACGAGGCGGTCGACAAGGCTCAAAAAACGCGTCGGGTTGGCAAGGCTTACCATGGGGCTTGATCTAGTGGGTTTGGTGAACGGGCGCAACGATCACCGGACTGTGGCCGCGGACTAGGCTTCTCGTTCAATTCAGGTATAACAAGCGCCGGAACCCGGGCAATTTTTGGAACGGCGATTGCGCGATGTTGAAATTCCTAGCCGCTCTTCTGTTGCTCGGGCTGTGGTCGTCACAAGCGTTCCCCCAGCAAGGCAACCCCGCCGGCGCCGCCGCTTCCTATCGAAAACATGCCGTGGAGAGCGAGCCCAATGGCTCCAACCACGCCATCTCCTCAAGTGAGGATGCCACCGAGGCGGGCCCGGTCGAAAGTAAGGAGTGCACCAGGGGCGCAGGCTGGGTCGGAAGCCTCCGCTGTCATGCCTGCGAGGCATGGGCTTACGCCTCCCTCACGACAGAGCGCGCGATTGCCGTTTTCGCCGGGCTGCTAACGCTCTCCACCCTCTTGCTTTGGGTTTTCACCATGCGGGCGGCCAATGCCGCGAAAGGCGCCGCCAAGCACATTCCCGCCGTGGAGAGGGCCTACATCTTCATTCAGCCGAGCGACAAGGGCGGATTCGTCGGGCCGGACGAAAAGACCGTGGCCTTCGTCGAGGTGCAGAATTTCGGTCCGACCCCTGGGTTCCTCGAGACCCTTTACGGCGAGTTTTCGCCAACCCAGCCCAAGGGAACGAAGCCAAGATACGATCCGTCCAAGGGCACCAAGTTCGCTGTCGATGACGTCATCGGGAAGTTCGACGTCCCGACACCGCTTGACCAGCGGTTCGAGGTGCCGGGTGTCGATCCGATCTATTTTTTTGGCTATGTCGAGTATCGCGACATCTTCAAACAGCGGCACACCAGCAGATTCTGCGCTCTGCTCAAGCCCATGAAGGGCACGTCAGCTCTCGCCGGCGAGCGGGCCTGGAGCAGCTGGGACTGACGCTTTATCAGCGGAGCGCGGTGCGCAGCGCCGCGGCTGCGGCGATCGGTGCTAGCACCATGCTCGCAAGGCTCAAGCCGCACAGCATGAGGAAGGGCGGCCAGGGCGAGGCAGGCCCGGTGATGGCGGCCGACGCGGTGGCCACGCCGAAGATCAGCACCGGCACATAGAGCGGCAGCACGAGCAGCGCGAGCAGGAGCCCGCTTCGCCTAAGCCCCAGCGTGAGGCTCGCGCCTATTGCCGCGACGAAGCTCACGGCGGGCGTGCCAGCAAGCATGGCGAGCACCAGCAGCGGGCTCGCCGCCGGCGGCAGGTTGAGAAGAAGCCCAAGAACCGGCGCGAGAAGGGCTAAGGGCACGCCGGTCGTGATCCAATGGGCGAGGCTCTTCAGCGCCGCGACGAGCGGCAGGGGCAAAGGCCCGGTGATGAGCACGTCGAGCGCGCCGTCCTCGTAGTCGTTGTGGAAGATGCGGTCGGCGGAGAGAAGGCCGGCCAGGAGGAGCGCGATCCACAGCATGCCCGGCGCGATGCGGGCGAGCAGGTTGAGGTCGGGCCCGAGCCCCAAAGGCGTGATGGCGACCACGACGAGATAGAAGCCGAGCGCCGTGCCCATGGCGCCGCCCTCGCGCCAGGCAAGCTTCACATCGCGGGAAAGGAGGGCGAGCGCCGCTTTCACGAGGCGCGCTCCAGGCCGAGCGTAAGCTTCCGCGCGAACTTGGTCTTGAGGGGCACGTGGCTTGCCACCACGGCGATGCCGCCCGCTGCGAGGTGATCCCTGATTGCCGCGTCGAGCAGCTTGACGGAAGGCACGTCGAGCGAGACCGACGGCTCGTCGAGGAGCCAGATGGGGCGTGGCGCCGCGAAGAGGCGGGACAGGGCGAGCTTCCGCTTCTGGCCCGCAGACAGGAGCCCGGCGGGAAGGCCGGCAAGCGGGGCGAGCCCAAAAGATTTGAGCGCAGCTTGGAGCCTGCCGTGGTCGTCTCCGAGATAGTCGGCCCAGAAGGCGAGGTTCTCGCTGACGCTTAAGCTCGTCTTGGCGGCGTTGGCGTGGCCGACATAGTGGCAAAGCTCCGGAAGCGATGCGTCGGGGCTTGCATCTGTCAGGCTGAGCCGCCCCGCCTCGAGCGGCAGGAGACCGGCGATCTGACGGAGGAGACTCGTCTTGCCCGCGCCGTTAGGGCCGCTCACCAGCAGCGCCTCGCCCGGTGCAAGCGCAAAGCTCAGGCCGGCGAAGAGGATCCTGCCGCCGCGCCGGCAGCTGATCTCATGGGCGGCGAGGCCGATCCGTTCAGGCATTTGCTCAGAATTTGCGCATGTTGAGACTGCGAGGGGCACGGGCTCCAACTGATTTCCGCCCGCGCGCTCTCTTCGCGTCATTGTCTCGTTGCCGCAAGGGCTTTTATATAGGCCAAGGGGCGGAAGCCTCCTCGCGGGCTTCCTGGCCACGCCCTTGCATGCGCTAAGCTAGAAGAGTGGCAGCCTCTTCCGAAGGAGATCCTCGTTGACATCGGCAATTGAATCCTCGCTCGACAGCTTCAAGTGCCGGCGCACCCTCGCCGTAGACGGCGAGAGCTACGACTATTTCAGCCTGAAAGAGGCCGAGGCGAACGGACTCGCCGGGATCGGCAGCCTGCCCTTCTCGCTCAAGGTGCTGCTCGAAAATCTGCTGCGCCACGAGGACGGGCGCACCGTCACGGCCGACGACATTCGCGGGATCGCGCTCTGGCTCACCGAGCGGAGAAGCGACCGCGAGATTGCCTTCCGCCCTGCGCGGGTGCTGATGCAGGACTTCACCGGCGTGCCGGCCGTGGTCGATCTTGCCGCCATGCGGGACGCCGTTGCCACGCTCGGCGGCGACCCCAAGAAGATCAATCCGCTCGCGCCCGTCGATCTCGTCATCGACCATTCGGTGATGGTCGATGCCTTCGGCTCCGACAAGGCCTTCCAGGTGAACGTCGACAAGGAATACGAGCGTAACGGCGAGCGCTATGCGTTCTTGCGCTGGGGGGCGGGGGCTTTCGACAATTTCCGCGTGGTGCCGCCCGGCACCGGCATCTGCCACCAGGTCAATCTCGAATATCTGGCGCAGACGGTGTGGACCAAGGAGGAGGACGGGAAGACCCCGCTCGCCTACCCCGACACGCTGGTCGGCACCGACAGCCATACCACCATGGTCAACGGGCTCTCGGTGCTTGGTTGGGGCGTGGGCGGCATCGAGGCCGAGGCCGCCATGCTCGGCCAGCCGATTTCCATGCTGATCCCCGAGGTGGTGGGCTTCCGCTTCACCGGCGAGCTTGGCGACGGCGTCACAGCGACCGATCTCGTGCTGACCGTCACCGAGATGCTGCGCCGGTCGGGCGTGGTCGGCAAGTTCGTGGAGTTTTTCGGGGTGGGCTTGAGCAATCTGCCGCTCGAGGACCGCGCCACCATCGCCAACATGGCGCCGGAATATGGCGCGACTTGCGGTTTCTTCCCCATCGACGAGGAGACGCTTGCCTATCTCAAGGCCACGGGACGCAAGCGCCGGCGCATCGCGTTGGTCGAGGCTTACGCGAGAGCGCAGGGCCTGTTCCGCGATAGCGATACGCCGGACCCGGTGTTCACCAAGACCCTGGCGCTCGATCTTGGTGAGGTGGTGCCCTCGCTTGCCGGGCCGAAGCGTCCGCAGGACCGCGTGCCGCTCACGCGCGCAGCTTCCGCCTTCGCCGAGGCGCTCGACAAGGAATACGGCAAAGCCGCCGAGGCGGGGAAGAGAGTGCCGGTCACGGGCAAGAATTTCGACCTCGGCCACGGCGACGTGGTCATCGCCGCCATCACCTCCTGCACCAACACCTCAAATCCCTTCGTGATGGTCGCCGCAGGGCTCCTCGCCAAGAACGCGGTGAAGCGGGGCTTGAGCGTCAAGCCGTGGGTCAAGACATCGCTCGCGCCGGGGTCGCAAGTGGTGACCGATTATCTCGAGAAGGCCGGCCTGCAGAAGGACCTCGACAGGCTCGGCTTCAATCTCGTCGGCTATGGCTGCACCACCTGCATCGGCAATTCGGGGCCGCTGCCTGACGAGATTTCCCACACCATCCACGAGCATGGGCTTGCCGTCGCCGCCGTGCTCTCCGGCAACCGCAATTTCGAGGGACGCGTCAATCACGACGTGCGCGCCAACTATCTCGCCTCGCCGCCGCTCGTGGTCGCCTACGCGCTGGCCGGCTCGATGATGATCGACCTCGCCACCGAACCGCTCGGCACCGACGCCGACGGCGAGCCCGTCTATCTCAAGGACATCTGGCCGTCGTCGAAACAGATCGCCAAGGTGGTGCGCAAGGCGGTGAAGAAGTCGATGTTCAAGGAGCGCTACGGCGATGTGTTCCGCGGCGACCCCGAATGGCGCAAGATCGAGGTGAAGGGCGGGCTCACTTATGGCTGGGACGCGCGTTCGACCTATGTGCAAAACCCGCCTTACTTCACCGACATGTCGAGCACGCCCTCTCCGGTGACCGATGTCGATGGCGCCCGCATCCTCGGGCTCTTCCTCGACTCCATCACCACCGACCATATCTCGCCGGCGGGAGGGATCAGGCGCGACAGCCCGGCCGGGCACTACCTCGCCGAGCACGGCGTCGCCGTCCACGACTTCAATTCCTACGGCTCGCGGCGCGGCAATCACGAGGTGATGATGCGCGGCACCTTCGCCAACACCCGCATCAAGAACATGATGGTGCCGGGCATCGAGGGCGGCGTGACCGTCCACTATCCGTCAGGCGAGCGTCTGGCGATCTATGATGCCGCCATGCGCTATGCGGCCGATGGCGTGCCGCTCGTCATCTTCGCCGGCAAGGAATATGGCACCGGCTCCTCCCGCGACTGGGCGGCCAAGGGCACGCGGCTCTTGGGCGTGCGCGCCGTGATCGCCGAAAGCTTCGAGCGCATCCACCGCTCGAACCTGATCGGCATGGGCGTGCTGCCGCTCCTCTTCGCCGAGGGCATGTCGTGGAAGTCGCTCGAGCTCAAAGGCGACGAGACCGTGGCTTTGCGGGGCTTGAGCGAGATCAAGCCAGGGCAATGGCTCGAGGCCGATCTCACTTACGCGAGCGGCGAGAAGCGCGCCGTTCCGTTGCGCGCGGCGATCGATACGTTCGACGAGCTCGATTATTTCCGCAATGGCGGGATCCTGCACTACGTGCTGAGGTCGCTGGCGAGAGAAGCGGCCTGAGGCAAGGTCCTGCTCGCTTTGATCTTGAGCCACCAGCGGCGAAAGGCGACAAACGCCCATACGGCTTCCACCAGGCCGAATGGCCAAGCCCCTTGCAGGAAGCCGTAGGCCGAACCGAGCGCGCAAGCGGCGGCAAACCCAAAATTGAACCACGTGCTCCGGTCTTCCAAAGTGTAGAAAACCAGCATCAGCGTCACGGCAATCAGACCGAAGAGGGAAAGGGTGTCCATGTGCTTGCTTTTTACCTAAGTGGCGCTCCCAGTTGGCCGGCTGAAGCGATCTCTATGCCCGCACGCTCCGGCCACGCACGACTGAGGCCCTTGCTGGCGGCAACCGCATCATCTCGCTTGCCGCGATGGGTGTCCGTTGACTGGTTGCAGCACGACCCGATCATGACCGTGCACTCCCCCCATTGTTTGTAAGGTAAGCGACACAACTCGCGGCGACATCCTCTGACTTGCAATAGTCGCGCCAGACTCAAGGGAACTCTGCTGCAAGTGCCGCTGCTTACTTGGCCGGCACCGGCGAGGTCGAGATGCGGATCTCGGTCCATGATTGGCTGAGAACGACCCACGCTCCTTGCACGGCAAGGCCGGCCATGATCGCGGCCACGATCACATCGGGCCAGCCGGTGCCCGTGCCGAGCACGCCGAGCGCCGCCAGCAGCACCGCGAGATTGCCGATACGTCGTTGCGCGTGCAAATCCATGCCGAGCGCATGTTGGAATCGCCGCCACGATAAGCCCATAGAAGCGCGAATGAGGCCGCGTTGGCGAGCAGCGCGACGGTGCCCACAGCGCCCATGGTGAAGGCATGGGGAAAAGTGCCGTGCCATATGTGCCAAGCGGCGACCCCGAGCACCCACAAGCCGAACACGCCCATGGTCGCGCCCTTCAACAACGCCGCCGTGGCGCGATAGCGCAGTGCCATCCCCACGACGAAGAGGCTAATGGCATAGTTCCCCGCGTCGCCGAGAAAGTCGAGAGCGTCGGCTTGCAGCGATGCCGAACCTGCTGCAAGGCCGGCTGCGACCTCAACCGCGAACATTGCGGCGTTAATGGCGAGCACGGCCCACAGAACACGCCGGTAGCTTTGGTTACCGCGCTGCGGATCGCTGGCATGGTCACAACACGATGCGCTCATGACCTCACGTCCTTTTCGTCTCTTGCAGTTATTTATATGAGGGCGTGGTAAGCGTCTAGAAAGGCCCGGCACTCAGGGGCAACGGGTGTCATCGAATCTGGATCGATACGAGCGAATTGCACCGCTCTATGACCTGCTCGATCTCCCCTTCGAGTATAGCCGCTATCGCAAGATACGGCCCCTGCTCTTCGAAGGGCTCGCGGGGCGCATATTGGATGCGAGTGTCGGAACGGGGCGAAATATCCAATTTTACCCACCTGAAGCCGAAGTCGTCGGCGTCGATCTCAGCCCGGCCATGCTGGCACGCGCCGAACGTAGACGCCTTTCGCTCGGCGCCGAGGTTGAATTGCGCCAGATGGATGTCACTCACCTTGAGTTTCCGGATCAGTACTTTGACGCGGCCGTCGCTACCTTTCTGTTCTGTGTCCTACCCGACGATCTACAGGTCCAGGCTCTGCGCGAGATTGGCCGCGTCGTAAAGTCGGGCGGAATGATCAGGTTATTGGAATATGTGCGCCCGCGTGGTGCCATGCGAAGGGCCATCACGCGGCTCTGGGAGCCATGGATCGCTTGGGCTTATGGAGCAGGCTTTGATCGCCGGACAGAAGAACACGTTGCGGAGGCCGGCCTCGAAGTGATTGGGTCCAGCTTTGTCGCGGACGATTTAATAAAGCTCATTTCAATTCGGCCTATAAAATAGGTCCGCCAAATTCAACTTCTGCTCGGGATGTCTGCGTGCTGCGCGGTGGCATGGGACAGTGGCAGTCGTCTTCCGGTTGTGAACCAGGGCAGCAGCCCCACCCGCGGGAAGGACCTCATGAAGTCAGTCTTCATCCTCAATGACCCGCCCTATGGCACCGAGCGCTACTATAACGCGCTTCGACTGGCCAATGCTCTTATGAAGACGGACCCGGGAGCCGAGGTCACCGTGTTCCTGATGGCCGATGCGGTGATCGGCGCGAAGGCGGGTCAGAAGACCCCGGATGGTTATTACAACGTCGAGCGCATGTTAAAGCGCGTGCTCGCCGGTAAGGGACAAATCTTGCTCTGCCGCACATGCATGGATGCCCGCGGTCTCACCGACGCCGAGATCATGCCGGGCGCCAAACGTAGCACCATGGACGAACTCGCCGCCTTGTTGCTCGAAGCCGACAAGGTGTTGGTGTTCTGATCCGTTGCAAAGGAAGGTGCGCCGATGACCGACAATCTCTCAAGTTCTGGCACTTGTAGGCTTCACAATCCTAATGCGCAGCGTCGTGTGTCGACGCCGTTCCACAATGGAGTAAGCTGATGATGAAGGTCTCGATCCCAATCGTCGCGGCGGTGGGCGCGGCTCTTGCCCTGGTGCCAACCTGGGTGTGGGCGCAGGCCCCGTCCGAGACCGATGGGTATGTTTATGGCCCGCAGATGATGTGGTGGGGCGGAGGGTGGTACGGCATGATCTTCGGTCCGCTGATAATGATCCTGGTGCTCGCCGTAGCGATCGCCGCCGCGGTCATTCTCGTCCGCGCGATCGGCGGGCCATGGCCGGGGATGACGCCGCCGCACCACGCACCGCCGGACCGCACACCGCTCGACACTCTCAAGGAGCGCTACGCCCGTGGCGAGATCGACCGGGAGGAATACATGCGGCGTCGAACCGACCTGCAGGACTAGCGCATCGCGGAAGCCGGCGCGCCTGGCAAGTTGAGAGGCTCGCAATCGGGCCTAACGGGCCGGTCACGAGTTAGCCCTGCCTTGATCCCTTCTCGCCCATCAATGCGTGAACTCGCCCTTCGCCAGCATGAGGTGGTGCTGCAATGGGTCAGTTGCTGGCGTGACGTGGACGCTGCTCGGTTCTGCTCGGGCCTGACTCTGGCGCTATTTCCACGTGTAGGCTTTCAAGCGCGGGGAGGTGACGGCGCGCGTGTTGCCTCATCTTTTCGGTCAGCCGACTGGCTTCCGCGAGGGAGAGTGCCCCATCCATGCTCAAGGTCATCTCGGCGTGAAGGCGGTGACCGAGCCATCGTGCCCGAAGCGAGTTGACGCGTCTTACGCCTTCGGCGTGCTCGGCCGAGTGCCGCAACGCGCTGACGATGTGGGGCTCGACGCCGTCCAACGTCCGTATCAGCACCGCTCTTGCCGACTGCCACACGATGGCGAAGATCATCGCCGTGATGAGCAGACCGGCGATTGGGTCCGCCTGGGGGAAGCCAGCCCAAACCCCCGCGGCCCCGAGAACCACTGTGAGGCTGGTAATGCCATCGACACGCGCGTGGTACCCATCAGCAATCAAGGCTGCGCTTTCTATCTCCCGGCCGGTCTTGATGCGGAGATAGGCGGCGATCTCGTTGCCGAGAAATCCCACGACACCGGCGAGCGCGACGGCGAGCAGGCTGCTGATTGGGGCCGGATGGATGACGCTCAATCGCCTCCCACAACGCCACGAGTGCGCTCGAAAAATCACGAGCACGATCGCCACGCCGGCAAGGTCTTCCACGCGGCCGAGCCCGAAGGTGAAGCGCGGGGACGGCGCCCTTCGCGCCAGCACGAAGGCGATCCACAGTGGGATGGCCGTGCTAGCGTCGGCGACATTGTGGATGGTGTCGGCGAGCAGCGCCACGCTGCCCGACAGCCAGACCACCACGGCCTGCATTGCGGCCGTGAGGAACAGCACCAAGAACGACCACTTGATTGCCCAAATTCCGCGCGCCGTCGTCGGGATGCTCGGATCGACTATGCCGTGGGTGTGCCCATGCCCATGATCTTGGCCATCGCCCTTTTGGGGCGAATGGCCATCGTTGTTGCTCTCTCCGAAGCCGAACCAATTCAGAACCGAACGAAGCATGGTGAGCGCTCAAAGGTATTTCGTGATCAGTTTGAACTCTTCAAGCGAGCCTCGATTGTCGCGTCGCCCCGGGCGTGCCGCTTGGGCAAGACAGTGGTCGATGTGATCGTGGATGAGCGCTTTCTTGGCCTCGGCTATCGCTTTCTCCACGGCGTGGAGCTGTTGGGCGAGCTCCAGGCACGGCCGCCCGTCGTCGATCATGCCGACGATGGAGCGCAAGTGACCATCGGCGCGCTTTAGCCGCTTTACGATGCCGGGGAAGCTCTGGTGCATTTCAGCCGTCGCAGCCATGACCATATCCTATCCTCCTGGAGAGGATACGATCTAGGACCCCGTTGCGCAAAAAGCAAGCGCTTGGGCGAGCGGATTTTTCCCCGCCGCGTGTCTGGGCTTGGTGGTAGCAAAATGCACTCATGAGTAGGCGTACCGATTCTCACTAAGACGCCCAGATTTTGGGCTGCCGCCACCCGGCAGTCACTCAGTTGTGACCCGAGGTGAGCCGTTTTTGCCGGAAATTTCGGCCCGCTTCCTGCATGCTAGAGACCATGAGGCCATTTCTTCTCATCAGTGCGGGTGCCATCGCGGCGCTCGGCTTCATAGTCGCCGCTCTGCCGGGCTTGGCTGAGCCACTCGTAGCTGCGCCACTCGTGGCCGAGCCACTCGTGGCTGCGTCGCCGAAGCCCGTGGCACAAGGCAACGCCGTGATCGAGCTCTTCACCAGCCAGGGCTGCTCCTCCTGTCCGCCAGCCGATAAGCTCCTCACCGAGCTCGCCAAGCGGCCGGGCGTGATCGCGCTGTCCTATTCCGTCGACTATTGGAACTATCTCGGCTGGCACGACACCCTCAGCAGCCCCGCCAATAGCGAGCGCCAGCGGGAATATGCGCAGACGCGTGGCGACGGCAGGGTCTACACGCCGCAAGTCGTGGTCGACGGCCTTACCCACGTCAACGGTGCCGACGAGACGGCGATCGACAAGGCGATTACCGCTGCTTCAGTCAGGCTCGCGGACGTCGAGGTGCCGATCAGCATGCACGCCGAGGGCGACAGTCTGGTGATCGGCCTCGGCGCGGCGCCCGCGAATTCCCACACACGCGCGGCAACGGTCTGGCTCGCCATCGCCAAGGAGCAGGAAACGGTGTCGGTCACACGCGGCGAGAATCGCGGGCGCACCCTCAGCTATCACCACCCGGTGCGGGAGCTGTCGCCGGTCGGCATGTGGAAGGGCGAGGCGATGACGCTAAGGCTGCCGCTCAAGGACCTCAAGACCATGGGCGGCGATTGTCTCGTCGCACTTCTGCAGGTGGAGAATGCCGGGCCGATCCTCGGCGCCGCCGAATATGAGGTCGCCGCGGGCGGCACGTGATCGGCCGCGAAGACTTGCGAGCTGACCCGGCTGGTGGGGAGCTTCCCCGCCAAAACAAAACGGGCCGGCAAGCCGACCCGTTTGACGCTTCAATGAGCCTCGAAATGAAGTGGCCCGGTCCGAGAGAAGACCCCGGGGGGGCTGGGGGGCTGAGATTCCGAAGACCTCTCTATTTGGACCGGGCCGAGAGGCAACGATCTGCATCATAAGGTTCTTTGGGGCGTGGCCAGGGCTGAACTTGGGCCGAACTGTGATTTATGTTTCGTTATGTTACAGCCCGTGTAAAC
>JBGQMX010000098.1:0-12307 GCA_041500805.1 Methyloceanibacter sp.
CTTCGATGCCGTCGCCATAGCCATAGGCCGAGATCAGCCACTTGCCGACCGTGTCGAACAGCAGCGCGCCGATGGCATAGCCGAGAAGGCCGCCAAGCACCGAGGCGATGGTGCAGACCAGCGCATAGAGCCTTGCTTTTTGCGGTTGCGCCAGCGCCATGGGCACGAGCAGCAGGTCGGGGGGCACGGGAAAGAAGGAGCTCTCGGCGAAGGAGACCGCGGCCAGCGCGGGCAGCGCGTGGCGGCTGGCGGAAAGCGCGATCGCCTTGTCATAAAGCCGCTGCAGCATGGCGCTTGCTTAGCGGGGCGAAGCGTCCTTGTCCATCGGCTCAGGGCGGTTGACCGCGCCTTGAGCTTATCCCATGTTCCGGCCCGTGCCCCAGTGGCGGAATGGTAGACGCGGCAGACTCAAAATCTGTTGCTCGCAAGGGCGTGCTGGTTCGAGTCCGGCCTGGGGCACCACTCTCATCAAAACTCTCGACATCCGGCTGGAGCGCCAGAAATCGGCAGCTCGGCGAGACTGCCACGCTAGCGCCCCTATTGCGCGGTGTCGTACTTGGATAAACTCGACGGTCAACGAAGGGGACGGCGGTGAGGCTATTGGCTTTATGGTTTTAGCTTCCCTTACCGGTCTGACGGGCTGCGTAACCGGCCAAGACAGCACGGCCCAACTCGACGCTGCGGATAGAGACAAATGCATCAGCTACGGAACAAGCCCAGGCACTCCTGCCTACACAGACTGTCGCCTTAAGCTCGAGCGTTTGCGCGCGCAGGTCGCTGCGGAGGAAGCCTCTCTGCCTCCCCCGACGCCGAAGAATTGTCCGACTGCGGCCAGCGGCATAGGTTGCACTGGCTTTTAGTTGAGCCCTTCCGCGCGCGACGTGGCAAATCTCTTGTGCCCTCAAGAGCAGGCTGCTCGCGATCGGCCTGGGGCACCACTCTCTTCACAGCTCTCGACCTCCGCATGGAGCAAAGGAACGGCAGATGAGGCGGGTTACCTTTCTTCTTCTGACATTGTTGTTCTCTGGTCACGCAGTGGCGGCCGAACCGGAAGCGGAGACGGCAGACGGAAGCGGCGCCTTGGCGCTCGCCGCCCTTGTCGGTGAAAATTCCCCGCTGCTCAGCGCGCCCGAGAAAAGCGGGTTGACGAAGTTTCTCGATGGCCAGGCAAATGTCAACTTTCCGGCCGGGCAGACAATTTCCGTGGCGGCCGAGAAGCTCACCTGCCGGGCGAGCAATGTCGACATCACCTCACACTCCTGCGAGCTCACGTTTGGCGGCAAGAATGTCGCGCTGAAGGGAAGACGCGCGCATGAGCTCTTCGCCACTCTGGCCGAGATCGGCGTTCCGCCGGATGGCGCAGCCGGCTCGATCTTCGAAGCCGTCTCGAATCTTGAGTGCACGATCGATCCCAATGAGGTGAAGCAGAATTCTGGCGGCGGCGCACACTGCAAATATGCTCCGCCCAACTAGCTCAGATGATCAGGCGCCGGGACACGAGAGTTTGAAGCTCGACCGCGAAACAGAAGCGCTGTTGTATTGGGCGTCCTCGGCGACTGCCACGCCGCTCTTTAGTCTCTCCCCCGACGCCGCGCGCGAGGAGTATCGCCGCACGCTGGCCAAGACGGAGATCGCGCCGCCTGAAATCGGACACGCCAGCGATCTCGCTGTGTCGGGCCCTGCCGGGCCGATGCGGGTGCGCAAATACGTCCCCGCCGGTCTAGGGCGCGCGGCCGAAGCAGCCATCCTGTTCGTGCATGGCGGCGGCTGCGTTCTCGGCGACATCGAGACCCACGACGTGTTGTGCCGCACATTGTGCCATGACACGCGCGCGCTCGTTTTTTCGCTCGACTACCGGCTGGCGCCGGAGCACCCGTTCCCCGCCGCGGTGGAGGACACCGTCGCGGCGCTCATGTGGCTGTCGCACGAGGCCGCGGGGCTCGGCCTCGATCCGCAGCGCATCGCTGTCGCCGGCGACAGTGCCGGCGGCGGACTGGCGGCCGTCGCCTTGCACGAGACCAAGGGACGGCTCGCAAGCCCGGTGCGTGCTCAGGCCCTGATTTATCCTGCGCTCGACCTCCGCGGCCGGTTGCCCTCGCGCCAAGAGCTTGCCCATCACTTTCCGATCCCGCGCGACATGATCGACTGGTTTTTCGGCCATTATTTCGGCCTCGCCTGGCCATTCACCGACCCGCGCGCGATCCCCTCGCTCTACGAGGACTACACCGGCCTGCCGCCGGCGCTGATCGTCACGGCCGGGCACGACCCCCTGCGCGACGAGGGAGCGGAATATGCCGAGACGCTGGCCGCTTCCGGTGTGCCGGTCGAGTACGAGTGCTGCGAAGGCACGATCCACGGCTTTATGAATATGGGCCGCGTGCTGCGCACCGCGCACGGCCGGGCGCGGCGGCGAATAGGAGCGTGGCTGGCGGAGCGCTTGGGCAAGGCATAGAAGAAGCGCCGGAGCCAAATTCTTGTGAAGGTCTTGATCGCGCCATGAGCGAAGAGGCGGCAGCGACAGGAAGCGGCGATCTCGGGGAGCAGCGCTTCTCCGGAAAGCTCAGCGACGATTATCCTCTGTGGCGCCTCGCCCGGCCGTTCCTGGGAGAAGTGCATGAGACCTTCGCCAGCGCGTTGCGCAACTTCACGCAAGACCGCGACCGCCCGCTCCGCGCGCTCGATATCGGCATGGGCGACGGCGCCATCACCAAGCTCCTGCTGCAAGACGCCAAGCTCGACGTGGCCGGTGTCGACAACGAGCCGAAGATGCTCGAGCAAGCACGGAAAGCCCTTGCCGCTGCGATCGCAAGCGGCAGGCTCAAGATCGCTCTCGATGACGCGCTGCATTTCTTGGCCGGTCAGCCTCGGCACTCCCTCGACGTGGTCGCCTCGGGCTACGTGTTGCACAACCTGACCGCGGACTATCGCGACCGTCTCTATGGCGAGATCTGGCGCGTGCTTGCCCCGACGGGCCTCTTCATCAATGCCGACAAATATGCGCAAGAAGGCCAAGCCCATCGAGAGGCGCTAAGGTGGCAGCTCGGACTGTTTTTCGATGTGCTCGGGAGCCACAAGAAATACGACACCTTACGCGAATGGGTGCTGCATTATGCCGAGGACGAAGCCGCCGACAGAGTGATGCCGGAGACCGACGCGATCGCGAGATTGGAGCGGCTTGGGTTTACGAGCGTCGCCATCGTCTATCGCCAATACATGGACGCGGTGCTCATCGCGCGAAAGCCCGCCTGAATTAGGCGGCCGAGCCCTGAGAGATCCTGTGCGCAGAAGATGTTTTCGATTTGTCGTTGTCGCGGCGCTTCTCGTCGGCGTGTCCGGCACAAGCCGTGCCGGAGACGAAAAGGAGCGAGAATTTCAGGAATGCCCGGAGTGTCCGGTCATGGTCGGCATCCCAGCCGGCACCTTCGCTATGGGAAGCCCGCCGACCGAGAAGGGGCGCTATGACACCGAGGGCCCGCAACATGCCGTCTCCATCAAGGCCTTCGCGCTCGGCAAATACGAGATCACGAGCGAGCAGTTTCTCACCTTCCTGAAAGAGACCGGCTATCGGCCCGCCCCCTGCAATCCGACCTTGGACATGGGATGGCGCTCTCCCGGCGGCGGCAAGGCATTTCCCCCCTACGAGGCCGATCTGCCGCATTGGCCCGCTGTCTGTTTGGACTGGCGCGATGCGCAGCGCTATATCGGGTGGCTGAACGCCAAGGTCCGCCTGGCGCATCCGGCGGCGTCGCGTGCGCAAGGTCCCTATCGTCTGCCGACCGAAGCGGAATGGGAATATGCGGCACGCGCCGGGACGGCGACGGCGCGCTGGTGGGGCGACGACCTCGGCATCGGCCGCGCCAATTGCAACGGCTGCGGCAGCAAATGGGACAATCGCTCATTGGCTGACGTCGACAGCTTCGCGCCCAATCCTTTCGGGCTATTCGGGATGCTGGGCAACGCCTGGCAGTGGACCGAAGATTGCTGGCACGCGAGCTATGCGGGAGCGCCCTCGGACGGCAGCGCCTGGACCGAAACCGATTGCAGCAAACATGTCATTCGCGGCGGGTCGTGGCACACTCTGCCGATCTTCGAGCGCTCCGCCGCTCGCAGCGGGAGCGAGCCCGGCGATGAAGACGCCGATTATTCCACGCTCGCCGGCTTCCGCGTCGCGCGGGACCTCCCTTGAAGCAAGCCGCGAACCCGCTCCCTCGTCGAAGGCGCGGTTACCGCAGCGTGTCTCTGGGGTTCAGCTCCAAGACCATGTCGATCACGTCTTGGTAGTGGCCGGGCGGCAGCGCGAAGGGAGACGCCAACAGCACCGCATTGCGGGCGCTGACGGCGATCTCGCGATAGACCGCGTCGGTGGAGCGCGTGGAGTCCACGATCTCGGCCTTGATGACGACGCCGTCCTTGGTCATTTGGACATGGATCGGGACGAAGAACTCGCCATCTCCCAGGCTCGCCACATTCAAGTTCCAGCGACGTTCGACTTGGGCGCGGATAAGGTCCTTCATGCCTCGCCCTGGCGTTCCATCGCCGCTCGTTGCCGGTAGATTCGATGTCATGGCGGCGATCTGCGTATCGGTGTCGGGCTGACGGAGTTTCGCCAGAGCCTGGAGCTTGGTCTCGAGCGGGTCGGGAACCGGCTCTCCTGCCGACGGTTCGGCACCGAGCGGGGTCGCGTTCGACGGTGGCCGTCGCTCATCCCCTTGGGGCATGGCGGCCGCTTCCTGCTGAGCGGGCGCGGCAGTGTCGCGGATCTCCACGTCGATGGGGACCGACCCAGACCCTGACTGCAAGCCACCGCCGGACCCCTCTGTGCCAAGCGGCGCCACGGCCAAGAGCAAGAACAGAGCAAGGCCATGCAGGAGCGCTGAAAAGGCAAGGCTTACGGCCCGGTTACCGCCTTGCACCTCGCGAGCGCCGATACGCCCGGCGCCCACCAAGTCCTCGTTGCAAGCCTCTGTAGACACATCCTAACGTACGTCCATATGAGCCCCGGAATCTAGCCCGCTCCGGCAATTCCGATCGAACGCGTCAAGGTGACTCCATGCGTATTTTGCTCGCACTCCTCCTCGCCGTAGGGCTTGGTGCGGCATCGCCGCGCGCGCCAGCCGACAGCGACCCCGTGTCGCTCATCAAGGCCATCTACCAGACCTACGCCGAAAACACGCCCAGCCTGGGCGGGGACGCCGCCGAGGCCGGCCTGCCCCATATCTACAGCCAGCGGCTCCAGGCCCTGATCGATAAGGACGAGAAGGAGACGCCGGAAGGCATGGTCGGCAGGATCGACTGGGACGTCATCGTCGACGGCCAGGACTGGCAGCTCAGCGCGCTCAAGATCGCGCTTGTCTCAAAATCGGCCACGCGCGCTCAGGTGCGGGCGACGTTCAAGAACTTCGATCACCCGAGCGACATGCTCTTCGAGCTCGTGCTGGAGGGCGGCCATTGGCGCGTCAACGACGTCCAGAAGACGCTTAAGCCGCGCTGGACCATGTCGAAGATCTTGATGGACGCGCCGGACGCCTTCCCGGACGCCAAGCCCGACGCGAAATAACGGCAGCCTCGGAAACCGTCAGCGGCCCTTCTTTGCACCGCCGGTTTGGCCGGGCTTTCCGCTCTGAGCGGCAGACGCCACGGACGAAGGCGCCGGCGCGACGACCTTCTTCTGCTTCGGCTTCTTCTTTTCCTTAGTGCTCCGCTGTTGGCCTTTCGCCATGTCGTCCTCCTATTGCCTTTTAAAGCCCGCCCGATCTCGCTGATGGACCAAGCTTGTACAGGGATTCGATGCCGAACCGAGCGGAAATCCTTCCCTGCTACCGGCCCTAGCGCCCGAGCTCGCGCCAGTCCTTCTCCTCGATGTCGACGCCGTAATGCTGCGCCGCCTTCTTGATGTTGGCGAAGGCGAGGTCGCGATCGGCATCGGAGATGCCCTGGACCTGATCGAAGCGGGCGAGCGCGTTCCTGACATGGCTCGCGTCGGTCAGGGGCTCCTTGCGCTGCTTGGGGAAGGCGTAGACGCTGTCGGGCAGGTTGCTCCGCGTGGTCAAATCGCCGTGCTCGGTATGGGGTTTCCAAGTGGCTTGCATGGCCTCATTCCTCCTTGGTCTTGGGTGATGCGCAAAACGCGCATCGCCCCCTTACGGGTCCCAAACTCTCGTCAACCGCCAGCGCCGACCCCGCGCCTCGCAATAGCTCTTGTCTCGGGGCGCGGGTTTGCGTCCTCGATGAGCAGCCGTCATAGTTATGTCTGCACGCTCCTGCAATATGGCAGCCTAACCTGTCGAGCGAGGGAGCTTGGGTCGTTAGCCATGCCGCACCGGGAACCGAAACCAAGCAAAGGCGCTGAGACCTTGGCGGAAATTCGCGTCAGCAAGGACGGCCCTTATCTCGTCTCCGGCGATTTGCCGCTCACGGTTGTTACCGTCGGTGCGAATGACGAGGGCGAGTCGGTGCACTTTGAGTGGGGGCGCAAATTTCCGAACAAGGCGCAGGTCGCGCTCTGCCGCTGTGGCGGCAGCGCCAACAAGCCTTATTGCGATGGGACCCACACCAAGATCGGCTTCGACGGCACCGAGACCGCCAGCCGCAAGACCTACCGCGAGCAGGCGAAAATCATCCCAGGCCCAACCATGTCTCTGACGGACGCCGACAGCCTTTGCGCCTTCGCGCGCTTTTGCGATCCCCACGGGCAGGTCTGGACTCTGGTGAGCGAAACGGACGGCGAAGAGGCGAGAAAGAATTTCGTGCGCCAGACCTGCGACTGCCCATCGGGCCGGCTGGTCGCGTGGGACAATGCCACCAAAGAGCCGATCGAGCCGCATTATGAGCCCTCTATTGGCCTGATGGAGGACCCGGTCGAGGACTGCTCAGGACCCTTATGGCTGCGCGGAGGCATCCCCGTGACGAGCGCCGACGGGTTCCGCTACGAGGTCCGCAATCGCGTGACGCTCTGCCGTTGCGGCGCCTCGAAGAACAAGCCGTTCTGCGACGGCGCGCATGCGGCGATCGAATTCAAGGACGGCCTCTAACCCGCAGGAGGGGCGGGAGCCTCTGCAACATGAAGGGCGAGCCAGATCGTCGGAGGCTCGGCTCGCGTCCAGGTGACCCGGTGGCGGCAGTGGGCGGGAAGCAAGATCCAATCACCTTCGGCGAGCTCCCGATCCTCATCTTCGCCCTCGATGCGGAGCCGCGCGGCGCCCTCAATCACGAGGACCCACTCGTCGGCCTCCTGGTCGTACCACTGGCGTTCAGGGGTGACCTGGCCTCTCGACACGATCCGCTCGACGCGCAAGCCCGGCCGCTCGAGGAGAATGTCCACGATCTCATCGGCGAGCGGCCGCTGAGGCAGATCGCTGCGAAGGTTCCCGGTCTTCACCGCCGTCTTGCCGGGCCCCGCTCTGCGGCGTTTCAATGTGCTGTTCCCGCTAGGGCTTCAACGCCGTCACCTGGTAAAACTTCTCGACCCACGCCCCGTCGGCCTTCACCCAGACTTCGCTGACGAACACCTTGCTCGCAATGGGCTTCCCCTCAAAGCTGCCCTTGAGCTCTGCCTTGAACGTGCGCATGGCGGCATCAGCGCCGAGCACCGTGATGGCCGGCTTGCCAACGAATTTCTGCTCATATTTGAGCTCTGCGAGCGAGCCCAGCTGATCGGCCACGGTTTGCGGGCCGTCATAATAGGGCGTCACCGCGACATGGTCGGGCGCCATCAGGCGCTTGACCGCGTCTTTATCCTGCCGCTCGAACGCCTGATCGAGGGCGGCCGCGGCCTTGTTGATCCCCTCAATGGTCTCGGCCTCGCCGGCTTGCGCCGAGGGAAGGCCTGAGGCGACGAGGATCATGAGAGAAACGATGGCGGCAATTGTTCGCATGCTACACTCCCTTGCGGTTTCCGATCCCGCGTTCCGGTCGCTCATTCCACCTCGCCTGACCGAATATCGCAATCACCTGTTGATGTCATGACGGCCTCGCAGTTCCGCCTCACCCGTAACCGGACGATCCGCCAAGGCCGCGCGGCGCTCCTCGTCATCGATGTGCAGAACGGGGCCTGCGGCCCCAAGGACAGAACGGAGCGGCCGGAATTCCACGCGGCCGCCACGGCCCGCGTCATCCCCAACATCCGCCGCTTGTTGACGGCGTTCAGGGGCGCTCACCTCGAGGTGATCTGCACGGTGATCGAGAATCTGACCGAGGACGGGCGCGACCGCAGCCTAGACTACAAGCTCTCCGCGCAACATTCCGTCCTCGTGAACCTCTTAACTTGAGCCCACTCAGTCTATGCGCAAGCCATTACGAATTGGTCATGGCCACCCCGCTTCGGCGGCAACCCCCTCGCCCATTTCGGGCTTTACGGCTTGGCCCGACTTGGTACAGCTTGCGCCTCGTGAGACCCTGGCTTCCCATTGCAGTGATTCTGGTCGTGGCGGGGCAAGCTGCCGCGGCAGAGAGCCTCGCACCGCCTTGCGGCGTGCCGCCTGTTCCCGCCTATGCCGCCATCGACGCGCGCCCGGCGGTTCGGGTTATCAGCGGTCAGGATCTCGCATCGTGGAAGCCGCCGTCCTGCCTCGGCTGGACGGCCAAGGACGACGGCGTGCTCGTGGCCCTCGCCGGCCGCTTTCGCTCCCGCGGCACGAGCGAGGATCTGCTGAAGCACTTCGGCGCGATCTCGACATTGAAAGGCCTGAAATATTGGTCGGTGACGGACGGCGGCTGGCGCACGCTGATTACCAGCGCGAACGCGCTTGACGGGCCCGAGTCCGGCCATTCGCGTTCCGATTTTTCGCTTGCCGAGATGAGAAGCGGGCAAGACCTCTATTTCGCGCAGCAGGACAATCGGACCTCGGAAGAGGTGGTCTACCGGATGCAGGTCAAAGACCTCGCACCGGGCAAATTTGTCGTCGCCGTCGAGAACGTGACGCCGGTGCGAAGCTACATGCTGACGCTGTTCGATGCGGGCGACCTGCAATCAGTGCATTTCGTCGAGCAGGAGTCGCCTGGAGTCTTCCGCTATTACGGCCTGGCCTTCGCGGGCGAGCAGTTGGCGTCTAAGCTCGGTGTGCCGGAGGCTTCCTACGTCAACCGGGCGCTCGCGCTCTACGGCCACCTAACGGGCAAGCCCGTCCAACCCGCTGAAAAGTGAAGGCTCGTCATCTCGTCACGCCGCGGCGAATTCCTTTCGGCCCTCGCGGTCCAGCGCATCGAACTCTTCGTCAGACAGCGTGATATTCACGGCGGTGACATTCTCTTCGAGATGGGCGACCTTCGAGGTGCCCGGAATGGGGAGCATGACGGGCGAGCGCTTGAGCACCCAGGCGAGCGCGATCTGGCTTGGGCTTGCGCCATGGGCCTTGGCGATCCTGTCGAGCAGCGAGCCCTTTTGCGCGAGCTTGCCGGCGGCAAGCGGAAACCACTGGATGAAGCCGATGCCGTTCGCTTCGCAATAATCGAGCACGTCCTCGCTGCCGCGATCGATGAGGTTGTAGCGGTTCTGCACCGTCGCCACGTCGAACACTTTCGCAGCAGCCTTGATATCGGCGACGGAAACCTCGGAGAGCCCCGCATGCTTGATGATCCCATCGTCGAGCAGCGATTTGACCGCGGCGAATTGCGCCTCGCGCGGGACTTTCGGATCGATGCGGTGCAGTTGCCAGAGACCGATCTGATCGACCCCAAGCTTCTTGCAGCTCTTGATCGCCTGTGCCCGCAAGCGCTCGGGGTCCCCATCCATCTCCCACACCCCAGCGCTGGGGCGCCGGAACCCGGCCTTGGTGGCGACGAGGATGCCGTCATAAGGGTGCAGCGCTTCGCGGATCAGCTGCTCTGACACGTCAGGGCCGTAAGAGTCCGCGGTGTCGATGAAATCGATCCCGAGCTCGGGCACACGTTTCAGCGTCCTGAGCGCCTCCGCTTTGTCGGTAGGCGGCCCCCAGATGCCGGGGCCGGTGATGCGCATCGCCCCGAAGCCGAGGCGGTGGACCTTGATCTCGCCACCGATTTTGAATGATCCCGATTTGCGGGCGTCGAGCTTTGCCATGGTTGACCCTCCTTGCATGTCGTCCAAATGTGTGAAGCCCGACGTCTGTTCCCAAGCTCCAGGTGGGTCCCCTGTTGTCGCACCGCGGGACCGCTGCAACGGGATCCGGAACACGGCACGACAAGCCTAGACCCCGCCAGGCTTCAATCGTAAATGAAGATGGGCACCGATGGTCTGAACGGCCACGGCTTGAATATGGTGGAGCGACAAATGATCACGCGCGGATTCACCGGACGGCAGCGGGCGCCGGACATCGCCAAGCGGCTCCCGCCCGGTCAGTCGCTGACGGAAGATTTCCCCGTGCTCTCGGCCGGACCTACGCCGCATATTAGCACCGAGGACTGGTCCTTCACGCTCAAGGTCGGCCCGCGCGCGATCGCCAAATGGAATTGGGCGGAGTTCAACGCGCTGCCCAAGACCAGGCAGACGCGCGACATCCATTGCGTCACCAAATGGTCGAAGCTCGACACGCCATGGGAGGGCGTGCTCATCGACGACATTCTCGCGGCTTCTTCCCTCACCTCGCAGCCGACCCAGTTCGTGCTTGCCCATTCCTTCGACGGCTATTCCACCAATGTGCCGCTCGCCGACCTGGTCGGCGGCAAGGCGATGATCGCGCTTCGCTATGAGGGGAAGCCGCTTCAGCCCGACCATGGCGGCCCGGCCAGGCTGCTCGTGCCGCATCTCTATTTCTGGAAGTCAGCGAAATGGGTGAATGGCCTGCAATTCACGCAAAAGAACGAGCCGGGCTTCTGGGAGCTCCGCGGCTATCACATCTATGGCGACCCTTGGCGCGAGCAGCGCTTCACCGGTGACTGACCGGCCGCCCTCTCTTGCCAGCGAGCCCAAGCTTGGCGAGCCAAGGCTCCACTGGCAAGACGCAACCATCGCCGCCATCGCCTCGGACACGCCGCGCGTGAAGAGCTTCCTCTTCACGCCGGCGGCGCCCATTCCGTTCCGCGCCGGACAGCATGTCGACGTGCGGCTGACCGCGCCTGACGGCTACCAGGTGGAGCGGAGCTACTCCATCGCCTCGGCGCCGGAACAGACCGACGGCATCGAGCTGGCAATAGAGCGCCTCGACGACGGCGAGGTGTCGCCCTTCTTCCACGACGTTGCTGAGGTCGGCGACGCGATCGAGCTGCGCGGACCGATCGGCGGGCATTTCGTCTGGGAGGTCGCAGACGGCGGCCCGCTGCTGCTGTTAGGCGGCGGCTCCGGCGTGGTGCCGCTGATGTCGATGCTGCGCCACCGCGCCGCGCAAGACTCCAAAGTGCCGGCGCTGCTTCTCTTCTCCGCGCGCACCTTTGACGACGTCATCTTCCGCGACGAGCTGATCGCCATGCACGAGCGGAACGACGGCTTCAAGCTTGCGCTGGCGCTCACCCGCGAGGAGCCACGGCGCCCAGAGGACTTCGGCCAGCGCGTCGATCCCGCCATGGTCGCCGAGCTCGTGACGAGGCTGCCCGCGCCACCGCGCCATGTCTTCATCTGCGGCGGCAATCCCTTCGTGGAGGCCGCATCGCAAGGCGCCATTGCCGCCTTCATCGCGCCAACCATGATCCGCACCGAGCGCTACGGCGGTTAAAGCCGCTTTTCCCGCCTTCCTCCCGGCCTATCGCCAAAAGCACCGACTCCATAGCCGGCGGCTATTGGGCAAACGCACCTTTCCCTCCCACCTATCAATTGTTCGAACGGCCCCAAGGCCAGCCGGTCGAAACAAGATGAACCGGCCTAAACCTAAAAGGAGAACCACCATGAAGAAGCTCATCCTCGCCGTCGCCCTGGTCGTCGCTTTCGCCGCGCCCGCCATGGCCCAGGACTTCCCCCAGAGCTACACGTCCCGCTAACCGCGACCGAACCCCTAAAAGGAGAACCACCATGAAGAAGCTCATCCTCGCCGTCGCTCTGGTCGTCGCTTTCGCCGCGCCCGCCATGGCCCAGAATTTCTCGAACCCCTACAGCCAGCACTAAACTGGTCTCTCATGACCAACCTCTTTCCTCTTCCCTATTGGGCACCCGCGTTGCAGCGGGTGCCCACTCCCTTTCGGATCCTCAACGAGGCCTTCATCTTTGGGGAGCGCTCGTTGCAAGGGGCGCGCGTGCACGACGGCGACGCCGGCGAGCATCCGGGCCTTGCCGATCTCGGAAAGCGCAAATGCCGTAGCGCGCATCCCTTGTGGGACGCGCTTCGTGCCGCCAGGGCCGGCCGTTGTTCTGACGCATGATCTTGTCCGAAAAGTCTGCAACTTTTCGGGATCATGCTCTAGC
>JBGQMX010000099.1:0-12176 GCA_041500805.1 Methyloceanibacter sp.
CCGCCGAATTGAGCGTGGCGAAGAAATTGTCAGTGATCGGCACGACCGAGCCCAGATATTTGCGCACGAGCTCGGGATGGTTCTTCACTGCCTCCGACATCGAGCAGAAGATCACGCCGGCTTTGGCCAGCTCCTCCTTGAAGGTGGTGACCACCGAGACGCTATCGAACACGGCATCGACCGCCACGCGGGGCGCGCCTTTGACGCCGGCAAGCACCTCCTGCTCCCGCAGCGGGATGCCCAACTTGGCATAGGTCGAAAGCAGCTCGGGATCGACGTCGGCGAGGCTCGTCGGACCCTCGGTGCTCTTAGGGGCTGAATAATAATAGAGGTCCTGGAAGTCGATTCTGGGGTGAACGACGTTGGCCCAGGTCGGCTCCTGCATGGTCAGCCAACGGCGATAGGCCTCGAGCCGCCAATCGAGCAGCCAGGCGGGCTCGCCCTTCTTGGCCGAGATGAAGCGGACGGTCTCCTCGTTCAGGCCCTTGGGGGCCCTGACCGACTCGATATCGGTGGTGAAGCCGTATTTGTACTTGTCGACGTCGATCTCGCGAACGCGGGCGACGGTCTCTTGCACTGCCGGCATGGCCTACTCCAAATCCTTTCCCGAGCAGCCTGTTAGGCCGCTACCTTCCGGCTCTGCTTGAGCCGTTTGATCAACTCGCCGAAAGCCAGGAGGAACCTCTCAATATCGGTATTCACAGTCCCAAATCCAAGGCTTACGCGGATCGCCCCTTGCGCAAGCTCAGGGGAAACACCCATGGCGCTCAACACATGGGACGCCTCGACCTTGCCTGAGGAGCAGGCGCTGCCTGAGCTGACCGCCACGCCCGCCAGATCGAGCCCGATCACGAGCGTCTCGGCCTTGGCGCCCGGGACGGCGATGCAGGTCGTGTTGGGGAGCCGCGCTACGCGGCCCGAAAGCACCACGGCATCAGGGGCAACGGCGAGCGCACCCGCCTCCAACGCGTCCCTTAGCTTGGCGATCGCTTCCACTCTGGCGAGGTCGGCGGCGGCAAGCTCTGCGGCAACGCCAAAACCGACAATGCCGGCCACGTTCTCGGTGCCGGCGCGCCTCCGCCGCTCCTGGCCGCCGCCCTTGAGGAGAGGCTCGACCGACACGCCATGCCTGAGCACGAGAGCGCCGACCCCTTTAGGGCCACCCATCTTGTGGGCCGAGAGGCTCAGCATGTCGGCGCCGATCGCGCCGATATCGATGGGCATCCTGCCTGCCGCCTGAACGGCGTCGCTATGGAGGAGCCCGCCTGCGCCATGGACGATGTTGGCTGCTTCGGCGACCGGCTGGATGGCGCCCGTCTCGTTATTGGCGGCCATCAGGGAGACGAACGGCCTCCATCCTCCACGCTTGTGCTTCTCAAGCTCTCTCGCCAACACGTCGAGGTCGACGACACCGTCTGCCGTGGCCGGGATGTGCGTGGTCGTCTCCCGGTAGAATCTGCCGCCGGCGAGCACCGAAGGATGCTCCACGGCCGACAGGTAGCAATGCCAGGCCTCTCCGGCTTGGGCAGCGAGCGCCAGCGCATTGGCCTCGGTGCCGCCGCTCGTGAAGATCACGTCCTCGGCCCGCGCGCCCACGAGCTTTGCCACCTTTCCCCTAGCGGCCTCTATTGCCGCGCGAGCCGCCCTGCCCTCCTCATGCACCGATGACGGATTGCCATAGAGCGAGAGCGCTTCGGAGAAGGCCGCACGGACTTCGGCGCGGAGCGGCGCGGTGGCGTTGTAGTCGAGATAGGAGCGCTGGCTCATGCTTTACCGAAGCTCGCGGCCAAGGGCCGCCGGTTAACGCTTGCACGAGCCCCTATCGCGCGTGCTATGAAGCGCGGCCTGAAGTTCGGACCGCTCCGAGTGCCCAGCTGTTCCAGGAGCGGACTTGTTTGGAACAATTCTAATCTTAAGTTTTATAGGATTCCGGAGCGCCGGAGTCAAGGTTTGCGGCGGCGGTTTGCGTTTCCCAACTACCTCACGCGGACCTTCCCTGACATGTTCCCCTGTGACGTAACGTGGTGTTGAGGCCAATAGTTCATGCCTGAAGTGAATATCAGCGGCCCCGGCGGCCGGATCGAGGCCCGCTACCATCACGAGCGCGGACCGAACACCCCCATCGCGCTCATCCTGCATCCCCACCCGCAATTCGGCGGGACGATGAACAACCAGGTTGTTTATCACTTGTATTACGCCTTCCAGAAGCGGGGCTTCTCGGTGCTCCGCTTCAACTTCCGGGGCGTGGGGCGGAGTGAGGGGCTGTTCGACAACGGCCCGGGCGAGCTCGCCGACGCGGCAACCGCGCTCGACTGGCTGCAAGCCTATAACGCCGACGCCTCCACCTGCTGGATCGCCGGCGTGTCCTTCGGCGCCTGGATCGCCATGCAGCTCCTGATGCGGCGGCCGGAGCTCGAAGGCTTCGTCTGCGTGGCCCCGCCCGCCAATCTTTACGACTTCACCTTCCTCGCCCCCTGCCCGTCCTCAGGGCTCATGGTCAACGGTGCAAAAGATCGAGTCGTGCCAACGGAATCCGTGCGCGGGCTCGTGGACCGTCTCAAGACGCAGAAGGGCATCGTCATCGACCACCAGACCGTGCCCGACGCCAACCACTTCTTCGAAGGCCGCATGGACGGCCTCATGGAGGTGGTCGACGCCTATCTCGACAAGCGTCTAGGCAAGGGCAAGAAGCGGAAAGACTCCGCGGCCTAGCGCGACCTGGTCAAGGCTGCTCCGGCCCTCCCCTCCCGTGCATTCACGGCGCAAACCTGATACAGGCTCTGCCGAATTTGCGAACCTTCTTGAGCCAGCCCGGCGTGTCCCATGACCACCGTCAAATCGGACTTTCTGCACGATCTTAAGGCCCGCGGCTTCATCCACCAATCGACCGACGAAGCGGGCTTGGACAGGCTCGTTCGCGCCGAACGCGTCACCGGCTATATCGGCTTCGACTGCACGGCGCCGAGCCTGCATGTGGGCAACCTCGTCTCCATCATGATGCTGCGCAAGCTGCAACAGGCCGGGCACCGCCCGGTCGTGCTGATCGGCGGCGGGACCACCAAGGTCGGCGATCCCTCCGGCAAGGACGAGGTGCGCAAGCTCTTGAGCGATGCCGAGATCGCCGCGAACGTTGCCGGCATCGAATCGGTCTTTCGGAAATTCTTGAGCTTCGGCCATGGCCCCGGCGATGCGGTGATGGTCAATAATGAAGATTGGCTAGGCGCGCTGAACTATATCGATTTCCTGCGCGACTACGGCCGTCATTTCAGCGTCAACCGCATGCTGACCTACGATTCGGTCAAGCTCAGGCTCGAACGGGAGCACCCTTTGAGCTTCATCGAGTTCAACTACATGGTGCTGCAGGCTTACGACTTCGTCGAGCTGTGGCGGAGATTTGGCTGCCGCTTGCAGCTCGGCGGATCGGACCAGTGGGGAAACATCGTGAGCGGCATCGAGCTCGGGCGCCGCACCGACGGCGTCGAGCTGTTCGGGGTCACCTCCCCTCTGCTGACCACCGCATCGGGCGCCAAGATGGGAAAGACCGCATCAGGGGCGGTGTGGCTCAACCCCGATATGCTCTCCCCTTACGACTACTGGCAATATTGGCGGAACACCGAGGACGGCGACGTGGAGCGCTTCCTCAAGCTCTTCACCGAGCTCCCGCTGAAAGAGATCGGCAAGCTCGCCAAGCTGCAAGGAGCCGAGCTCAATGAGGCGAAGAAGATCCTCGCTACCGACGCGACCGCGCTCGTGCATGGCCGCGATGCCGCCGACCGCGCGGCAGAGACGGCGCGGGCCACCTTCGAGCAAGGCGAGACAGCGGCGAGCTTGCCCGCCATCGAGGTGCCGCATGCCGACCTGAAAAAGGGCCTCGGCGTGCTGAATGCGAGCGTGCTGGTGGGCTTCGTCCAGTCGACCGGCGAGGCCAGGCGCCAGATCAAGGGCGGCGGGCTCAAGGTGAACGACATGGTCGTCACCGATGAGCGGCAGCTCCTCACCCCTTCCGATCTCACGACAGACGGCGTGATCAAGCTTTCGCTCGGCAAAAAGCGGCACGTGCTGATCAGGCCGGTGTGAGGCTCGGGGCTTCCGTCTATTGCGGCGGTGTCGCGAAGCCGTCGCTGGTGGAGGCGGCCGCCGCGTCCGGAACCGAGCCGGTGAACTCGAAGAGCTGCCTGAAGATCCCGGGCGTCATCACCGACATGGGATTGACCAGCACCGTGGGCTCGTCGAGCTTGCCCTTGATCGCGAAGGTAATTCCCACGAGCCCCTCCCCTTGTCGCCCGCCAAGGACGGGGCCGATAATGGGGATGGCCCTGAAGGCCGAGTTGAGGCCATAGAGAGGCACGTAAGTGCCGCCGAGATCGACGGTCTGCGACTTGAAGTCGACCGTGCCACGCATGGTGGCGCCGAGCTGAGCTCCGTTCATATAGGCGTCCTTCAGCCGGAACTTGCCGCCGCCGACCGAGAAGGGAACGCGCAATTGGCTGAAGGCAATGCGCGGCCGCGAGGTTTCCTGCTTGCGCTGGCCCAACACCGCCGTGGAGTTCGGGTCGGTCAGGACGTCGCTCACCACCGAATCGCTGACCACGGTAAAGTCGCGCGCCCACAGGGTTCCGCTCTTCGTGCCCGGACCGCCGGCGTCGAGATTGACCTCCAGCGACGCCTCGCCGCCCTCCACGCTCGGATAGAAGCCGACGAGGCGGAAGGCAGCGCCGGCATCGCGCGACTCGGCCTTGATCCAGCGTGCGCCGTCACTCTGCTCGAGCTTGACCGCGGCGGGGGTCTTCCCGTTCAGCTCACCCTTGGCATCGAGCGCCACGAGCCGGCCATTGCGCTTCTTCAGCGTGACCTGCACGTCTGTCGCCGTCGTGTCGTAGAAGCCTGCAACCGTGCCGATCTGCGCCGAGAGATCGACGCCGAACGGATCGGCCGGTTCCGTCGACCCGTCCTCGGCGAGCTGGCCCGCCGAAAACAGGGACTGGAAGAACTGCTTGCCGTCATAGCTCGGGCCCTCCGCGTGGATCTCGAGCACCTTGTCGGCGCGGACGGTGGCCGTGATCTCCATGTGGGTCTGGCGGTTGACCGAGAAGTCGGAGAAGTAGAACTCCTTGAGATGCTGTCCGGGGTCGAGCGCGATGCCGCCGCGGATGGTGATGTCGTCGCCGAGAATCCTGAGATTATCGAGCTCGGTCGAGCCATCCTCCTTCGGCACGACATCGAACTGGATGTTGGCGGTGCGGCCTGCCGGCTTGGTCCAGCCCAGGCTGCCGAAGAGGAGCCTTGCGTCGGTCAGGTCGGCCTGCATGCTCATGGCGCCCTTGCCAAGGCCCGCAATGGTCATGGTGACGGGGGTCGGGCCGCGCACGAGATGATTGACTTTGATCCCCAGCTTCTCGCGCGAGGCCTCGTCGAGGAGGGCCGTCACTCTGAGCGGCGGCTGGCGGTCGTCGGGCGCGTGGAAGATGCGCTGCCAGCTCAGCTCGGCCGGCACGCCCTTGATGCTGATCTCACCCTTGGCCTCGACCGCCTCCTCGGTGACGTTCACATCCAGCGCGCCGCCCTCCACGTCGATATTGCCGATAAGGTTCGAGGCGATGGCATCATTGAGGCGCGCCGCCCCCCGGTACTTGATCTGATCGAGCTCGAGGTCTGTCCTGAGCGGCAGCGAAAGGGTGAAGCCGCCTTCGGCCGTGCCGCCCAGGAAGTCGGGCTTCAGGCCGACGCGCTGGATGTAGCCGAGCGGCTCGTGGTCGAGAAGCTCAAGCACTGTCGGCGTGGCGCCGTTCGCTTTGAACGCGATCTCCCCTTGTTGCGGGTCCTGGCGGAGGTCGTGGATGAAGAAGCGGCCTTCGCTGAGCGCAATCTCCTGCCCCGACGGCACGACGATCTTGGCGTTCGGGATGTCGACGGAGAACTCAGCCCCCGACACGGTGAGCTTGGCATCGCCGGTGAGGACCGGCGGCATCTTGTCAAGGTAGGTGATGCTCATCCCGGCAAAATCGATCTCGACCGTTGCGGCTTCGGGAGGAACCTCGACCCCCTGTTCGATTTGGGCGAGCTCGCCCGCGGCCAAGGCCACGTTGAACTTGCCGCCCAAGACCTGGCCGCCGGCCACCCGCTCCAGCGCCCAGGTCCGCGCATCGCCGGCAAGAACTTTCGGCCAAAACTGCTTGAAGGTGTCGACCGGCATCGCGCTCACCTCGCCGGCTAGGTGGATCTCCGGCGACCCCGGAGCATCGGCGATGCTGCCGGAAAGGTGGATCGAGGCCGTGCCTGAGCGAATGGCCAAGCGGGAGAACGTCACGCGTCCCTGTTGAGGGGCTACGCTTCCCGTCGCCGACCATTCATCGATCTTCATGGGCTGAAGCCCAAACTCCTCGACGGCGAGCACCGCGTCGTCGGCTTTCAGGGCGAAGTCCCAGGAGGTCGGCGAGCCATTCGCGTCCCGCACCGGGTGGAACTGCCCGCTGATGGTAGCCTTGCTCTTGCCCCAGACGAGGGTCGAGGGCGCGATCTCGACCACGTCCGTCTCTTGCAGATAGCGAATGTGCAGATCGCCAGAGTCGATGCGCATGGGCGTGTCGGGGTCCCAAGGCACCGTGATCTGGCCGGGCGCCAATTTGAGCTTGGCATCGCCTGACAGGAACTTGCCCGAATCCGACAGCTCGACCGTGGCCTCGCCGAGGACCGGCATATCGAGGGCCTTCAGCGCACCGAGCGAGGGGAAGTTGCCGGCAAGACCCGAAGGCACGAGATTCTGGATGAGCGCGGTGATGGCGAGGCTCTGCCGCCTGGTGCGCTGCTCGGTGTGGACCTCGAGCTGCCAATCGCCTTTGGTCGAGGCGATATTGGCTTGGCCCACGAGGATGCTCCGCTTATCCCGGTGCTCGAGATCGATGGCGAAATCCGGCACCTGCCATGAGGTCTGGTTGCCGTTCTGACTGAGCACGACGAGCGCGTTCTTGACGCCGAACCGCGTCAGGTAGGAGGTGTTGCCGCTGCGGGCGCGTTCGAACACCTCGGCGATGGTGCTCGTTACGTCGAGCGTCCGGCCGCCGCTCACCGGGCCATCCTGGCGTTTGGCGATGATCGTTTCTGGCGCGGACGCCGCCGGCGCTTCGGCCGTGGGCTCGCCCGCCGGCAGCGAGCCGCGGATCAGCGTCTCGTTCTCGGCCGCGGCGGTGCGTGAGAAGCTGAGCGACAGGCCTCGGTCGGCATCGTAGAAGAGCAAGAGCCGCGGGCCGATGAAGTCGACGCTTCCCGGAGCGATGCGCCCCGACAGAAGCGCGCTTCCGCTGAGGCCGATGGCGGCGA
Source organism: Methyloceanibacter sp. (assembly GCA_041500805.1). Taxonomy (GTDB): domain Bacteria; phylum Pseudomonadota; class Alphaproteobacteria; order Rhizobiales; family Methyloligellaceae; genus Methyloceanibacter. The sequence goes on from JBGQMX010000099.1 coordinate 7,318, forward strand.
GCGGCGCCTGGGCGAGGATCGAGCCGTCCTTGTCGACCAGCCTTATATTGCGCAGGCGAAACAGGACGCCCGGTCCGTCAGCGCTACGCTGCAGGATCGCGTCGTCGATCTTCACATGCACGTCGGAAAACTCTCCGTTGATCGCCGCCTCGATGGTGGGAACAAGAGTGGGGAGCGAGATCGGGCCGCGGCCGAGCCGCCCATAGCCGGCAACGATGACGACGAGCCCCACCACCAGAATGCCGGCGAAGATCTCGCGGCAGACATGGGCGCCGCGCGAGGACAATTTCCTGAGCTCGAGCTGAACCGGCTGGGGAACCCGTTTCACCAGCGCCCGGCCCCGCTCGGGCAGCGCAAGCAGTGCCTTGCCACCTTCCGTGGTCAACTTGACGAGAACGCCTGAGATCGGCTCGTTCATTCAGTCGATGGCCCCGCCATGACCAAGGCCGTCGGAGCGCATTGCCGCCCTGTCCCAGAGGCAGTTGGCGAGCAACCAAACGCGCGAGACGGCCTCGCTTGTGGACATAAAGCGACGCCCCGGTCTGCCCACAGCCCTTTTGTCGGCATCCCCCACGGCAAGCCCTCGCACCCCCGCCAAGACCTCGCTATCACGGCGCCCAATGCGAGGCTAAGGGCTTGTCGCATGAAAGGCGCTAAAATCGGCTAAAGGAAGGCGGTTCCGTAAGGCCCTGCCAAGGCTTAGCCATCCCCGGCCGACGCGTCAGCATGCCGGGGAGAACCCCGATGACAACGGGAAGGCGAGGCGATATTGTGGTGGGAGGAGTAGGCGCTGGGTGTTGGCCCTCAGACGGGAAACTCCGCGACAATCCCTTTAAGCGACTTACGGTTGTAAGTCGCGAGCCTAGCGCCAAGGAGGTCTTCGGCGCTGCGTAATAGTATCCGATGGGGAGGTACCACGTATGTTCACCAAGAAACCCGAGCCGGGCGAAAGTGTGACGAAGATGGGGGAACGGGCGATCGGCGAGGCGAAGACGCCCTTCACCGAGCGGCCGGCGACTTATGCTGCCAAGAGCCCAGGCCCGAGCGCGAGCAAAATGGTCCCGTCCATTATCGGTGAGGACCTCATGATCATCGGCAGCGTCAACTCCAAGGGCGAGATCCAGGTCGACGGCGAGATCCAGGGCGACATCCATTGCGGCTCGCTGCTGCTTGGCGACAAGTCGCAGGTGATGGGCAACGTCATCGCCGAGGATGTCGTGGTGCGCGGCAGGGTGGTCGGCTCGATCAGAGGCTTGCGCGTCACGCTGCAGGCACAGTCCCATGTCGAGGGCGACATCTTCCACCAGAGCCTCGCCATCGAGCAGGGCGCGTATTTCGAAGGGAAATCGCGCCGCTCAGACGATCCGCTCGCGGAGATCAAGTCGGCCCCCGCGACCGCCACAAGCCCCCGCTCCGACAGGCCCGCAGGCTTCGAGCCGCGGGGTGCGGATCATGCGGGTACGCCGAGCGGCGCCAGCACGCTGTCGACCCGCGCCGCGGAATAGCGCGAAGGCTTGCAGAGGACGGGCGCGAAGGCCGGCTTAGGCTTTCGCGTCGGCGTGGATGCGCTCGGCCAGCGCCGCCTCGATGAAGCGGTTGATGTCGCCGTCCAGCACCGCCGAGGGGTTGGTGCTCTCGACGCCTGTCCGCAAGTCCTTCACCAGCTGATAGGGCTGCAGCACGTAAGACCGGATCTGATGGCCAAAGCCGATGTCGGACTTGGCGGCGGCGGCGGCTTGCGCTTCCTCCTCCCGCCGCTTCAGCTCGGCCTCGTAGAGGCGGGCGCGCAGCATCGCCCAGGCCGTGGCGCGGTTCTTGTGCTGCGAGCGCTCGTTCTGGCACGTGACCGCGATGCCGGTCGGAAGATGGGTGATGCGCACCGCACTGTCGGTGGTGTTGACATGCTGGCCGCCGGCGCCCGATGAGCGATAGGTGTCGATGCGCACGTCCTTCTCGTCGATGTCGATCTCGATCGTATCGTCGATGGCGGGGTACACCGAGACCGAGGCAAAGCTCGTGTGCCGGCGCGCGTTAGAATCGAAGGGCGAGATCCGCACCAGCCGGTGCACGCCCGACTCGGTCTTGAGCCAGCCATAGGCATTGGCGCCCTTGACGAGGACGGTCGCCGCCTTGACGCCGGCCTCCTCGCCATAATGCTCGCCGATGATCTCGACCTTGTAGTCGCGCCGTTCCGCCCAGCGCACATACATGCGCTCGAGCATCTGCGCCCAGTCCTGGCTCTCGGTGCCGCCGGCGCCCGCATGAATCTCGACATAGGCGTCATTGGCGTCGGCCTCGCCGGAGAGCAGCGCCTCGACCTCGCGTGTGTGGGCCTCTTGCCTGAGCTTCTTGAGCGCATTCTCGGCCTCGGCGACGACGCTCTCGTCGCCCTCCTCCTCGCCGAGGGTTGCGAGGGCGACATGGTCGTCGAGCTCGCGGGCAATGCGCGCGTAGCTGCCGAGTGCCGTCTCAAGCTGCTGGCGCTCGCGCATCAGGCCCTGCGCGCGGCGCGAATCGCTCCAGAAGTCGGGCGCCTCGGCCTCGCGGTCGAGCGTGGCTAGCCTCGCCTTGGCCTGGTCGGGGTCAAAGATGCCTCCTGAGCAGGGACAAGGACTCTCTGATGTCGTTGACGACCGACTCGGTTTCGGCGCGCATTGCTTCCTCGGATTGCGCTCAGAAATGGGATGGACCAGGCGAGAGAGCCCGCCTGAGACTGCTCGACTGATATGGGGTCTAGTAGAGGCCGCCGGTACCCGATGTCAAAGCATGGTCGTTGCCGGGGGGCGGGGCCGAGCGCGGCGGCGGCGCCGGAGGCGGACCATCAGGCGTTGGGGCACTGTTATCGCCGGCAGCGACGTCGCCAGCATCGCCTTCGCCCTCGGCCTGGGCAGGGACCGAGCCCTCCGGTTCCTGACCCGGCTTGAACGCCTCCATGATGGCGGTCTTGTCACCGGCAGCCGCCGGCAGGCCGGTCTTGTGATTGACGCGGACGAGCAAGATCCCGGGGGGAGCACGGAACGGAACCGCAGGCTGGTCGGCGAGCGCCACCCTCATAAAGTCGCGGACGACGGGAGCAGCCAGCATGCCGCCGGTTTGCCCGTGCCCCATGGGCGCCGGATTGTCGTAGCCGATATACACGCCGACCACGAGGTCGGGCGTGAAGCCGATGAACCAGGCATCCTTCTCGTCGTTGGTCGTGCCGGTCTTGCCCGCGACCGGCCGGTTCAGCACCTTGAGCTTCTGCGCGGTGCCGCTCTGCACGACGCCTTCCATGACCTCGGTGATCTGGTAGGAGGTCATGGGATCGATGATCTGCTTGCGATCATCGACGAGCTCGGGCTCGTTTTGGCCGCTCCATTCACGCGCCGTGCAATCCGGGCATTTGCGGGTATCGTGGCTCCAAATCGTCCGGCCGTAGCGGTCCTGAATGCGATCGATCAGGGTCGCCTTCACCTGCTTGCCGCCATTGGCCAGCATGGAATAGCCGTTCACCATGCGCATCAGGGTGGTCTCACCGGCGCCAAGCGCCATGGAGAGCGCCGGCATCAGATTGTCGTAGACGCCGAAGCGCCGCGCATATTCGGCGATGATCGGCATGCCCATGTCTCTGGCCAGCCGCACGGTCATCAGGTTGCGCGAGTGCTCGACGCCGAAGCGCAAGGTGGAAGGCCCAGCCGCCGAGCCGGCTTCGTAGTTCTTCGGACACCATTGCGGCATGCCCGCCCCTTGATCGAGGCAAATTGGGCCGTCGACGATGATGCTGGACGGCGTGTAGCCGTTGTCGATGGCCGTCGTGTAGATGAAGGGCTTGAATGAGGAGCCTGGCTGACGGCGCGCCTGGGTCGCGCGATCGAACTGGCTTTGGGCGAAGCTGAAGCCGCCGACGATGGCCAGCACGCGGCCGGTATGGGGATCCATGGCGACGAGCGCTCCGCCGACGTCGGGAGGCTGCACCAGCGACCATTGCCCTTTGAGGTCCTCTTGTGTCGGCTGGGGGGTGCCGTCGTCAGCCCTCTTAGGCTCACGAGGCTTGACATAGACGACATCGCCCGGCTTGAGCACCGCGGTCACCGACCCTGGAGAGGCGCCGAGGCCCCTGGCGAGCTTGGGCCGCGCCCATTTCACTTCCTCGAAGGGAACGACGCCCGTCTCGCGCTCCTTCACCAGCACGCCGGTCGGCGTCCGGCCGGGACGCAAGCCGACCGTGGCCTTGTCCTTGCTCGCTTCAAGCACGACGGCAAGGCGCCACGGATCGATGTCGGACCACACCGGCATGCCGGCGAGCGTCTTGCCCCAATCGCCCTTGATCTCGATCTGCTTCACCGGTCCGCGCCAGCCGCCATGGCTCTGGTCGTAGCCGACCAGCCCGTTGACGAGGGCCTTGTGGGCGGTGCTCTGCAGCGCCGGATCGAGTGTGGTGCGCACCGACAGACCGCCGCCGTAAAGCCGATCCTCGCCGTAAAGATCGATGATCTCGCGACGCACCTCCTCGGCGAAAAACTCCGAGGCGAAGATCTTGGGCCCGGTGGTGCGCTTGGTGACGCCGAGCGGCGTGGCCTTCGCCTTCTCCCCTTCATCGGCGGTGGCGAAGCCGTTCTCGACGATGCGGTCGATGACCCAGTTGCGGCGGGCGACGGCGCGATCGGGGAATTTGAACGGATCGTAGTTGCTCGGCGCCTTGGGCAGCGTGGCGAGATAGGCGCAATCGGCGAGCGTGAGCTCGCTCAGCGCCTTGTCCCAATAGGTCTGGGCCGCGGCGGCGACGCCATAGGCACCCGCGCCGAGATAGATCTCGTTCATGTAGAGCTCGAGGATCTGCTCCTTGGTGAAGGCGCGCTCGATGCGAATGGCAAGGATCG
>JBGQMX010000100.1:0-12126 GCA_041500805.1 Methyloceanibacter sp.
CAATCGGCGCCTGGCAAAGGACTTCGAGGCGACCATCGACTCGGCACGCGCATTCCTCTACGCCGCCTCCGTCATGCTCCTTGTCCGCCGCATCGCGCGTGCTTCATGACTTTCGAAACCGACTCTAAGGCGATGGGGCTGCGCGTTCCTCTGGTCTATCTCTCTAAAGAAAGCTTGGCGCACATCAATCGCAGACACCCCGATATCACGGACTATGATCTTATTGTTGTACCCTTCGTTCTCAAGCACGGCCTCATCCTGCGAGAGGTACGGAGGAAAAATGTTTATCTAGCATCCCACGTTGGCACCTACTGCCCTAAACGGATGGGCATTACGATGAAAGTCGCTCAGCCGGATCGTGAGGTCTACCTAGAGACTTTTCACCGTGTCTCCTATCGACAGACACGAGCTTGGCTGAAGCGCTGTGAGATCATCAAGACTCACGACTAAAAGCGAAACGAGCGCCCCTGGGCTAGGAGCGCTCGCCTCTTTCACCGGATGTAGGTGGTTTCACGTGAAAGTCAACCAGATTGTGTGTTGAATCAAAGACTTGGCTAAGCCTTTGATTTTGAGTCCGTTTTACGATGAGTGAGGCTGTTGATAAGTTAGCCGCTTGCCACGGATGCCTCTCAATGCCGCCTCGGCACGCTCACTATCCGTTACGGTCCGCTCGTTGTAGCGAAAGTCGAACTCGGCAAGATAGCGATGCAAGTATACAATCGCCTTAATAAGCCGATGTCGGCGACCCGCATGCCGAGAATCTAGGCGCGCTTCTTGGCTTTGGTCGAGGGCTTCTTGCTCACGGGCTTACGCTTGCTAGGCTTCGGCTTCGCCGCCGCCTTGGGCTTCTCGTGGTCGAGGAAATAGCCGACTACGCGCTGAAAGGTAGCGTCGGATCGACATCCTTGCCCAGACTTTCCACGCCCCATTCCACAAGTTCTCCAAGCCTCTACTGTAGTCGCCCACAGGGTTTAGTGGCATGCTCCACTGTTGCGTGCATACATGTTGATGGTTGGCACGAATCGCATCAGCTTGGCGGTCCAAGCGGCGGGTGGGCTTTACCTGTCAAGAGCAAACCCACACGCCAGCTCAGGTGGAGCTGGTGAGTCGCCATTTGGCAACACACCGCCTCCCCGTCCTTCCATAAGGCGGGGAGATTTTCAGCCTACCCCGCGCGGCCTGGAGTCCAAATCCAGATCGCGCGGGCCTCACTTCTGGGTGGGGGAGACATAGTGTGGGGCCCGATTTCCCATCCGCGGCCCACTAGGGTGCAAGTCCCTACTCCTCCAACCCTCTTATCTGCTCACCGTCCGTCCTATAAATGGCACGGCCAGTGTGCAAATATGCGCATTACGCATAACGCGTATGGCCCGCCACACGCATCAAAAATCGGTAAGGACTCGGAAGTTCTCACGAATTTTCCTCGCGAAATCGTCCATTATCCTCGCGAATCAATCATCCCACTAAGAACGCTCGGCCTGTCACGCGTTGCGGAATGTGGCGCTCTCAAGCTGTGCATTCAAGTAGGCATACCCCGCGGCCCGGCAAGAACAATCAGCGAACATCGTTCACAGCCAGAGATAAGCGGCAAGCGAGCCGAGCAAGAGGGCAAGAACGAGGATATTGGCGATGCCGAAGCGCATCAGCCAGCGCGGCTTCTCGCGGTAGCGCGGCACGGCGCGCACCAGGGCGACCGTACCACTCCGCGAAATTGTCCTCGGTCAAAGCGCGGAGCCGTCGCAAGAATAGCGTAGACTGTTGGGTCCGGCGGCATGAGGGCGAGACATGTTCAAAGACCTATCGATGCGCATCTTCCTCGGCCACGTCGTGGCCTTCGTCGTCATCACGGCGGGGCTTGCGGCGGTCAATCTGTGGCTGACGCCGCAGCATATCTGGTGGGTCTGGGTGCTCATGGGCTGGGGCGTCGCCGTCGCCACCCACGACGTGGCGCTCCTCCTGCGCAAGACGCGGCGGCGCGAGCGCATCTTCATCGATCCGAAAGCGCGCGCCTTCGCGGTGCACCTCTTCGCCTATGTGGCGGTGGTGCTCCTGCTCCTCTTCGTCAATCTCACAATGACGCCGAAGGTCTGGTGGTTCTATTGGGTGGCGCTCGGCTGGGGCGCTGGCGTCGTCGCCCAGGGCGCGTGCGTGTTCCGCAGGCACGGGCCAAGGCCCGCGCCGCAACCGCCGGCAAAGCAGATCGAGACGAAGACAGAGCCGCCAAAAGCGAAGTCGCCCCGCCGCAAGAGGACGAAGCGGACCAGCTGAGCTGCGATGCTCAGGCTTTAGGGATCAGCGTGTTGGAGGGGAGGGTGGGATCGAGCAGCCGCGCTGCCTGCTCGGCGCCTGACACCGGCAGATTTGCGGCGTCGATCAGCCCGAGCTGGGCGAGCATCGACGCCTGGTCCCAATAGATGCGCTCGAAATGGACCTTGCCGTTCTCGAAGCCGACCACCACCACGAACGGGATCACCACCTTGCGGCCTGTTGGCGCGACACCCGGCAGGATCGCCGGCATCTCGCAATCATGGGTGAAGCGGATGATCACCTCGTCCACCACGCGATCCTCGCCGACGGTGCGGGAGACCGGCGTGATCTCGGTGTCCGCAGGCCAGTGCCCGATGAACCACCTCTCGTAGAAGCGCCGCACGTCGTTGCGCCCGCTGCCTCCCGTCATGGTCGGCACATGCGTTACATGCGGCCGATCCCCCATGGTGGCCATGGTCGCGTCGATGTCGCGCGTCTTGAACTCGGCATCGGTGTGGGCGTCGAACATCGCCCCGAGACCCTTGGCGTCCGCGGTCATCGCGCCTTCGTCTTCCGCTTCTCGGCCGCCACCTTCTTCTCCACCACGTCCCAGATCATGGCGGCGATGTCGGGGCCGCCGAACTCAGCCACCTGCCTGATGCCGGTCGGCGAGGTGACGTTGATCTCGGTGAGATAGCTGCCGATCACGTCGATGCCGGCGAAGATCAGCCCGCGCTTCTTCAGCTCGGGGCCTAGCCGCGCGCAGATCTCCTTGTCGCGCTTGGTGAGCGTGGTGGCCATTGCCGTGCCGCCGACATGGAGGTTGGAGCGCGTCTCGTCCGGCGCCGGCACGCGGTTGATGGCGCCGGCGATCTCGCCGTCGACGAGGATGATGCGCTTGTCGCCCTTGCGCACTTGCGGGATATAGCGCTGCACCATGATCGGCTCGCGGAACGTCATGCCGAGCAGCTCGATCAGCGAGTTTAGATTGGTGTCGCCGGGCGAGATGCGGAAGATCGCCGCCCCGCCATTCCCGTAGAGCGGCTTCACCACGATGTCCTTGTGCTCCGCGCGGAAGGCGCGGATCTGATCGGGCGAGCGGGTGACCAGCGTCGGCGGCATCAGATCGAGAAAGTCGAGCACCAACACCTTCTCGGGCGAATTGCGGACGCTCGCCGGGTCGTTCACCACGAGCGTCTTCGGGTGGAGGCGCTCCAAGAGATGGGTGGTGGTGATGTAGGCCATGTCGAAGGGCGGGTCTTGGCGCAGATGCACCACGTCGAACGTGGCAAGGTCCACGCTCCTCGGGTGCGCCAGCCGGTAATGGTCGCCGGGGCTATCCTCGACCGTGAGGCTGTGGCCTTCGGCCATCAGTCTTCCGTCGCGAAGGGAGAGATGGTCAGGGGTGTAATAGAACACGTCATGGCCGCGCCACTGCGCCTCGAGCAGGAGCGCGAAGGTGGAATCGCCCCTGATATCGATGCGCTCGATGGGGTCCATCTGGAAGGCGACTTTGAGAGCCATGGCGCCCCTTATAGGCAGAGTCTCGCTAAAGGGGAATTGCGGGGCGTCAAACGGGAAAGGCGTTCGCGATATAGCGCGGCCAGGTCCAGGGCGCGGCCAGCACCACGTCGAAGGCGATGTCGTGGCCGGCGAAGTCCGGGTGGCCGGCGAGCCAATATTGCGCGGCCCTGACGATGCGCCGCCGTTGCTTGGCGGTGAGCGTCCAGGCCGCGTCCTCCGCCGTCCTCCGCCGCTTCACCTCGATAAAGGCGAGCCGCTTGCCCTTGAGCGCCACGAGATCGATCTCGCCCACCGGGGTCTTGTAGCGTCGCGCCACGACGCGGTGGCCCTTGAGGCGGAGGAGCAGCGCGGCAAGAGTCTCGGCGAAGAGCCCGCTGCGATAGGCTTTTGCCCGCGCGGCCCTCATAGGTCAATCGCGCTTGCGGTCGAGCGTGAGCCCGAGCTCGTAGACGCGGGCGCGCTTCACTTGCAGCACTTCGGCGACGGAGCGCACGGCGTCGCGGAAGCTTTCCACCTTAAGCGCCTTCTTGAGCTGCTCGATGATCTTCTCGTCGCTGATCTCGGCCTCGTCCTCCCCAGGCGGCGCCACCACCACGACGAACTCGCCCTTCAACGTCTCGCTACCCTCAAGCCCGCCGGCAAGCCGGTCGAGGGTGCCGCGCGTCACGCTCTCGTGCAGCTTGGTGAGCTCCTTGGCGATGGCAGCCTCGCGCGGACCCAGCACTTCCGCCATGTCGGCAAGGCTGTTGGCGAGGCGCGGCCCCGTTTCGAAAATGACAAGCGTCGCCGGCACGGTCGCAAGCTCCGCAAGGCGCGTCCGGCGCGCACCCGATTTCGGCGGCAGGAAGCCGGCAAAGAGGAAAGTGTCGGTCGGCAGTCCTGCACTGGTCAAAGCGGCGAGTGCCGCCGAGGGGCCCGGGATGCTCGTCACCAGGAGGCCTTCGTCCAAGGCTGCGCGCACGAGCTTGTAGCCCGGATCGGAGATGAGCGGCGTTCCGGCATCGGAGACGAGCGCCACCGAACGATCGGCCTTGATGTGAGCGAGCAGCCGCGGCCTCTCGCGCTCGGCATTATGCTCGTGATAGGGCGTGAGCTTGGCCCTGATGCCGAAATGGGTGAGCAGCTTCTGGCTGTGGCGCGTGTCCTCGGCGGCGATCAGGTCGGCGCGGGCCAGGATGGAGAGAGCGCGAAGCGAGACGTCGGCGAGATTGCCGATCGGCGTCGCCACGAGATAGAGGCCGGGCGGCAACGGCCGCTCCAAGAGCTCGCGAATCACCTCGCTCGCGCGCTGAACCGTTCTTGGCGTGGCACCCGCAGCCCGCTCGTCGTCGCGATGGTCTTGCACGCGCGTAGCCCGCGTTTTTAGGCCCGCTCCAATGACTTGGCTTGCGCCCTCGAGCCGGCGGCCAAGCCCTAGGCGTCAAAACGTTACGTGATATAGTCAGTCTTCGTCCATCACGATTGAGCCATAGTCGCGGGCAAGCTTCCTCAAACGGCTTGACGGTCTTGGACCCAAGCGGAGGAGCGGGTCATTGCAGCTGCTGCCGAGGACCAGGGCTCGCACCTCTGAGGCGCAAGGACCTTGGAGCACAGGGGCCATGTGGCTCACCTTCAGCATCGACCATCATCTCGGTGCCATGAGACTGCTGCTGGCGACGCTCGCCGTGGCGGCTGTGCTTACGGCCTGCGGTGCGCCGGGCGGTGGCGGAGGTGGACCCAGCAGCCCGGGCATTACCGGCTCTACCGGCGCGGTGAAGGTGGCGCTGCTCCTTCCCATAACGGCGTCGGGCTCGACGCCCGCCATCGCCAAGGCGCTGAAACAGGCGGCCGAGCTTGCGCTCTTCGATTTCGACAATCCCAATGTCTCGCTCGTTCCCAAGGACACCAAAGGCACGCCCGAGGGCGCGCGCGCGGCGGCCGAGAGCGCCATCCATGACGGCGCCGAGCTGATCATCGGGCCTCTCTTTGCCCAGGAGGTCTCGGGCGCCGCCCCCGTGGCGCGCCAGGCCGGCGTTCCGATGATCGCCTTCTCGAGCGATGAGAAGGTCGCCGGCAACGGCGTCTATCTCTTGAGCTTCCTTGCCGGGCGCGACGTGCCGCGCATCGTCTCCTTCACCATGTCGAAGGGAAAGCGCAATTTCGCCGAGCTCGTCCCCCAGTCCCCTTATGGCAGGATCGCGGAGGCCGCCTTCGCCAAGGCCGTGTCCGCGGGCGGCGGCCAGGCGGCCGTGCGCGCGACCTTCCCGCCCGACGACTCCAACGCCATGCTCGGGCCGGTGAGGCAGATCGCCAATGCGATCGCGGCCGGCCAGCAGGCCGATGCGCTGTTCCTGCCGGCGGGCCGCGATGAGCTTCCGTCGCTCGCGCCGCTCCTTGCCTCTGCCGATCTCACCAGCGCGCGCGTTCAGTTCATCGGCACGGGGCAGTGGGATTATCCAAATATCGGCGGCGAGAAGGCGCTGGTCGGCGGCTGGTATCCGGCCCCCGATCCCAAGGGCTGGAGCAGCTTCACCCAGCGCTACGCCAAGACCTATGGCGCCGTACCGCCGCGGCTCGCGAGCCTTGCCTACGACGCCGTGAGCCTTGCGGTGTCGCTGTCGCAGAATCCGCAAGGCGAGCGTTACGCGAGTGCGCAGCTCACGCGCGCAAGCGGCTTTGCCGGGGTCGATGGGCTCTTCCGCCTGCTGCCCGACGGAACATGCGAGCGCGGCCTTGCCATTCTCGAAGTGCGCGAAGGGGGCCCGGTCGTCATCGACCCCGCGCCGAGCTCCTTCGCCACGGCGTCGTCATACTGAGCTTAAGCGGCAAGCTCGAGGATCAGCCGGTTCAGCACGAGGCGCCCCTTAGGCGTGGCGGCAAGCCGGCCGCCTTTGCGCGTGATGAGGCCTTGGCTCTCAAGCGCATTGACGCGCTCCTCGTCGATAACGCGCCCGTCGATGGCGGCGAGCTGCGCGAGGTCGAGACCCTCGCTGAGACGCAACGCCATCAGCAGATATTCGTCGGCGGCCTCCTCGGCGCTCAAGGTCTCCTCGCTCGCGAGGCCATGGCCACGAGCCTCGACCTTCGCGAGCCAGCCTTCCGGCGACTTGATCGCCGACAGCGCGCGCTTGGTGCCGCTCGCGCTGATGCGGCTATGGGCGCCGGGCCCGATCCCCGCATAGTCGTGCCCGCGCCAATAAAGGAGATTGTGGCGCGATTCCGATCCTGACCGGGCATGGTTTGAGACCTCATAGGCCGGAAGGCCTGCCGCCTCGCAGAGCTCCTGGGTGAGCAGATAGAGCGCGCGCGCCCGCGCACCGTTGGGGATGTGCAGCGTGCCAGCTTCGTGACGCGCGGCGAACGGCGTGCCCTCCTCGATGGTGAGCTGATAGAGCGAGAGGTGGTCTGCGGCGTAGCCGAGCGCGTGCCTCAGCTCCTCGGCCCAGGCTCGCGCCGTTTGCCCTTCGCGCGCATAAATCAGGTCGAACGACACCCGGTCGAAATGGCGCTTGGCAAGGGCGAGCGCGGAAAGTGCTTCTTGTGCCGAGTGCTGACGCCCGAGGGCTTTCAGGCTCGCATCATCGAGCGCCTGCACGCCGAGCGAGAGCCGGTTGACGCCTGCGGCGCGGTAGCCCGCAAAGCGCTCGGCCTCGACGCTGGTCGGATTGGCCTCGAGCGTGATCTCGGCGTTGGGCTCCAAGCTCCAATGGCCGGCGATGGCATCGATGATCGCCTCGACGATGCCGGCTCCCATCAGCGACGGCGTGCCGCCGCCGAAGAAGATGCTTGTCACCCTCCGCTGAGGTGCAAGCGAAGCGAAGTGCTCGAGTTCCCTGAGATAGGCGGCCAGGAACCTCGCCTCGTCGACGCCGCCATGGCGGACATGGGAGTTGAAGTCGCAATAGGGGCATTTGGCACGGCAGAACGGCCAATGCACATAAACCCCGAACGGCTCCTCGGTTCTCCTCGCCAGGCCAGCGCCCAGCAACGCCCCCTCACCCGGCGCCCCCGACTCAAGGTCGGGGCCGCCACCCTCTCCCACGAGGGGAGAGGGGATGGGACTCGCAGCGGCGCCACAGCAACCCCTCTCCCCCTGTGGGAGAGGGAGGGGCCCACCGCCTCTGGCGGTGGGAGGGTGAGGGGTCAGGGGCTTATTCATTATCGGCATAAGTCCCAAGTATCAGCTTCTCGAAGGCGCGCATGCGATGCGACAGGTCGTTCTTGAGAGCGGGGTCCATCTCGCCGAAGGTCTCGGTATAGCCGTCGGGCAAGAAGATCGGATCATAGCCGAAACCCCTGGTCCCGCGTGGCGGCCAGACAAGCGTCCCATCGACCTTGCCCGTGAAGACCAGCGTCTTGCCGGCCGGCTGTGCAAGAGCGAGCGCACAGGTGAAATTGGCGCGTCGGTCGGGCACGCCGCTCGCCTCAAGCTCGCGATTGACGCGCTCCATGGCGAGACGAAAATCCTTGTTGGGTCCGCCCCAGCGCGCCGAGTGCATGCCGGGCTCCCCGCCTAGGGCTGCGACCTCGAGCCCCGAATCGTCGGCGATCGCCAGCATGCTAGAGGCCGCCGCCGCAGCTTCGGCTTTGATCTTGGCGTTCTCGGCGAAGCTCTCGCCGATTTCCTCCGGCTCGGACAGGTGAAGCGCACCCGCCGAGACGGTCTCGATGCCGAGTGGCGCAAAAAGCTCGGCGAGCTCCCTCGCCTTGCCCTCGTTGTGGGTCGCGATGACGATCCTGTCGCCGCGCTTGAGGTCGCCCATCATGGCTTAAGCGACGGTGATCTTCTGCAATTGCACGAGGTCGGCGATGCCGCTTCGGGCAAGCGCCATCAGCTGGTCGAACTTCTCCTGGCTGAAAGGCTCCGTCTCGGCAGTGCCCTGCACCTCGACGATGCCGCCGGACCCGGTCATCACGAAATTCGCGTCGGCTTGCGCCTCCGAGTCCTCGGCATAGTCGAGATCGAGGATCGCCTCGCCGCCATAAAGCCCGCAGGACACGGCGGCGACGTGATCGCGCAACGCCTCGTTCTTGATCATGTTGCGCGCCTTCATCCAGGCAATCGCATCATGCAGCGCGACCCAGGCGCCGGTGATCGACGCGGTGCGCGTGCCGCCGTCGGCCTGGAGCACGTCGCAATCGACGATGATCTGCTTCTCGCCGAGCGCGGCAAGATCGGTGACGGCGCGGAGCGAGCGGCCGATCAGGCGCTGGATCTCCTGGGTGCGGCCCGATTGCTTTCCGACCGCCGCCTCCCGTCGCGTTCGCTCGGTGGTGGCGCGCGGCAGCATGCCGTATTCCGCGGTGACCCAGCCGCGGCCCGAGCCTTTGAGCCATGGCGGCACGGGCTCGCCCGCGGTCGCCGTGCACAGCACATGGGTATCGCCGAAGCGGACGAGGCAGGACCCTTCGGCATGGCGTGACAAAGCGCGCTCGAAGCTGATGGGACGAAGCGCGTCGGGGGCGCGTTTGGACGGACGGATGATGACGAAGTCTCCTTATGCCAAGCCGGGCGCACCCTAGAGGACGGTCAAGCTACGGAAAAGTCCTTTCCAGAGCTCGGCAACGGGGTGGCCTTGTGCGGGGGATGAGGAGAAGCTACCACCCTTGACCATGGCCGATCTGGAGACGAGGGCCGGAGACGCTGGCGCCACGGGGACCGGCGGGACAAGCGCCGCCCGCAGCGACGAGGCGCCTCTCGCCACCCCCATGATCGCCCAATATCTGGAGATTAAGTCGGCCAATGCCGACTGCCTCCTCTTCTACCGCATGGGTGATTTCTACGAGCTGTTCTTCGAGGACGCCGAGTTGGCCTCACGCACTCTCGGCATCGCTCTCACCAAGCGCGGCAAGCATCTGGGCATCGACATTCCCATGTGCGGCGTGCCGGTCGTTGCCGCCGACGATTACCTCCAGCGTCTCATCGCCCAGGGCCACCGGGTCGCGGTCTGCGAGCAGATCGAGGACCCGGCCGCAGCGAGAAAGCGCGGACCGAAATCCGTGGTGCGGCGCGACGTGGTGCGCCTCGTCACGCCGGGCACCCTCACCGAGGAAACCCTGCTCGACGCGCGCTCCCACAATTTTCTCACGGCGTTGTTCCGCGCGCCCGGGAAGGAGGGCAGCGAGCCCGCTTACGCGCTCGCCTCCCTCGATATCTCGACCGGCGAGCTGATCGCTTCCTCGGTGCGCTTGAGCGATCTTGCCGGCGAGCTTGCGCGGCTCAAGCCCGGCGAGGTGCTGGTCGGCGACGACATCGCGGGGGTTACCGAGCTTCGCCGCCTGATCGAGGAGGCGGGTGCCGCGCTGACCCCGTGCCCCCGCGCCCATTTCGATTCCGTTCGCGGCGAGCGGGCGCTGAAGAACCGTCTCGGCGTCGCCGCGCTCGACGCCTTCGGCGAGTTCACCAAGCCGGAGCTCGCCGCCCTTGGCGGGCTGCTCACTTATGTGGAGATCACCCAGGTCGGCAAAGCGCCGCTCCTGCGGCCCCCGCGCAAAGAGAGCGCCGGCAGCCTGCTCGTCATCGATGCCGCCACCCGCGCAAATCTCGAGCTTGTCCGCTCGAACCAGGGCGCCCGCGCCGGAAGTCTGCTCGGGGCCATCGACCGCACCGTCACGGCGGCCGGCGCGCGCGAGCTCGCCAGCCGGCTCGGAAGCCCCTTGACCGATCAGGCGGCGGTGAATGCGCGCCTCGATGCCGTTTCCTATCTCACCGAAGAGCCGCGCCTGCGCCAGGCGCTTCGAGAGGAGTTGAAGGCGGCGCCCGATCTTGCCCGCGCACTCGGCCGGCTTGCGCTTGGGCGAGGCGGCCCCCGCGATCTTGGCGCCGTGCGCGATGCCATTGCCTCGGCGCACGCCCTTGCGGCAAGCCTCGCCCACGCCGGGGCTGCTCTCGGCCTGCCGCAGGAGCTTGCAGGCATCGTCGAGCGCCTCGAATCGGCACCTGCCGGGATCGAAACGGCTCTATCGGCAGCGCTCGCCGACAGCCTTCCGGTCGATGCCCGCGACGGAGGCTTCATCGGCGACGGCTTCAGCAAGGATCTCGACGAGCATCGGAGCTTGCGCGACGGAAGCCGCCAGGTCATCGCCGGCTTGCAGGCGACTTATGCGGATGCGACCGCCGTCAAGTCGCTGAAGGTGCGCCACAACAACGTGCTCGGCTATTTCGTCGAGGTGACGGCGACCCACGGCGCGGTGTTGGGCAAGTCCCCGCATGTCGAGACCTTCATCCACCGCCAAACGCTCGCCAATGTCATCCGCTTCTCGACGCCCGAGCTTGCCGCGCTCGAGGCGCGCATCACGCAAGCCGCCGACCGGGCGCTTATGCTCGAGCTCGATCTCTTCGCCAGGCTGAGCCAGGAAGTGCTCGCCGAGCAAAGGGCGCTGTCGGCGGCGAGCGCCGCCTTGGCCGAGCTTGACCATTATGCGGGGCTCGCCGAGCTTGCCGTAGAGCAGCTCTATGTTCGCCCCAAGATCGACCTAAGCCTCGTCTTTGCCGTCGAGGAGGGCCGCCACCCGATGGTCGAGCAGACCTTGCGGCGCACCGACGGCACGAGCTTCGTCGGCAACGATTGCCGGCTCGGCGACGAAGCCTCCGGCGCCGGCACACGCATCCTCGTGGTGACCGGCCCCAATATGGGAGGCAAGTCGACCTTCCTCCGCCAGAACGCGCTGATCGTCGTGCTGGCGCAGTCGGGGTCATTCGTGCCGGCGCGGAGCGCTCATATCGGCATCGTCGACCGCCTGTTCAGCCGTGTGGGCGCTGCCGACGATCTCGCCCGCGGCCGCTCGACCTTCATGGTCGAGATGGTGGAGACGGCCTCGATCCTCAATCAGGCAAGCGACCGCTCCTTCGTCGTGCTCGACGAGATCGGGCGGGGCACGGCGACCTTCGACGGGCTGTCCATCGCCTGGGCTACGCTCGAATATCTGCATGAGGTGAACCGCTCCCGCGTCCTGTTCGCGACCCACTATCATGAGCTGACCGCGCTCGCCGAGAAGCTCGCCCATGCCGCCAATGCCACTGTCGAGGTGAAGGAATGGCGCGACGAGATCGTGTTCCTCTACCGCGTGGTGCAGGGGGCGGCCGACCGCTCCTATGGCATTCACGTGGCCAAGCTTGCCGGGCTTCCGGGTCCTGTCTTGACGCGGGCCGGCGAGGTGTTGAGCGCTTTGGAGAAAGCCGACGGGCGGCCGAAACCGGCCGACTTGGCCTCCGACCTGCCGCTGTTCAGGGCGGCTAAGGGAGCCGCTGCCCTTGAGCCCGAGACGGCCTCGCGGCTCGAACAGGCTGTGGCCGCGCTTTCCCCCGACGCCATGACGCCCAAGGAGGCGCTCGAAGCCTTATACCGACTAAAGCAAATTACCGGATTCTGACCC
>JBGQMX010000101.1:0-12121 GCA_041500805.1 Methyloceanibacter sp.
CGTCGATGTCGTGACCGTCTTCCAGCTTGCCTGGACCGTTCGTGTGGATGACGTCCTGCCGGCGGCGCTCGACCTCCTGCCGGCCACTCCCGACCGGCTCGGCTGCAAGCTCCTCGCCGACGCCGGCCGAGAAGTGCGGCTGGAATTGCTCGGACAGCTCGCGGGGACCCAAGACGAGCTCGCCGCTCTGCTGGCACCGCTCTATCGGATCGGCAAGCCCAGCAGAGCGGACATCAGCACGCTGCCCTATTGGCACTCTCAGGAGTTCCTCTCCGAGGAGGGACCGCCGGAATATTCGCACGAGCGCTCGCGCTATATCTTTCGTCCGGTTCCGCCCGACGGCGCCCGCACCATCCTCGATTTTCTGCGGCGCTGGCCTTCGACCCATGGCGGCGCCGTCTGGAAGATGTTCCTGACCGGCGGCGCGGTGGCGGCGGTGCCCCCCGATGCCACCGCCTTCGTGCACCGCAAGGCGCTGATGCTGAGCAGCATCGACCTCGACTGGACGGAAGAGGACGACGCGGCCACCGTGGCGGCGAACCAGACTTGGCTCGACGCGTTCCACGAAGCCACGCAGCCGTTCACCTCCGGCGAGAGCTTTCAGAATTTCGTCGACGAGGCCGAGACCAACTATCTCCGCGCCTATTACGGCGCGAACCTCGAGCGCCTGGTCGAGATCAAGCGCAAATACGATCCCGCCAATGTGTTCCGCTTTCCGCAGAGCATCCCGCTTTCGCTGTGACCCAGCACGTAACGTGGCTGGCTCCTAGCTCCGGCGGCCGAGCCCAGGACCCTAATGGACTGGCCCGTAACTGTCGGGTCCATAGCCGGCACAAGACCCCTTCAGCCGGTTATCGTAACCAAGGACCTGACAGACATAGACCTTCTTGAGAGGGTTATTGTGGACCTCCGATGCCGTGACCTTCCAGCCATAGCTCTGCGCCACGTGCGCGATCTGCTCCTCCTCGCAATAAGGCGTTGCGATCGGCCCGTATTTGCTGATCTGGAAATTCCCTTGGCACTGAATGCGCGCGGCCGCCGGCCCGGGCAAGGCGATGAGAACCAGCGCCATGACGGCGAGACTGGCGAAGCCGCGATCATAATTTCTGCGCATGGCCGCCTCCTCTGACGTTTGCGTGGGAGAGAGATTACAGCAGAACGTCCGTCGCGGGTACCTTGGTTCGGTGCCCTCCGCCGCGCCGCCGGCGCAAAGGCTATTGTCTCAAGGACTTGTTAAGCAAGCGGCATACTTGGCTGCCCCCGCTGCCGTTCGTTTACCAGTTGCCGCTAACCTTCGCACTCCCTGCCCCATTTGCCCCTCTGAAGGAGTCTCCCGAAATGCGTAGACTGTTCCTTGCGGTCCTAGTACCGAGCCTCCTCGTGATGTCGTCCGCCGTCATCGCGGCGACCGGCGATGATCTCATGAACGGCGTTCCCACACCGCCAAACAGCAAGTCCCTCGGCACGCAAGCCATCTCATCGGGCGGACAGCTGGCACGCTATTCGACCTCGACGAACCCCGGCGGCGTGATCGCCTCCTATAAGCAGGCTCTGTCTGATGCCGGCTGGACCGTGACCGGCGGCGGCGGCGGCGGCTCCTCCTATGGCGGCGGCGCCGGACTCCAGGCCACCAACGGACCCAAATATCTGTCGGTGAATGCCGGCGGCCCCGCGGGGCAAACCTTTGTGAGCGTGTGCGTCTGGCCGTCCAAGCCCGCCCGCGACAATTGCGGCGACAACGACTAGCCCTCAGCCCTTGAGCGCCTCGCTCGCCGGCACGTAAGGCAGGTGAAGTGCTTCGGCCACGGCCTTGTGTGTTACCTCGCCGTCGTGAATGTTGAGCCCCTCACGGAGATGGGGGTGCTCCAGCAGCGCGCGCGCAAAGCCCTTGTCGGCGATCAGGAGCACATAGGGCGCCGTCACGTTGCTGAGCGCGAAGGTCGAAGTGCGGGCGACCGCACCCGGCATGTTGGTGACGCAGTAATGCACCACCTCATCGACGATGTAGGTCGGGTGGGAATGGGTCGTGGGCCGCGAGGTCTCCGCCATGCCCCCCTGATCGATCGAGACATCGACGATGACGGCGCCCGGCTTCATCGCCTTCACCGTTTCGGCCGAGATGAGTTTCGGTGCGGCAGCGCCCGGCACCAGCACGGCTCCAATGACGAGATCGACGCGGCGGCATAAAGTCTCAACGCTCTGCCGCGTGGAGAAGACGGTGCGGAGCCGCGACCCGAACCTTGCAGTCGCCTGGCGAAGCTGATCCATGTTTTCGCCCGCCATGATCACGTCGGCGCCGAGCCCGATGGCGATGAGCGCGGCGTTGGTGGCGACGACGCCGCTCCCGAGGATGAGCACGTCGCCTGGAGGAACGCCCGGCAAGCCGCCAAGGAGCACGCCGCGGCCGCCCACCACTTTCTCCAGGCAATAGGCGCCGACCTGCGGCGCCATGCGGCCTGCCACCTCCGACATCGGCATGAGCAGCGGCAAGGTCCCGCCCGGTCCGGTCACCGTCTCATAGGCGATGGCCGTGACGCCCGAGGCGATGAGGTCCTCGGTCTGCTGCCGGTCGGCGGCAAGATGCAGATAGGTGAAGAGGACCTGGCCGCGTTTCAGCCTCTTGCGCTCGGCCGCCAGCGGCTCCTTGACCTTGACGATGAGCTCGGCGCGATCGAACACCTCGTCCGCGCTTGCCACGATCTCGGCCCCGGCAGCCTCGTAAGCCGCATCGGCAAGACCGGCGCCTGCGCCAGCACCCCTCTCGACCAGCACGCGGTGACCTCTGAGGACGAGCTCCTCGGCGGTCGCGGGGATCACGCTGACGCGATATTCGTGGTCCTTGGTCTCTTTGGGGACACCGACAAGCATGACGGCCTCCGGCTTGAAGTGCGGGCCCTGTCTATAGCATGGCAGGTTCCTGGACTTCGCCCCTGGCAAAGGCTAACAACGCGCGACCCAAGCTACCTTCCGCGCCGCAAGTCTCGCGGCCAAGCTCTGGCTCAACTTGCGAGAACACCGCCGCCGTCCGTCTTTGCTTTCAAGCGTGGAGGAGCGATGAACCTGCCTGTCCTGGCCGACATCCGTATCGGCATTGTCGGCCTTGGCTATGTCGGCTTGCCGCTTGCGGTTTATCTGTCGCGGCATTTCCCGGTGCTCGGTTTCGACATCGACAGAGCGCGCGTCGCGGAGCTTTCCCGCGGCATCGATCGTACCCGCGAGGTCACCGAGGAGGAATTCGCGCGGGCCGCGGGCATCGCCTACTCGGCCGAGCCGGAGAGCCTCAGGCAGTCGAACTTCTTCATCGTCACCGTCCCGACCCCAGTCGATCAGGCCAAGCGCCCGGACCTCAGCGCGCTCATCGGCGCGAGCCGCGTTGTGGGAGCAGCTCTCACTCCCGGCAATATCGTCGTCTATGAATCGACCGTCTATCCAGGCGCGACTGAGGAGGTCTGCGTGCCGGAGCTCGAGAAGGCTTCGGGGCTTACCTTCAACCGGGATTTTTTCGCAGGCTATTCCCCCGAGCGCATCAACCCCGGCGACAAGACGCACCGGCTCCCCGACATCGTCAAGGTGACCTCTGGCTCCACGCCCGAAGCCGCCGATCTGATCGATGCCCTCTACGCCACGGTCATCACGGCAGGGACGCACCGCGCAAGCTCGATCCGCATCGCCGAGGCCGCCAAGGTCATCGAGAACATCCAGCGCGACGTCAACATCGCCCTCATCAACGAGCTCGCCATGCTGTTCAAGGAGATGGGGCTGGAGACACGCGAGGTGCTGGAGGCGGCAGGCACCAAATGGAACTTCCAGCCCTTCCGCCCGGGTCTCGTCGGCGGTCACTGCATCGGGGTCGACCCCTATTATCTGACCTACAAGGCCGAATCGATCGGCTTCCACCCGCAAATGATCCTCGCCGGGCGCCGCATCAACGACGGCATGGCGGCGTTCGTCGCCAACGACGTGATCAAGACCATGCTCAAGCGCAAGCAGAGCATCGATGGCGCGCGCGTCCTGGTGATGGGCTTCACCTTCAAGGAGAACGTGCCGGATACGCGCAATACCAAGGTGGTCGATCTCGTGCGCACGCTTGGCGATTTCGTGGCCGAGGTGGTGATCTACGACCCCATGGCTGATGCCGCGCTGGCCAGGCACGAATATGGGCTCGCCCTCACCAACGAGCTGCCCAAGGGGCCGTTCGACGCCATCATCCTCGCCGTGAAGCACGCGCCGATCACGCAAATGGGCGAGGCCGGGATCAAGGCGCTGCTCGCGCCGGGCGGTCTCATTTACGATCTGAAGGGCATTCTGCCGCCCAGCGTCAGCCACGGGCGGATTTAGCGGCCTTTGAATTCGTCTCCTCGGGCCAGGCGCTTGTGCGCCTTCCGTGACGAGGCGGGGGAACTTCGACGAGAGTAAGAAGTTCTTAACTTCAGGCACGACACATTGGGAATCATCTAAGGCTCCCGACATGACCCTCAAGGCTGAACTCTTGTTGATCGGCTCCCTGATCGTAGCGAGCCTCATCCTCGGGCACATGCTCGAGGGGGCGGGCCTCGCGACGGTCATTCAGTGAGCTCTGCTCGCCTCGCCGTCGCGCTCGCGCTGCTGGGGCCTCGCCTATCGGCGTGACTCCGCCGCCCGATCGGCTTGCATGGGATAGCCATATCTTAGGCAAAGGGGCCGGCAGAGGCCCGCGACCAGCCGGCGGTAGCCTCTGGGCATCGCGGTTTTCCACGCGACATCCTCTTTGATGTTCGCGAGCGCCAAGGGCTTGAAGCGCATGGCATTACCGTAGAGCTGATGGCGGTTGTCGCCCGCTTCGGCGCCATTGAAGTTCGAGGGTGCCTGAAGCAAGACCCTGCCGAGCACCTGCTCGACCGCCTTCAGCGGAGCGTGGGCAATGTCCTCGTAGCGGACCCGCAGATAGCGGTCACGATGCAGCCAGCCGAATATCTCGCAAGCGAGATTGGCCGTGGTCCAGCCGATGGCGGTGCGGAGGCAGCGGACGACGGGGGACGTGCCGCGACGGCTCTTTTGGCGGAGTCTTACACGGCCCTTCCCGCGGGTCGTCTTTAGTCGCCACGGCGCCCGCATGGTGGACCAGCATACGGCTCTCGGGTCGCGCACGAGATGGACGAGGAAGAAATCCTCGCCAAGCTTCCGCGATATCCTGAGCGGCGTTAGCGAGGAGCCCCATGCCGTCTTCGACGAGTCCACCATGACCGCGTAGTCGCCAGAAACATGGTCGAGCAGGGCCAACGCCAGCTGCTCGTGGCGGAGGTCCTCCAATCTTCCCGACTCATGCTGGAAGGGCGCCCAAATGGGGCACTCCCGCATAGGCCGGCCGCAGGTGCAGACTTTCCGCGTGCCGAATCTTCGGAGATGCCGCGCAACTTCGCCGCAAGCGACGACCTCCCGGTGCCTTGTGAGAAGGTATTCAAGCAGGGTCGAGCCGCTGCGGCCGAAACCTCCGATATAGACAAGCTTTGCCAATGCGGTCCTTGCGTAGAACTGCCCCTTGAGCATGACTCCGGAAGAGTGGGAACCGGCTTCCCGAAAAGATCATGCTCAACAAAAGCTGGAGCGCTATTGCATTTCAGTTTCCAGCCGACAGCGCTCTAGGCTTCAGGCAGAAAGAAGATGTTGTTGACGTATCCCGAGTGGCGATTGCCGGCAAGGAGGCGGGCGAGGCGCTCCTCGTCCTGCAAATCGCGAAGGCGCGCGGAGTCGATGGGAGCAAGACGGCGTCCGTCGATGAGGGCGCGCGGAACATAGGCGCGTGCCCGCAACCAGTCGAAGACCTCCGCCACCGCCGCACCATGACGATATTCGAGCTCGACCAGGAGCGCAGGCCGGTGCGCGGCGATCAGACCCTCGCCTCCGCGGAGCACGGCGAATTCGTGGCCCTCGGCGTCGATATTGATGAACGCCACACGCTCGCCGGCTGGGGACAGAAGCAGGGTCTGGTCGAGCGTGACCGTTTCGACGGAATGTGTGACGAAGCCCGTGGCCCGGGTCTCGGTGCCGTAGCGGTTCGCCGCTTCGATCGTGCTCAGCGCATGCATGGGGACGCCCCGACACAACGGAACGCGGAGGAGGGTCGTCCCCTCCCGGTCGGAAACCGCCTTGGCGATGATCTCACAGTTCCGCGGCGCCACCGCCAAGAGGTGCTGCGCGCAAGCGGGATTGGGCTCGAAGGCAACGACCTTCTTGGAGCGCCGGGCGAGGACGGCGGTGAACAGCCCGACATTGGCGCCGACATCGACCGCGACCTTGTCAGGGGCGAGAAACTGTCTCGCGGTCACCATCTCCTGCTCGCATGGCCACAGCATGGTGTGTCGCACCACCCGGTAGGCGTGCACGAATTTGGGTGGGAGGGTGCCCCGGACCGCCTCGCGTAGCTCCGCCAGCATCGTCTCTGCCAATCCCCTTGTGCTCGGGCGCTCCCGGTCAGCGCTTACGGCCTCTAGCAAAATTTTCTATCATCGGAGGCCTGTTTATGTCCGATACATGGCGAAAGCGATGGCCCGACAGCTCGATTTTATTGTTTTTGGGGTGCCCCGCAGCGGCACCAAGGCCCTCGTCAGGGCCTTGAACCTGCATCCCCACGTCTTTTGCGCCATGGAGCGTTTCCACTTCAGCACCGATCATTCACGCCTCACCTTCCCGGACTCGTTTCTCGATGCCAGCAACATCCGCGACCGGCGCGACCTCGGCAAGATCGAGGACATCGCCGGTGATCTCGCCCTGAAGGGAGAGATCTCGCATGCCGGCAACAAGCTCCCGCGCTACTATTTCGCCCTCGACCGCATCAACAGAGAGATCCCTGCCCTCAAGAACATATGGATATACCGCAGCCCATACGGTTTCATGCAATCCTGGAATCGCCGGGAGCTCGATAGCGAGCGAGGGCAGTGGCCGGCAGGCCAGGTCGGCCTGTTCGGCTTGCTCGAGCTTTTTTGTTGCATCGAGGCCTGTCTCGGCTTGGACAAGGACGTTTTCGTCTTTCCCTACGAGTACGGATTAGACCGCTTCCCGCGGGCCACGTTGAACGCCCTCCGCTTTCTCGGTGCCGACCCGAATCTCTACGATCCGGAGACCTTCGAGAAGAAGCAAGGAGGCCGAGGGAGGCGGCAGCTTAGGCGCAGCGGCGGGATCTCGCGCCGCCTTCCCTTGCGCGACTATGAGGAGGAGGTTCTCGACGCTCTGCACATGCGAGACCGCGACGCCATCATGGATCATGGCCGCGGCGTCATGGTCTCGGAGCTGGCGGGTCCCCTTAAGGACTTCCTCGATCGCGCCGCCTCCGTCCTGCCGGAGGCGATGGACCGCGCCTTCTTGGCTTGCGACAACCACGCCGTGCCGTCCTTCGGCCGGGAGTATTTCCAGCGCAACCGCGCCGAGCTTCACGGCATCCTCAAGCTTGCCTCTGGATCGAAGGCGCTCGATGGCTTTCAACGCTTCGGCGCCTATCAGCGGCTCAAATCTCTCTATGTGCGGAGATGGGCGCTCAGGCGGCGGTTCGCATGGATGCGGTGATCTCGGTCGCGGGCTAGCTCGAGACCGTCGTCATGTCACCCC
Organism: Methyloceanibacter sp.; assembly: GCA_041500805.1. GTDB lineage: Bacteria > Pseudomonadota > Alphaproteobacteria > Rhizobiales > Methyloligellaceae > Methyloceanibacter. The sequence continues at coordinate 7,582 of JBGQMX010000101.1, forward strand.
GAGCCTGTAGAGATCGCGATATCCTTCTATCATCGCCTGTTCGGAAAACGCACGCGAATCGATCCTCCTCGCGTTGCGCGCAAGCTCGCCATAGCGGCTCTTTAGGGCTTCGACGGCGGCGATGAAAGGGCCGGTGCGAACCTCATCGACCACAATTCCACATCGGTTATGCCGAACGTAGTCGGCCATCGGCAAGGCGTCGGTGAGAATCACTGGCTTCCCTGCAAGAAGCGATGCAATCAAGGAATGAGGATAGGCGTTGACGATATCGCCGCGCTTGGCCAGCAAGACGGCCGCATGCGTCCTTTTGAGATAATGGTTGACGTTCACATGGTGGCTGACGACCTCGACCCGGTCGCCGATACCGCGCCGGTCGATGCGCTCGAGAAGCTCCTTCAGCAAGAACCCGCGCCAAAGGAGGATCAGCCTGAGCGTAGACACGCTTGCGACCGCATCGAGCAGGACGTCGACCCCCTTCGTGTCGAACTGCTCCTCCACCACCCACGGCGCCGACGCCATCAACACCGTCACCTCGTCCTTCATCGGCAAAGCATCCGGCACGACGCGCGAGACGTCGATACCGGGAGGGACGATCGCGGCATTCGACAGCCCCCACGATTTGAGGATGCCCGCATCCCGCTCGTTGGTGACGACGACACGGTGAAGCGAATTGAGGCCTCGGATATTAGACGCCTTTCTCCTGTTCGCGAGACTTGCCACGACCGTATAGACAACTGGATTGCGGAGAAAATTGAGGACCGGAAAAAATAGAGGACCGAAAAGTACAAATGGTTCAGCCGGCACTTCTTTTCCAACGCCCGCAGGTCGAGAATGTTGTGGAAGCCAAACAGCTGCGGCGGGAACGGCGTGCCCGGCACCTTCCGCGGACAGAGATTTAGCATCTCGCCATTGAACGCAGCCTTCAGCGTCGCAACTTCCTGAAAGGGGATGTGAGCAAATACAAGACCGACATGAGTTCCCGATCACACTTGCTCCAAACGGTCCCATCCAAGCCTCTGCGCGGCAACTTTCACGGGTCCGCATTCCATCAACCCAAACCCGCGCCCACGGGGCAACTCAACCATACGAATGCGGCATTTTGATTTCCGGATCGGTTGCTATAGCCGTGCACGAGCGCAAGAAGAATGGCCCGCACCTTCCCCACCTTGCCTTTCCCTAGCGCTCTTGCGGTCTCGACGAAGCACACCCTTGTCCAAAGGTGAGATGCCTGGCGGTCTCCGCTGGAAGCGCATGGCGACATAGTCTTTTGGCAGCGCGCCCGCGAGATCTTCCGGAGATTGCGGAAGAACGAACCGGAAGCGCTTCTCACTCACTCTGTCCGCCATGGGTTTGAGAGGCCCGCGCTCCGCGTTTTCGTCGGTAGTCGGCCGGGCCTGAGCCGACGTAATAATCAAGTTGTCGCGGGGTTGCAACAGCGGCCGCCCCGACCTCCTTGGCTTTGCGCGGGAATCGCATGCGGCTGCGCCCCCGCCCTGCCATGCTTGATGCGTTCGCTCGCTTGGGCTATGCCCGGTCGCTCACCACCCTTTCGTCACCGTGACGGCGCCGAGTGGCTAAACCTCCATCAAACAAAATCCTGGAGCGCTGTCGCGATTCAATCTCAGGCGATAGCGCTCTAGGATGCGTTCGGGAACGGAACGATGTTCAAAGTTGAAGCGGTCGTGGTCGGCGCCGGCGTGATCGGCCTCGCCATCGCCCGTGCTTTGGCGCTCCGCGGCGTCCAGGTCCTTCTCTTGGAGAAGGAGGCCATCATCGGGAACGGCACGTCGTCACGCAGCAGCGAGGTGATCCATGCCGGGCTCTACTACCCGCCGGGGAGCCTAAAGGCCCTCCTTTGCGTGAGCGGCCGCCGCCAGCTCTACCAATATTGCGGCGAAAGAGGCGTGCCCCACCTTCGATGCGGCAAGCTCGTCGTCGCGACGGATGCAAGCGAGGACGCCTATCTCGACCATTTGCGGCAGCGGGCGGAGATGAACGGGGTCGAAGAGATCGCGTTGATCGGCACTACGGCCTTGCAAACCCTCGAGCCGCATTTGCGCGGTACGAGTGCACTTCTGTCGCGCTCCTCCGGCATCGTCGACTCCCACGCGCTGATGCTGTCCTATCAGGCCGACGCCGAGGCGGCGGGTTGCACGGTGGTCTTGCGGACGCCGGTCCTGGAAGCTTCGCTCGCCGGCCGGACGACCCAGCTCCGGACCGGCGGAAGCGAATCTGCCGAGTTCGAGGCCGATCTCGTGGTCAACGCCACGGGCCTCGACGCCTGGGAATTCTCGACGCGGCTTGAAGGTCTTGATGTATCGACCATCCCGCCGAGATATTTGGCTAAGGGCAACTACTTCACCTTGGCCGGCAAGGCGCCCTTCCGCCACCTCATCTACCCGGTGCCGGAACCGGGTGGCCTTGGTATCCATCTGACGCTCGACGTCGCCGGCCAAGCCCGATTTGGACCGGATGTCGAATGGGTCGATCGAGTCGATTACGACGTCGACCCTGAGCGCGGGCGCTCATTCTATGCCGCCATCCGCCGCTATTGGCCCGAACTAAGCAACGGGGCGCTGATGCCCGCTTATTCCGGAATTCGGCCCAAGACGACAGGCCCCGATCAAGGGCCCGGCGACTTCATCATCCAGGGCCCAGAGGACACAAGGCAGCGAAGCTATGTGGCGCTGTACGGGATCGAATCGCCCGGTCTGACGGCTTCTCTGGCTATTGGCGAGCGCGTGGCGCAGCTAGCGCTCGGATAGCCTCGGGCGACGCGCACGTTGCGAGGCCATCCTTTCGGCAAGCCAGCTTGAGCTTCTTGCCAGAGCCCTGGGCGTGCCATCACGCTCTTACGAGGAGGGCCCTTTGCTTTCGGCGCGCCTTCGGCGCTTTCGCTGTCCGGAGTTGGCTGAGCCAGGTCCCGGCCGCATAGCGTAGACCGCTGCCGGGGAGCGCCGCTAGATTAGCGTCATAGCCAACGGCGCGGGCGCGCTCCTCCACGAGGGAGCAGATCTCGCTGCGGTACGGATGTCCCATCAGCTGGTACTTGATGAAGGAATAGTCCCGCACACGGGTCTCGGGCAGGCGCGCTGCGTGCGCCACCGGCACTTGCGCTAAGCCGGCGCGGTTGTAGATTTCCTTGGTCAGCGCATAGGGCCTTGCGACGAGCTCCTCATGGCGCACAACGATCCAATTCGGGTCACGCTCGCGGTTCAGCACGTCGATCGACTCTGCCCACGTCGCCGCTGCGCGCAAGACCTGATCCCTGGGGAGGCCGGTCACGAATTCGGTCGGTACGATGTAGGGGCCGTTCCCTTTGATCGAGGCGGATTGAATGGTTGGCCAAGGGGCACGCAAGGAAAAGACGAAGAGGGCGTCGGGGAACATGGTCTTGAGCATATCCACCCGGGCGAGGCCAAGCGGGTTCTTGATGACGAGCGTCTTTTCCCCCGCCATCTCCAGGTACCGAGCGCGCATGCTCTCGATCTTGGATAGATCGTAGACGGGCCGTTCGCAGACGGGACGCGGCTTGTCGGTTCGCCAGGCACCGAACGTGAAATGGTTGCGCCAGAGCTCGGCGTCGCTAACCCCCGATCGGTCTTCCGGACAGTTACGGTGCTTCAGATGAAGGGAGACCTCGGTGATTAGAAACACCTCGTCGTTCGACCCGAGGATGCGCGCAAGCAGCGTGGTGCCCGAGCGCGGCGCGCCAAGAATGATGACTGGTCTGGCCAAAATTGAGCTCCGATTCGATGATCTTGAGCGGCTATGGTTAACGCAGAACTGGTTATCGGGTTCTTAACCGCATTCTGTCGGCCAGCGGAGCACGGTTGCACAAACCCGGTATGAGATGTTCAAGTTGACTGCGAAGACCCCAAGGCCGATTGGGCAAGACGGCTAGACGTCGATATCACCGGCGTGCCTCTCGCCGAGAACAGCCTGCTCGTCGAAGCCGGCCTCGACCTCAATCTGAGCGCTCCCCGCAAGTGCAGGATTTGCGCCTTCCGAAGCTTCGGAGATGCAGCGCAACTTCGCCGCAAGCGACGACCTCTGGATGCCGCGCGAGGATGAGTACGGACTTCCGCTCCGACTGCCCTGCGCGGGCTATGTTGAACGGCTCAAATCTCTTTATGTGCAGAGATGGGCGCTCAGGCGGCGGCTCACATCGATGAAGCTTTCAGGGTCATCTTGAGCGGGAGGCTTTGTCCGAGTAGATGTTTTTTTGCAAAACAACCCCATGCATAGAAGGACGGCACGACGAACGGGTTGCAACTTCAATCGGCGCACCGAGACGAATTTGGAGATATGGGCAAGCCACCGCTTGACGACGCTCAGGAGCCTAGTCCCGGCGCCGACGAGCAGGCCCGAAGGCAAGAAACTGAGAAGGGTGGGGAGAGAGCCAGATCCGGTCAAGACGAGGCTCAGGGGCGAACTGACGCGCGATGAGATCGCAGCGCGGTATCGCGAGATGCAGGCGGCGGCAGGAGGCACCAACGCCTGAAGAGGCGGCGACGACACCGATACCGAAACCGAAGGC
>JBGQMX010000102.1:0-12116 GCA_041500805.1 Methyloceanibacter sp.
ACGCGCGCAGGAAGTCGCTGGCGGGCGAAAGCTGATGCGGTGGTATGCCCAGGGGCCTCAAAAAGGAAACGGCCCCAGGAGGGCACCCCCTGAGGCCGCTTGATTTGACCCCCTGTCGGTCCAAGGTAGACAGGGCGCCACTTGGCTCCAGTCTGCCTCGGCGTCGTTAACAAGATGTAAAGGGCGCCGGCCGAAGCCCGATGCTCACACGATCCAGCCGAGTTCTCTCGCCTTGTCGTTCGCGGCTCGCCTGGCGCGCTCGAGGAACTCTCCTGGTGAGATAGGGGCGTCCTGATCGAGCACCAGTTCGGACCAGAATTGCGGGTCTTCGAGCACTCCACACGTCACGCTGAAGCGCGTCCCTGGCATCGTGATTACTATGGCGTCGCCGCGGACTTCTAACTCCAGATCAGCCTCCTGACGCGCGCTGGAATCAGCTCGATCGCACTTCTCGACCAAATCGAGGATTACTCTCATCTGCTCTTGCTCTCGGTCGCCTGGCACCCTGCGATTCCCCCGGCTCGGGTAGGCTCAACTCTATTGGGTTTGATTTAACCTGTAGATAATAGGTCCAGTGCTAGGTTGACCCTGAAGGTAAAGGCGCCTCAAGGGGGTTCTGAAATGACTTTGTTTGCACGTTTCGTCAAAGACGAGTCCGGCGCCACCGCTATCGAGTATGGCCTGATCGCCGCCGGCATTGCCGTTACCATTCTGGTGGGTGTGCAGGCGGTCGGTACCAAGCTCTTGGCCCTATTCAACACAATCGCCAGCGACCTCAAGCCGAAGTAAAACTAAGTCCTTACGAATGGAGGGCGCCTGCCGAAGCCGACGCCCCAGGTGTCATCATGTGACCTACGCGCTCGCCTTGTAGTGCTTCCGCATGGCCTCGCGCGCTCGGGACATGGGATCAAAGCCGCATTCCGAAACAGCGTGCTTATAGACGCTTGCCAAAGCGGCCATTTCGATGTCATCGAAATTCCAGGCGTGACGCTCGGCGATAGATGGTTTGAGGTCAATGTCGTTGCCGTAAGCCCAGACCCCAAGCTTGATCGCCAACGCGAGCTCACCCGTAACCGGGGCTTCTGCAATCTCGCGGCGAACGTCGCAGCACGCATCGCTAGCGGCATCGACGCCAGCGTTGAATTTGCGGACTTGATATTTGCGAGAGATGACCGAGCGCTTCCCATTGAACGAGCGCCATTCTTTCTCGGCCCGTGCCGACGCCATCGCATAGGCGTCATCTGCACTCTTGGCTTCCGGGTATGGCTGCCACCGCACGGGATATTCGTCGCGGTAGAAGATGCCGAAAGGACGATCGGCAGCGCTCGGCTGATACTCTCTGACAAGCCAGGGACCATCGTTGCCTCGTTGCATCGTCACGTCATTCTTGATTCCCTCAATGACGCGTCGGCGCCGCCATCGAGCTGTCCGATGTCGAGCGACGCACACGGGTCTCAAGCCACGCATCGAGGTCGGCTTTGCGATACGCTACCGCCCTCGGGCCGATCTGAACGTAGGGTGGCCCCTCTCCGGTCAGGCGCATTTTGGTGAGTGTGCTCTCGGCGAGTGCGACGTATTTCGCCGCCTCGGGAGTTCTCATGCAGGCATCGATCATTGGCTTGCCGCCTCTCTCGCTAGCTTGCGGAACGTCCGCGCTAGACGCGAGTTGGCGCACCAAAATCAGCCGCAAAAAAACTGAATTAAAGGCAAGAATCCGCAGGAATTATTTTTGCGCGTCCTCTAAGGCGCGTCGCGCTGTGTCTATCGTGCGGGCTGAGACAGTTGGAAGGCCCTTCGCCGAGAGGTCTTCCTGTATCTGCGCAGCGATTGCTGCGTTAGAATCTTGGCGCGGCGGAACTCCATTTGGGTAACGCTCCCGTAGCGCGGCCTTCGCAGCTTCTAGCTTGGTGGACGGAGCTCCAGGTCTGCGCTTCGTCGAAGCGCTCCCCCTTCGTGTCCCAGCATCGAGGGGATCAGCCGGCCATTGCGCGCAAATAGCATCGCGCTGATAGCGCCAGCTTTCCCAATCCGTGCCGTCCTTGTTTAGGAGCTGCTTAGCGTGCTTCAGCGGCATCTTCAAAATCACGCCGGCATCTCTGGCACAATCGGCGAGCGCAATGACATCGTAAGGGTCGCGCAACTCCCGCGTCTCAGTCCAGTTATCAAGCCATGAGGCATCGCCAATACAAAGCCATGCCATCGCCTCGGCGAGATTCAATGTAGGCTTTTTCGAAAATCAGAGAGGAGGCATCGGCACTAGACAAACTGCTCCCTCGGTGATGGGGGGCCAACGCTCAAGCACATCTTTTTCGCAGACTGAGATGGAACTATAGCGTGGCCCGACTTCACCGCCACGAGGGCGCAATACGATTTGCCCTTCCTCTTGTGCCGGTTGAAGTCGCGTCCAAGCATCGCTTGGGATAGGCACTGACGCTCCCTTGTCATCCTTCACGCCATAAGTTTCTAATGGGGGATAGTACCGCCCGCCTCGGATAATTTTGTCTTGGACAGCCTCACAAAGCTCGGCCCAGGCGACAGGGGCTTTGATTGGCGTGCTGTGGTCGCCAGCCAGCTTGGAAACCTCGTCAAAGTCGCCAGGAGCGGCGATCCAAGTCACAGCCATCGGCAGCGTCCAATACGAGGCGATTAGAGGTTTTGCCGACATAGAAGGCGCCTCCGCCAGTGCTCCGCATTGAGTTGGTCGCGCGGCAGCCGAGTGCGGTACTCGACGTTCGGGAGCTACCCTAGCCGCGCTGATCGAATATAAGCGCGAGCGCGTTTGGCGTCATCGAGGTTTGCGCCGTCCACCTCGTAACTTCGCCAAATCCACAACCTCTCCACCACCCTTATCTCCACGCATTGCTGCGGCGATGTGCCGACCCACAGCGTCGTTCGCGGCCCTAACCGGATCATCGGCAAGGTGCGAATAGCGTGCCGTCGTGGCCGGCTGAGAGTGACCGAGCAGCTTGCCAATGATGATCAGGCTTTGGCCGCCCATCGCTGCCACGCTGGCAAAGGAGTGTCGCAAGTCGTGTAGCCTCACGTCATCGAGCTTGGCTGCCTTGCGAATACGCCGCCATGGCTGCTCGATGTTGACGAGGTGTTCCTCGTCGATTCCCCCGCAGATGACAAAAGGATTGCCCTTGAGGCGTGGAATCTCTTTAAGAACCCGGAGGGCTGGCGCGTTCAAATGAATCGTCTTTTTGCCCGTCTTCGAGTCGGGCAGCATGAGGACCGCGTGCTCGAAATTTACGTGCTCCCAGCGCAACGTCAGGATCTCGTTTCGACGGGCGCCGGTCAGGGCGAGAAGCCGAATGGCGGCTATTGTCCAAGGCGTCGACGTCTTCCCATCCTCAGCCTCCCGCAAAGCAGTACCTAGCTTGCCGAGCTCCGTCTGAGACAGGAACCGCTCCCGCCTCCCCTCGCGATATTTCTGGATGTGACGGCACGGATTGGTCCCCTCCGGCCTTAGCCCGTGCTTCTCAGCCCAGTTGAAGAGCTTCGAAAGCAGCGCGAGGGTTCGATTGGCCTGATAAGGCTTTTCCCGAAGGTCGTGATGGGAACGGGCTATCTCTGACCGCTTCACCTCGCCTATCCGGCGATTTCGCAGTTCGCGGCCAACGTAGAGCCGAGCGAGGCGCCGATACTCCCCGGCTGTGGATGGCTTCAGCTTGGTCGCCACGTGCTCGGCCATGAACTGATCAAGCACGGCCCCGAGCGTCTGATCTGCTTTGGCCTGGGTACGCTCATTGGCAGGATCACGACCTGAGGCCACCTGCCCCAGCAAGCGCTTTGCCTCAACTCGAGCCTTATCCGGCGTGATGGTGCTGCCATGCTGGCCTATCGTGACGCGCCTGGTGCGCCCTTTGCGGCCGCCCAGACGGTATTGCACGAGGTAGACCTTGCGGCCGGCCGGCGTGACCTTTAGGCCGAAACCTGCGAGGTCGTCGTCCCAGAGATAGACGTCGGCGCTGCCCGACTTGACAGCGTCTACTGACCGCTTTGTGATGCGACCTGAGGGCATCGAGGGGGGTGCTTACTGGACGAATCTAGTAAGCACATAGTAAGCACCTCGGAGGGAAACAGCAAGAACGTTGCGGAATGTCAGGGAACAAAATCCCTTTAGATTTCCCTGTTTATTGGCACCTCAGGGAAACCCCCGGAACGGCCCGGAATGACTGAACCCAAAACTTCGAATCTGGGGGTTGCACGTTCGAGCCGTGCCGGGCGCGCCATTAAAGCTCAAAGAAGAAGAGGGAATCGAGGCCGTGAGCCGGCTCAGCGCGGGGCGCGGCGGGGGGCCATGCTCAAGAATTTCCTGCCTTTTTCGATCACTCGCGCCCGTTTCCGCTTTTGAGTGCTATGATGGGTCAGCGGCCGGCGGCGGTCGTCGGAGTTGAGGGGGCGCCCATGACAGATGAACCCTATGCGGATGAGCGGCAGAATTTCGCGGCGAGAGCCATGGACATGAGCCGCAACGCCTTGAAGGAAGCGATGGCTTGGGACCTGTTCAAATGGGTCGTCATCGCCCTCCTCGCCGCCAACATCCTGCTCCTCGCCGTTGTCAGTGGCGGCATCCGCGGGGCCATTGCCGACCTGAAGCAGGACCGCGGCGCGAGCACCCAGGACGTGGCGGATGTCGGCAAGCAGATTGCGGACATCAAGGCAGGCCTCACGCAAGCCATTTCCGAGATGCGGGCTGCCCTGCACGACGACGTCGCCAAGATCGGCGCCAAGCTCGACGCCCGCGTCCAGCAGCCACCGAAACCGGCCGCCGCCGCGCCGCCGCCGCCGGCGGCACCCAAACCGGCAGCAAAGCCGCGACCTCAGTGAACTTGAGCGGCGTTTTTCGCCGCTATCTTGGCTTGCGCCTGCGGTCCCAGAGCTGCTCGTCGAGCACGCGCTTGAGCCGGTCATTGGCCGGAATGGCTTCGAGCTGACGCGTAAAATCCTCGTATTCGGCTTGCGCTTCCACGGAGGCAAGGCCGCGGCTGAGATCGGTGCGCCACTCCAAGAGACGTTTCCAGCCTCTGGCATCGCCGCCCTTCTGGGGCGGGGGGACACCGGCGGCAATGAGGCGACGCATGATCATCTGCGCGGCCTCGCCGTCGTCGGAGCCGCCCTTGACCAGGAGATCGATCACAGCAGCGACGCGGGCAAGCAGGCCCTCGCTTGGCGGACGGCGTTTGCGCCGGTTGCTGGCGCTGCCACCCGGAGCTTGCGCCTTGGGCTGACGGAGGCTCGCCTCAAGATCGATGAGGGGTTGCAGATCCTCTTGCGGGAGCCCCTCCTCGGTAAGCTGAGCGATGAGCACATGCAGGCACTGAGCCCCGAGCGCGGTCTTGTCCGCGCTCTCAGGCTCGCATTCATGCACCTGCCGCAGCGCTCGGAGCGCTGCGCCAAGGCGATCGACGGATGGCGCGAGTGTCTGCATGGATGCCATTCTAGTTAAGAATGGTTGACTAGTTTTCTACGGCCTAGGCTGCTTCGCCTGCCACATCTTGCGCCGGAGGGTAAAAAAAGTCGTTAGGCCGCTTGCGGGAAACCCGCGACGCGGGTCCTCAAAGGGAGAGCCTTGCCAAGCAAGCGCGGCTGCGGCTAGAACGGCTAAAGCCCAAGCGCCGCGTCTTGTACGGCCGAAGCTTAAGATCCACCTTCGAGCTGGTGGGGGATCGTCTAACGGTAGGACAGCGGACTCTGACTCCGCCAGTCAAGGTTCGAATCCTTGTCCCCCAACCACCTAAGCCTTTCTTATGAGCGGAACGAAGGAGAAGAAGTGGCCCCCGACGCGGGGACCCACGGCTGACTCGCGCCTGCTGCCTGCTCCCCTCTGACCACGAACCAAAAAAGCGCGTCCCTGTGAACGTTTGCGCAAGGCCGTGATTATGGGCTAGGCAAGGCCAGCTCTCTCTCCCCATGGGTGAACGATGGTGTTGAACACGCGCCGCCGGGCGCTCGGCCTTCTCCTTGCCGCCGCTGCGGGCCTGCGGCTCCTCCCCTCGGTCCCGCGCGCCTTCGCCGCCAAGCTCCCCGATTGCTTTGACTCTAAAGCCTTCGGTCCCTGGAAAGGGCAAGCCACCGACAGCCAGGCCGGCGCGCGCATCAACCAAGTCAAATTCGAGAACCCCGACTCTTGCGATCTTCGCGCCGACATCCAGGTGGCCGCGAGCTTCGAGAGCAAGCTCGTCGTCTACGGCGATCGCGAAAAGACAAAGCTACCGAAGAAATTCCTCATCGATCCGGCCAACCGGCTGATCGTCAGGACCGAGGATGGCAAGAAAGCGGTGAACGAGCCGCTGTGCGGCAACTGCACCGATATTTTCGACAACAAAGTGAGCATCGTGCTCCCGCTTGCGGCGGCGCCCCTGTTCCGTGAGGGCGGCTCTGTCGAGATCGCGGTCAAGCTCGGCGACAAGGAGGAATGCCGCGTCAAGCTCGACTGCGCGACCTTGCGCGAGGCGCTCGCTTGGGCGGAGCAGCGGCAAGGCGAGCTCGCCCAGCAATTCGCCGACGAAAAATGCACTCCGCCCGAAGGCGGCTGCTTCATCACCACCGCCTGCTGCGAAGTGTTGGGTCTCGACGACAATTGCTTCGAGCTGCGCACTCTCCGCCGCTACCGCGATCATGTGCTGGCCAAGAGGCCGGGGGGCGAAGCGGCCATCGCGCACTATCACGAGCTGGCGCCGCTGATCCTGCGCGCGCTGCCCGATGCGGCGCGGGCGCCGCGTCTTCTCTCCGTCTATGCCCGCTTCATTTTGCCGAGTGCGGTCGCCGCAAGGCTCGGCCTCAACGCGCTGGCCTTCCGGCTCTATGTGCGCATGCTCAAGGAGCTCGCCCGCGACTTCGCACCCGAGCATGCAGGCCCAAAAATCAGCAGGCGCAGGGACTGACCCCGCGCCCGCTGCACTGAACCCAACCTGGGATCGAGGATGACCGGGCCGAACCCGGCCATCCCGCGCGTAGTGCCCTAGCTCACCTGCTCTGGGAACGTCAGCGGGTCACCGATCGGCTCGAAGGCCCACACCGCGGCGTCGCCCGTCGCGTTGCAGAGATAGAACTTGCCTTCCTTGTCCCCCACGAAGACGACGAAGCCCGGATCCGTCTCAAGTCCGTCGGAGGCGCTTGCCAGCACCTTGCCCCCGTCGGTCAGATAGGCGGCGCAGACTTTCTCCGCGATATCCTGCGGCTGGCCGTCATAGGTGCCGTCGGAGGCAAGCTGAAGCCCAATCATGTCGGGGCCGCCGCCGTCCAGCAGGTCGCCTTTCACGATCGAGTAGGAATAGACCTTCCCCGCATCGTCGGCGTCGCACATCCAGAGATTGCCGTCCTTGTCGTTGAGCCAGACCAGGCTGAAGCCGATGCCGCTGCCGTCGTCGACCGCGTTCACGACCTTAACCGGCTGCGAGGGATTGACTGTCGAGCAGGCCTTGATCGCGGCGTCACGATTGGCCGCGACCGGTTTGGCGCTGACCGGGGTCAGCAGGAGCGCAGCCGCAGCCAAGGCGGCAACGCCGGCGCCCATCATCAAGGAATAGCGTCTCATGTCTCGTCTCCTATGAAACATCTGCCATGGCAAGATTGCCATCGGCTGAGACTGAGATGGCGCTTGCCTCTTCCTCTTATTGTGAGCCTCATCACAGAGCGGCCCCGCCCTTTTTTCGAGGCCCGCCAAGACCTTGGGCGCGAAGCCCCGGCTTCGCCGCATTGAGGCCGACATGGCGCCCCAGTCGCGGGTTAACGTCGCTGTCAACAACAAAAAGCCTTCTGCCCAGACCGGGCTACGCAAAGCACACACGAACGCGAGACAGGAGCTTCGGCTCCCGGTGTTCGAGGTCCTTGTCCTCGATGCTCCGGGTCCATGGCGTCTTGTGACCAACAGGAAGCGGGGACGCGGGGTGTGTCTTGCGTGCAGGGTCCCTTATTCTCGGTTTCGGCCTGATCGGCCTCTTGGCGGGCGCGGGCGCTCCCCACGCGAAGGCTGAAACCGCTTGGCTCGGCCTGATCGCCGGTCCTCCTGCGGGATCGGAGACCGTGCTCGCCGCCGACATGGCGAGCCTCTTTGCCGACGACGCGGCCCTCCACGTCCTTCCCATGCTGGGGGATGCCGGCGCCGGCAACATCGCGCTTCTGCTCAACGATCCTCACGTCGATATCGCCTTCGTCTCGACCGACGCGCTTGCCGAGGCTGAGGCCGCCAGCGGAAGCTTCGCCGAGCGGCTCGAGCTCGTCGCTAGACTTTACCCGCAAGAGGTCCACGTCCTGGCCCGCGCCGATATCGGCAGTCTTGCCGACCTCGCCGGCAAAAAAGTGAATTTCGGGCCGGCAGGGTCGGGCTCGGCCATCACTGCCGCCTCGCTGTTCAAGGCGCTCGGGATCGCGGTCGAGCCTTCGCGCCTCGACGCTGGCGCGAGCCTCGAGCAGCTGAAGCAAGGCGCGATTTCCGCTTCCGTGATCGTGGGCGGCAAGCCCTCCCCTCTCGTCAGCGGCATTCCCGCAAATTTCGGCATCCATCTTCTGCCAATCCCCTTCGGCGCCTCGCTTGAGGCCGCCTATCTGCCGACGCATTTCGAGGCTGACGACTATCCCAACCTGGTCCAGCCCGGCGAAGAGCTTCCGGCGGTGGCGACCGGCATGGTGCTTCTCACGGCAAAATCGAAGAGCGATCCGGGCGCGCCCGAGCGCGTCGCCCGCTTCGTCGATACGCTCTTTTCCCGCTTTGCCGAGCTGCAGGCGCCGGACCGGCACCCCAAATGGCGCGAGGTCAATCTCGCGGCGAGCCTGCCCGGCTTCAAACGAACCCGCGCCGCCGAGGCCTGGCTTGCCAAGCGTCCGGGCGAGGCTGCCAAGCCGCTCGTGGCGAGCGCGAGCGCGGCTCAAGCCCCGGCGCTGCCGGACAGCCTGAGCCTCAGCGCGGACCAGAAGGAGGCATTGTTCAAGCATTTCATCGAATGGCAACGCGGCCAGGGCCGCTAATGCATGATCCGGAAAAGTGGGAACCGGTTTTCCGAAAAGATCATGCGCAAAAGCAAAATGCTGGAGCGCCGTCGCAATTCATCTCAGGCGATGGCGCGCTAGCGCGCGTCGAGAGGGAACGAGGGAACAGAAGGAGGGTTGGCTAGTTCATTCGAGTCGAGCGCGCCCAGGGGCACGGGTGCGCGACCCAGGGGAATGGGGGGCGTAACCGCGCGCGGGGCACTCGCGCGGTCGAGTCAGGGAGCAAAATCATGATGGGTTCCACCACGCCCGTGGCCGAGCGGCCCGATTGGCACCCCGTGCATCGAGCGAACGCGCTACTTCGCTCAGCGCTGCTGAATGCGGCAGCACCTTTCCCACACCCAACGGAGGACGTTGACAGGGCGATCCCTGCTGCGCCTCCGTTCGCAAGCTTGATCGAGGGCAAGGTCAAGATCATCTGTCCTCAATCGCTCGTGGCGCGCCTCAACGCCTTGGCCGTCAACGAGGATGCTTTCGCCGCATCCAAGCTTCCCGCCCGCGGCGAGCCTCAGGGCTTAGGCGAGGTGCGCCTGACTGAGCCCGATGGCCTCCTGTACGGCCCTGCTGCGGCCGCGTGGGATCAAGACAGCGACAGCCTCGGCGACGCCTTCGCGGCGGGGACGCCGCTCGACCCTGCGGTCCCTTGTGTCGCCCCGCAAGTCCATGTGCAGGCGCTGGTGCGCGAATTTCACCGGCGTCAGCGTCACGCGAGCCTGCTGGTCGCGGGCTCGCTCGCCGCGGCCGTCCTGCTCACCTTTGGGGGCGTCGTGCTTGTGGCAAGCCTCACCACGCCGCAACCGGCCGATAGCGGCAACCGGCCTTCCGCGCGCTCCACCTCCATCGCCTGGCAGAGGCCGGAACGTGACGGCGCGCCTGCCAGGCTTCAACTCGCTTCCATGACGGCGAACCGCGCCGCAAAGGGCGAGAAGCTGCTCGTCCCGGCCATAGCCGCCGCAAGCGGCACTCCCTCGGGCGCGGCATCGGCCACTGCCCAAGTGATCCTCGCGACAAGCGGCCGGCCGCTCGCGCTCGCGCCGCTTCTGCCGACGAGCCACGCGCGCTACCTGCTTCTCCGCGGGCTTCCCCCTGAGGCGGAGCTTTCCGCCGGACGGCGGAACGAGAGCGGAACCTGGTTCGTGAAAGACGCGGAAGTGTCCGACCTCACCCTGTCCATCGGCGATGCCGCCAGCGGCGACTACCCGCTCGACGTTTATCTGCTCGATGCGAGCAACGCGCCGCAGTCGCGGCGAAGCCTGGTGCTGCGCGTCGAGACCGCTGCGCGGACCTACGCCGTGGGGCCGGACATGAGCTGGGCCGCCGCTCTTCTCGACGTGCCTTTCCGGCCCAGCCCTGCGGAGGAGCCCGCCGTCCCGGCCGAGGCCGCCGTGCTGCTCGATAGGGCACGGCGCCTCCTTGACGAAGGCGACATCGCCGCTGCGAGGCTCCTCCTCGCCCATCTTGCCGAGCGCGGCCAGGGCGATGCGGCTTACGAGCTCGCCCGCACCTTCGATCAGGACATGCTGTCAGCACTTGGAGCGCGTGGCATGGACGCCGACCCCGCGCGCGCGCATCGCTGGTATGAGCAGGCATCGGAAAAGGGAAACGCCAAAGCCGCCGAACGCTTGAAGGTCCTCGCTAGTCTTTCGGGGACAGGGCCGTCCGACTAGCGCGAGGAAGGGCCGCAGCCGCTCATCCGAGGGAACCAATCGGGGGGAATTTGCGGCTGCGGCCTGCTACTTAGGCCGGGCATGATCTTTTCGGATCGGCTCTAGACGACGTGACGGCGTCTGAGCTCCTTGAGCACGGTCTCGGCGATGGCCTCGGCGGTCGCCTCGCTCGTGTCGATCCTGAGCTCCGCCGCCTCGGGCGGCTCATAGAGAGAATCGATACCGGTGAAATTCGTGATCAGCCCCGCGCGCGCCTTGCGGTAAAGCCCCTTGGGATCGCGCGCCTCGCAGACCTCGATGGGCGTATCGACGAAAACCTCGATGAACTCGCCATCATCGAACAGATCCCGCGCCATGCGCCGCTCCGAGCGGAACGGCGAGATGAACGAGACCATGACGATGAGGCCCGCATCGACGAACAGCTTCGCCGTCTCCGCCACGCGGCGGATGTTCTCCACCCGGTCGACATCGGTGAAGCCGAGATCCTTGTTGAGGCCGTGACGGATATTGTCGCCGTCGAGCATGTAGGTGTGCCGCCCCATGGCGTGCAGCCGCTTCTCCAGCGTGTTGGCGATGGTCGATTTGCCGGCGCCGGACAGGCCCGTGAACCACAAGACGCAAGGCTTCTGCTCCTTGAGACCCGCCCGCGCCGTCTTGTCGATGAAGATCTCCTGCCACTGGATGTTGGTGGCGCGGCGCAGGCCGAACTCGATCATGCCCGCCGCCACCGTGGCGTTGGTGAAGCGGTCGATCAGGATGAACGAGCCGGTGGCGGTGTTCTCCGCGTAGGGGTCGAAGGCGAGCGCCTTGGCGATGCTCAGGTTGCACGACCCGGCCTCGTTGAGCTCGAGCGTCTTGCCCGCGACGTGATCGAGATTGTCGACGTTGAGCTTGTATTTGAGGCTTGAGACGGTCGCCGTGGTGGTCTGGCAGCCGCATTTGAGCGTATAGGCCCGGCCGGGCAGCATCGGCTCCTCGTCGAACCAGATCAGCCTTGCCGCGATCTGATCGGCAATCGAGGGGGACGATGCGGGAAGGGCGATGATGTCGCCGCGGCTCACGTCGACCTCCTCGGCGAAGGTGAGCGTCACCGCGTCCCCTTCCTGCGCCGACTCGAGGTCGCCGCCGGCGGTGACGATCCGCGCCACATGGGCGTGCAGGCCGGAAGGATGAATCACCACCTCGTCACCGCACTTGATCTTGCCGCTCGCCACCGTCCCCGCATAGCCGCGGAAGTCGAGATGCGGCCGGTTCACCCACTGCACCGGAAAGCGGAATGGCCGCCCTCCCTCGCCCCGGGGCGTATCCACCGTCTCGAGATGCCCGAGCAGCGTGGGGCCGTGATACCAATGCATATGGGCGCTCGGGTTGATCACGTTGTCGCCCTTGAGCGCCGACAGCGGGATCGGGGTCATGAGGTCGAAGCCGAGCGGGCCGGCGAAGCTCGCAAAGTCC
>JBGQMX010000103.1:0-12056 GCA_041500805.1 Methyloceanibacter sp.
CCCGTCGCGCGTCACGAGCTCGCCAAAGGGGCCGACAGCGGCGGGGAGCGTGCGGTCGACGTGCAAATCAACCGGCTTAGGCGCAAGATCGAGCACGATCCCGCCAACCCGGTCTATCTCCAGACCGTGCGCGGCAAGGGCTACATCTTGTATTCAGAGTGATGGACGCCATCTCCGACGCCCCGTCCCTTACGCACGACCGCCGCTCGCTTTACCGGCGCATCTCTGGTGCCATCGGCGACCAGATGCCGAAGGGCCTCTATGCGCGCGCGCTGATCATCATCATCGCGCCGATGGTGCTGCTCCAGTCGGTGCTGACCTTCGTGTTCCTCGAGCGCCACTGGCAGACGGTGACGCGCCGCCTGTCGACGGTCACCGTGCAGAACATCGCCATGCTGATCGACATCTACCGGGACTTTCCTCAGGACCCGAACGCGGAAACACTGATCCGGCTCGCCGATCTCGATCTCGGCTTACGTGTCAGCTTCGTGCCCGGCGAGGAGCTGCCCGAGGCGAACTCCAAGCCCTTCTTCGACCTCCTCGACTCGACGCTCACCGACGAGCTGACGCGCCAGATCGGCCGTCCCTTCTGGATCGACACGGTGGGCCGCTCCAATTTCGTCGACATCCGCATCAAGCTCGACGATGGCGTGATGCATGTCCTTGCCCGCCGCAGTCAGACCTACGCCTCCAACTCCCAGATCTTCCTGATATGGATGGTCGGCACCTCGCTCGTTCTGCTCACCGTGGCGATTCTCTTTCTGCGCAATCAGATCAAGCCTATCTTGCGCCTGTCCGAAGCTGCCGAAAGCTTCGGCAAGGGGCGTCCTCCCCCTGACGATTTCCGGCCGCGCGGCGCGCGCGAGGTGCGTCAGGCGGCCAACGCTTTCATCGAGATGCGCGACCGCATCGAGCGGCATGTCGAGCAGCGCACCGTCATGCTTGCCGGCGTCAGCCACGACCTGCGCACCGTGCTGACCCGCTTCAAGCTGCAGCTCGCGATGTTCGAGGAGGCGCCCGAGCTCGACGCCCTGCGCGCCGATGTCGACGAGATGCAAGCCATGCTCGAGGACTACCTGGCCTTCGCCAAGGGCGATTCCGGCGAGGAGATCGTGCGCGCCGATATCGGCGAGATCCTGAGCGAGGTGAAGAGCCAGGCGCATGGCGCCACGGAGGTCAGGATCGAGGTCAAGGACGCGCCCTTGGTTGTGCCGCTCAAGCGCCACGCCTTCAAGCGCGCCGTCGCCAACCTCGTCAATAATGCCGCGCGCTTCGCCGAGCATGTGAATGTCAGCGCCACCCGCCGTGACGGGTCGCTTCTGATCGAGGTCGAGGATGACGGCCCCGGCATTCCCGAGACCGAGCGCGAGCACGTATTTCGGCCGTTCTACCGGCTCGACCATGCGCGCAATCAGGACGCGGGCTCCACGGGGCTTGGCTTGGCCATCGCCCGCGACATCGCCCGCATCCATGGCGGCGATATTGTGCTCAGCCAATCGCCTCTCGGCGGGTTGAAAGCCGTGCTAAAAGTGCCGGTCTGATCGCGGCAGCCGAGAGAGATCGAGGAGACGCCGACATGCGACGCGTGGCTGTGGGACTGGCGGCGGCCCTCGCCGTCTCCTTCACCGGGCCGGCGATCGGCGAATCCGAGCTCGACCAAATTCAGGATGCGGAGCAGCCGGGCTCTCAGATCCAGTTCAATTTCGGTGGTGGCGGCGGCGTTCAGGTCCGCCGCGCGAACGGCGGACCGGTGTTCGGAGGAATCGGCCGGTCCTTGTTCGGAGCCGGGAGCGGCGTGGCCGACGGAAGCGCTGACCTTCCGCCCGATCCAGACTTCCCCGTAGCCGGCGATCGCGTCGATAACGCGCTGCCCGGCGAAGGCCCCGAGGATCTTTCGGGCCCCGACGACGACGATCCGCTCCCTGAATAGTCGCGAGCTCGCGCTCTCACCTCACACGGCAGCTGCCGCAGGCCCTGCCGGAGGCGGAGACGCGGGTTGCGGCGGCGCCTCCGCTACGCCGTCGCTTCGCTTCCAGCCGCGCGGCAGAAACCCGCAAGCGAAGCGGCAGAAATCCTGGCAGGTCGACTCCATGCCGGAAAGAAAGCGCTCGCCCCGGCTCAGCCTCTTGTCGAGCGCGGCCATGGTGCGGTCGAGCGAGGGCGAAGGATCATCGAGCCAGACCTGGAACACTTTGCCGTAGATCCCGGCAAGCCCTGCGACGCGCAAGGCTCCGCCCGCGCCGTCGAGCTTGGCCCCGGCGCCGGCCAGCATCCAGTATTGCGAGGCGAGCGTCGAGCAGAGCAGCGTCGCGCCCTCGCCGGGGCGGCAGGAGAGATAGGCAACGATGCGCTTCAGTGCGGGCTTATACGGCGCCATCACCTCGAAGCGCGTCATGACGATGTCGAACAGCCGGTCGCGCGGGCTCTGCTCCGGCCCGGCGGCTTTCGCCTTGGCCAGGACCTCGGCATCGACCTCGGCCTGGAAGGCGCGGAGAATGTCGCTCTTGCAGGTGAACTCGCGGCGGAGATCGGACAGGCTGAGGCCGGCTTCCTGTGCGATGTCGGTGAGGCTCGTGTCGCGCCAGCCGCTCTTCTCGGCGAGAGCGAGCGCCGCCCGCACCGTTTTGGAACGTTTGGAGAAATCGTCGAACATGGGGGTACTCCTTCTCCCCAAACCATAGGCTCTTTTGGTGGCAGTCGAAAGGCGCCCTCGGGGCCTATGACGACAGCTCGCCCGAGCGCTTGGCGGCGGCAGCGACGGCGCGGGCGAGAAGGTCCTGGAATCCGTCCTTCCCCATGAGCACTTCGAGCGCCGCCGCGGTCGTTCCCTTGGGCGAGGTCACATTGGCTCTGAGCTCTGCCGGCGACAGGTCCGAGCGGCGCAGAAGCTCGCCCGCGCCCGTAACCGTCGCGCGTGCCAAATGGCTCGCAAGCTCGGGATCGAGACCGGCAGCGCGGCCCGCTTCCGCCAAGCACTCGGCGAGCAGGAAGACATAAGCCGGCCCGCTGCCAGAGACCGCGGTCACCGCGTCGAGCAGGCCTTCCTACTTGATCCAAATCACTTCGCCCACGGCCTCGAGCAGCATGTTGCACTCAAGCGCCTGGTCGCGCGTCACCGCCTCGTTCGCGCATGCGACGGTGACGCTGTGGCCGACAGCGGCCGCCGTGTTCGGCATCGCCCGCACGATGGCAACGCCGGGCGGCAAAGCGCGAGCGAGGCTCTGAAGCGTCCGCCCCGCGGCGATCGACAGCACCACGGTCTTCTCGCCGATCAGCGGCTCGACTTCCGGCAGCAGCTTTTGGACGATGTCCGGCTTCACCGCGAGCAGGATGACGGACGGCGCCGTCGGCAGCTCCGGCGCGGTCCCTGCTTCGATGCCGTGGCGCGCGATCAGCCCACCCACCTCGGGAGAGGGCGGCGCGGGGTCCTGGATGAAGACAGAAGCCGGGTCGAGGCCCTGCCGGAGCCATCCCTCGAGCAGCGCCCCGCCCATCTTCCCCGCTCCCACCAGGAGCAGCGGGCCGGCGAGGCTCAGTGTCATGCGTGTCCTTGGGTCTCGAGCATGGTGGCGGCGAGCGCATCCTCCGCGGACTTACCCGCCCACAATACGAACTGGAAGGACTGATAATAGCGCTCGCAAGCCTCAAGGGCAGCCTTAAGAAGTGCCTCGCATTGACCGACATGGGTCTCGGCCCCTGCGAGCAACAACCCGTGGCGGTAGAGGAGCATGCCGTCCTCCTTCCACAGGTCGAAATGGCCGAGCCAGAGCTGCTCGTTGATCAGCGCCATCAGCCGGTAGATCTCGTTCAGCCTGAGCTTGGTGACCCTGAAATCGAACGCGCAAGCAAGGTGCAGGGCCTCGAGGTCGTCCCGCCAGGTGAGCGAGATATGGTAATCGCACCAAGTCCCGGACACCGTGAGCGACAGCTCGTCGGGCGTGCTGCGCTCGAAGGTCCAGTCGTGGATAGTTGCAATATGCTCGACCATATCCACCGGATTGGTGAAATGGTCGTAGTTAGCCTGTGTGGTCCCCATGCGTGTCCTCTGTGGCCTCGGCAGAGTTCCGCGCACTCAACACGCCGCCGCGAATCAGCTTGTGAATCAGTTATATAACGGGAGACTCTGCGGCACCAACTCCGCTGGAGTCGGGTCAAGTGGAATGCTGTGGACCACCCCAAAGATAGTTGTGGATTAGTCGCGCGCCGCAAGCCGTAGGGTGAGTCCGATTCGCAAGCCGGACGCCCGGCGCGCCGAAAAGGCCAGTCAAGGGCCTATCTTCGGCTTTGTCGCGAAACCTGGCCGCTAAGTGCTGGCCTTGCGTTCGGCGAGCGCCGTCTCGAGCCGGACGATGCGCTCCTTAAGCCGGTCGTTCTCCTCCCGGGCCTTCTGCGCCATGGCCTTGACCGCCTCGAACTCCTCACGCTGCACGACGTCGAGATCGCGGAGCACGCGCTCGGCCTGGGCGCGGACGACGCCTTCGATCTCCTTGCGCACGCCCTCTGCGGCGCCCGCCGCGTCGGTCATGAGCTTGCCAAGCTCGTCGAAGAACCGGCCTGTGGTTTGCGTCATCTCTGATCGAACCTTCGTCGTCGACAATGGCTTGGCCCGGGCGACTATGGGATGCCGGATCGCCGGGCGCAAGCCGCCGAAGCCCCGCGGGAGCGGCCTTCGGCGCCTTGACAGGCAGACGGTGGCGGTGAAGGGTCGCGGCGCTCTTGCCGGACGATACTCGATGGACCTCCTGGTCATTCCCTATCCTTTGATCGACCCGGTCGCGCTCCAAATCGGACCGGTCTCCGTCCGCTGGTATGGGCTTGCCTATATGGCAGGCATCCTGCTCGGCTGGCTCTATGCGCGCCGCCTCGTCTCGCGCCCCGCGCTGTGGGGCGGCAAGCCGCCGATGACGGTCACCCAAGCCGACGACTTCCTCTTGTGGATCACCCTCGGCATCGTGGTCGGCGGCAGGATCGGCTTCGTGCTGTTTTATGAGCCGAGCTATTTCTGGGCGAATCCTGCGGAAATCCCTGCGGTGTGGAACGGCGGCATGTCCTTCCATGGCGGGCTTCTCGGCGTGGCGCTCGCAGTCTACCTCTTCGCCCGCCTCAAGCACATCAATGCGCTGTCGCTCGGCGACATCGCCTCGGCGGCGACGCCGTTCGGCCTGTTCTTCGGACGCATCGCCAATTTCATCAATTCCGAGGTGGTGGGGCGGGTGAGCGATGTTCCCTGGGCCATGGTGTTTCCCGGCGCCGGCGGTGCCCCGCGCCATCCGAGCCAGCTCTACGAGGCGGCGCTCGAAGGCATCGTGCTCTTCATCATCCTCCGCATCGCCACGCACCGCTATCAGGCGCTGACGCGGCCGGGCACGATGTTTGGGCTCTTCCTCGTCTTCTATGGAATCTTTCGAAGCTTCGTGGAGGAGTTCGCGCGCGAGCCGCATGCTGGACACCCGATGGATGTCGGTATTTTCACGCCGGGCATCGTCTATTCCCTGCCCATGATCGCTGTCGGTCTGTGGCTGATCTGGCGCGCGCGGCGAGAGCCGGCCCTCGCCTCGTGATGCGTACGCAATTGAAACTCGCCCGCGCCGAGGAGACGCCGCTTGCGGCGAGGCTCAAGGAGCAGATTGCCCGCGAAGGCCCCTTGAGCGTTGCGACCTACATGCAAGCCTGCCTCGCCGACGAACGCTCCGGCTATTACACCTCGCGCCAGCCGATCGGCAGCGACGGCGATTTCATCACCGCTCCGGAGGTGAGCCAGATCTTCGGCGAGCTTCTCGGCTTGTGGGCTGTCGCCGTCTGGCAGTCCATGGGCGAGCCCAGCCAGGCGATCGTGGCCGAGCTCGGTCCCGGTCGCGGCACGCTGATGGCTGACGCGCTGCGCGCCTGGCGGAGTGTGCCCAAATTCCTAGAGTGCGTCACCGTTGCGCTGGTCGAGACGAGCCCGAGCTTGCGCGATGTGCAGCGAACGGCACTCAAGGGGTCACCCGCGCCAACAGAGTGGTGCGATAGAATCGAGGACGTGCCGGAAGGCCCGCTCATCGTCCTTGCCAACGAGTTCATCGACGCCCTCCCGGTGCGGCAGCTTGTGCGGCGTGACGGCGTGTGGCGCGAGCGCTGCGTCACCATCGGACCGGGCGGCGCCTTCGCCTTCACGGCCGGAGAAGCCGTGTTGGGCGATAGCCTGCCCCGAGCAGCGCTCGGCATCGACGCCGCCGACGGCGCCATCGTCGAGACGCGGCCGGCAGTGGCGTCACTCCTGTCCTCGCTCGCCTCGCACGCGGGCAAAGCCCCGCTGGCGGCGCTCATCATCGACTACGGCCATGCGGAGACCGCCCTCGGCGACACGCTGCAAGCCGTGCGCCGCCATCGCTTCGCCGACCCGCTCGCCATGCCAGGCGAGGCCGACCTAACCGCCCATGTCGATTTCGCCGCGATCAAGCGAGAAGCGAGCGTGCTCGGCCTCACCGCCTATGGCCCGATGCCACAGGGCGAATTCCTGCTCAAGCTTGGCCTTGGGGCAAGGCGCGACCGCCTGCTTCAGCAAGCGGCGCCCGAACAGCAGGAGGCGATCCTGTCGGGGGCGGCGCGGCTTGCCGATCCGCGCGCGATGGGAATCCTGTTCAAGGTGCTTGCCCTTGCAAGCAGCGGGCTTGCGCCGCCGCCTCCCTTCGGAGACATTTGATCATCACCTCGCCGCCCGCCATGGTCACACCCGACAAGATGATGTTCTGCGCTACGAGCCTCGCGGCCATCGACGGCGTGCGCCATGGATTCTTCACCCGCCAGGGTGGGGTCTCGGGCGGCATCTATGCTTCTCTCAATTGCGGCCCGGGCTCCCGCGACGACGCGGGCAACGTGGTGGAGAACCGCGCGCGCGTCGCCGAGATCCTGGGCGTCGAGCCCGGCCGTCTGCTCTCGGTCTCGCAGACGCACAGCGCCACGGCCGTGATTGCCGAGACGCCTTGGGAGAGGGGCCCCGAGGCCGACGCCATCGTCACGGCGACGCCAGGGCTCGCTGTCGGCATCCTCACCGCCGATTGCGCGCCGGTCCTTTTCTGCGATGGCGAGGCGCGCGTCGTGGCCGCGGCGCATGCGGGCTGGCGGGGGGCGCTGTCCGGCATCGTCGAGGCCACGGTCGAAGCCATGGTCGGGCTCGGCGCCAAGCCTGAGCGCATTTCCGCCGCAATCGGCCCCGCCATCTCGCAAAAGGCCTACGAGGTCGGCTCGGACTATTTGGAACGCTTCCTTGCCGAGGAGCCGGAAAGCGCGGCCTTCTTCATCACCGATGAGGGCTCCGGCGAGCCCCATTTCGACCTTTCCGGCTATGTGGGCGAGCGGCTTGCGAGAGCCGGCGTGGGCGCCATTTCTGACCTAGGTCTTTGCACCTATTGCGAAGAGACGCGCCTCTTCAGCTATCGCAGGTCGCAACACCGGGGCGAGAATGACTACGGGCGCCAAATTTCCGCCATCCTGCTTACCTGACTTGCGTTCACTATGAGTGGGTTGGGCCCAGCACCGATCCACGCTTAAACTGGACGCGAACGGGCCGAGGCAGGTAAGCTGTTGTCCGGGAGAGGGTTGGGAGTCCCGTCACGACAGATCTGTCGGAGCGGTGCTGTGCGGCCAACAGAGGGAGTGTTTTGTTGGGCGCGGACTCACGACACGTACGCGAGCGGCTCAGGCGCATCGCATCGACGGCGCTCGCCGCCCTTGTGCTTGCCTGCCTGTCCGCCTGCGGCGGCGGCGGCGGCCCGACCGCCAGCGGTTTCCTGAGTGGCGCGACGAGCCTTTTCAGCAGCTCGTCCAAAGTGGCCATCGCTCCCATCGTCGGCACGCCGCCGCAGGTGGCGCAGGACCTCACCGATGCTCTGGTTACCGCCGGCAAAGATCGCAACCTGACGCTCATTCCGGGCACGGGCAAAGCCAACTACACCTTGCGCGGCTACCTCGTCGCCTCGAGCGAGAAGACCGGATCGAAAATCTCCTATATCTGGGATGTGACGGACGCCCAGGGCGCGCGCGTGACGCGGGTCTCAGGTGACGAGGTTATCGCTACCCGCTCCGGCAGCGATCCGTGGAGCGGCGTCGATGGTGCGGCGATCCGCAGCATCGCCGGCAAGACCACGTCCCAGCTCGCCGCGAGCCTGCCCAAAGGCGGCGGCTCTGCCCCGCCGGTGGCGGCCGTCTCGGAAGGGAGCACCGCCGCAACGGCCTCCGCGCCCCCCACGAGTGGCCGGCCCGCAGGCGTGCTCGTCACGCCGGTATCCGGTGCCCCCGGCGACGGGCAGAGATCGCTTGCCACGGCGCTGAAGAAACGCCTCTATGCCGGCGGCGTTAAGCTTGCCAACGGTCCTGCCGTCAATGTCTACACGGTGAAGGGCAACGTCGTCCTGGGTGACGCCAGCGGCGGAAAACAAAGCATCCGCATCGATTGGCTGGTGCTCGACCCGAGCGGCAAGCGGCTCGGCACGGTGTCGCAGCAGAACACGATCTCCAAGGGGGCGCTGAACGGCCCCTGGGGCGCCATCGCCGAAGCCGCGGCCGGCGCCGCTGCCAGCGGCATCATGAAGCTGCTCCCCAAACCCAGCTGACCTGATTCATGGATTACGGTGCGGCGTGAGTTTACAGCGCCCCTGACCGCTTGTTAAAAGCGCGCCTTGGCGCGGGGCGCGAGCGGTCATTTTTGGCCAGGCTCGGTGGTCGAGGAGCGATCGGATGAAACTGGTTGCAGGCAACAGCAACCGCCCCCTCTCCGAGGCGATCGCAGGCTACCTCAAAATCCCGCTCGCCCGGTGCGTCGTCCGGCGCTTCGCGGATATGGAAATCTTCGTGGAGATGCAGGAGAACGTCCGCGGCGAGGACGTGTTCGTCATTCAGTCGACGTCGGCCCCCGCCAACGACCATTTGATGGAGCTCCTCATTATCATCGATGCGCTGCGGCGCGCTTCGGCGCGGCGCATCACCGCCGTCATTCCTTATTTCGGCTATGCAAGGCAAGACCGGAAGCCCGGCCCCCGCACCCCGATCTCGGCCAAGCTCGTGGCCAACATGATCGTGGAGGCGGGCGCCGACCGCGTGCTCACGCTCGACCTTCACGCCGGCCAGATCCAGGGCTTCTTCGACATTCCGACCGACAATCTCTTCGCGGCCCCGGTCATGGTGCAGGACATCAAGCAGCTGTTCCCCACCGACAATCTTATCGTGATCTCGCCCGACGTGGGCGGCGTGGTGCGCGCCCGCGGCCTCGCCAAGCGCATCGATGCGCCCCTGGCCATCGTCGACAAGTGCCGCGAGCGGCCGGGCGATTCAGAGGTGATGAATGTGATCGGCGACGTGGCCGGCCGCACCTGCATTCTCGTCGACGACATCGTCGATTCCGGTGGGACTCTGGTCAACGCCGCCGAGGCCTTGCTCAATCACGGGGCGACGCTGGTCACCGGCTATATCAGCCATGGCGTGCTGTCGGGCGGCGCCGTCGCCCGCATCATGGCCTCGCGGCTGAAGGAGCTCGTCATCACCGACTCCATCCTGCCGAGCGAGTCGGTAAGGAACGCCCATAACATCAGGGTGCTGCCGATTGCGCCGCTGCTCGGCGAAGCGATCGCGCGCACCGCCGACGAGCAGTCGGTCTCGAGCCTGTTCTACTAGCCGCTTGGCGGTCTTCGCCCCCGGCTAGTGACCGCCCTCATATTTGAAGGAGACTTTGAGCTTGGTGCGGTAGGCCTCGACCTTGCCGTCGGTGATGACGACGTCCTGCGCAATGACCTCGGCCACACGCAGGTCGCGCAAATGCTCGCCGGTGAGCTCGACCGCCATCTTGGCGGCTTCCTCCCAGGATTTCGGGCTGGTGCCGATCACTTCGATGACTTTGTAGACGCTCTGCGGCATGGTGGTTCTCCTGGTCAGCAGATTTTCGGCTCGTTCACAGGTTATCCTACGCCCGAAGGGCTGTCCTGTCCGGCTATTGTCGCACTATCCGGCGCTTCAGGAGCCGATTGTCAGGGCCATGGCTTAGGCGCTATAAGCCACTCGATTTCAGCTGCGGCGGCAGGCCGCGCTCGACCTTGCGGGGCCGCTTTCCGGCCCCTCATTATTTCCCGACTTTGGAGGCATTGATGACTGAGTCGATCGAACTCAAGGCGTGGGCGAGACAGCGCTCAGGCAATGGCGGCGCCCGCGCCACCCGCCGCGAAGGGCGCATTCCCGGCATCCTTTACGGCGACAAGCAGGAGCCGCAGACCATCGCCGTGGACTATCGGGCGATCACCCAGCAACTCCACACCGGGCACTTCCAGAGCACCATCTTCACGCTCGACGTCGACGGCACCAAGACGCGGGTGATCCCGCACGGCGTGCAGCTCGATCCCATTCGCGACTTTCCGATCCACGTCGATTTCCTGCGTGTCGGCAAGGGCGCGCTGGTCAATGTCGAGGTGCCGGTGCGCTTCCTCAACGAGGCGGCGTCTCCCGGCTTGAAGCGCGGCGGCGTGCTCAACGTCGTGCGCCACGAGATCCAGGTGCGCTGTCCGGCCGACGCCATCCCCGATCATTTCGACGTGGACCTGACCGGCCTTGAGATCGGCGATGCCGTGCATATCTCGGCGATCGCGCTGCCGAAGGACGTGAAGCCCACCACGACCGAGCGCGACTTCACCGTAGCGACCATCGTCGGACGCTCCGCCGAAGAGGCCGCGGTCGGCGCTCCCGTGGCCGAGGCTGCCGAGGCCGGCGCCGAGGCTGCCGGCGCTGCCCCCGCCGAGGGCGCCGAGGACAAGGAGAAGCCGAAGGAGAAGAAGAAGGAGTAGTTGCTCCTTCTCCGGCGCGAACCTCGCCCGCGTTCTAAGCCAGGATGACGCGATGAAGCTTTTTGTCGGCCTCGGCAATCCGGGGCGGGAATATGCCTTCAACCGTCACAATGTTGGCTTCATGGCGGTCGACGCCATCGCTTCAAACCACGACTTCCCCGGCTGGCGAAAGCGCTTCTCGGGCGTTGCCGCTGAAGGCAGGCTCGGGCGGGAGCCTGTGCTGCTGCTGAAGCCCGGAACCTTTATGAACGAGTCGGGCCGCGCCGTGGGCGAGGCCGTGCGCTTCTATAAGCTCGATCTCGGTGACGTGGTCGTGTTCCATGACGAGCTCGATCTTGCGCCCGGCAAGGTGCGGGTGAAGACCGGCGGCGGCGTGGCCGGCCATAACGGGCTGAAATCTCTCTCCGCCCATATCGGCAACGACTATGTGCGCGTGCGCATCGGCATCGGCCATCCGGGGAGCAGAGAGCTGGTGACAGGCTACGTCCTGCATGATTTCGCCAAGGCGGACCATGCCTGGCTCGAGAAGCTGCTCGGCGCCATTGCCGAGGAGGCGCCTTATCTTGCCGAAGGGGCCAACGACAAGTTCCAGTCGCGCGTGGCCCATGCGCTCCAAGCGGACACCGAGGCGCCCGAGCCAGCACCCGCGCGCGAGAAGCCTGCGCCACGCAGCAAGGAGTCGGCCGGCACCAAAGACGAGAAGCCCGCGCCGGAAGGAACGCTGGCAGAGAAGCTCCGCCGCTGGCTGAGCTCATGAAGGTGCCGCTTTATCACGCTCCCGGGCCTCGCCCTTCGAGACGGCGCGTTGCGCGCCTCCTCAGGGTGAGGGAGGAACACCTCATGGTGAGGAGCGCCCGAAGGGCGCGTCTCGAACCATGAGGCCCGGGCCACTACACATGATGGATTGAGATCATGGGCTTCAAATGCGGCATCGTCGGGCTGCCCAATGTCGGCAAGTCCACCCTCTTCAATGCGCTGACGCAAAGCGCGGCCGCGGCCGCAGCCAACTATCCCTTCTGCACCATCGAGCCGAATGTCGGCGAGGTGCCCGTGCCCGACCCGCGTCTCGATCGGCTCGCTTCCATCGCCAAATCGGCGCAGGTCGTTCCCACGCGGCTCACTTTCGTCGATATCGCGGGGCTGGTGCGCGGCGCCTCCAAGGGCGAAGGGCTCGACAATCAGTTCCTCGCCCATATCCGCGAGGTCGACGCCATCGCTTACGTGCTGCGCTGCTTCGAGGACCCTGAC
>JBGQMX010000104.1:0-12038 GCA_041500805.1 Methyloceanibacter sp.
CCTCAGACCGCCGCGCCAAAGAGCTCCCGTTCTGGCTGCATCGATATAACTGGCATCGACCGCATGGCAGTCTAAAATCCAAACCGCCCATCAGCCGACTCGGCTTGACCGAGGACAACCTGTTGAGGCTCCACATCTAGCACGAAGGCGAAGGGCCGAGAAAGCAGCGGGTCACCTTGAACGCCGCGGCGCATAGGCATCTTTGCGGGCAGGCTCCTCACCCATTAGAGTGCAGGAAGCAAACGAGGGGAGGAGCGGCGATGGCGAAGCGCAAGGCGGCGCCGATAGCGGACGCAGAGCAAGGCGAGGTGGCTGCCAAGGCCCCCACCGACAGCGTCTATATCGGGCAGAGCATCAAGCCTGAGTCGATCGCGGAATTCATCTATCTCCGCCTCGCCAACCGCCATGGGCTCATCACCGGCGCCACCGGCACCGGCAAGACCGTCACTTTGCAGGGTTTGGCGGAGGGCTTCTCCGACCAGGGCGTTCCGGTGTTCTGCGCCGACGTGAAGGGCGATCTCTCCGGCGTGGCTGAAAAGGGGGAGTCCAAGCCCTGGATCGAGGAGCGCGCCAAGGCCATCGGCTTCACGCCGGAGTTCCGCGCCTACCCGGTGATCTTCTGGGATCTGTTCGGCGAGAAGGGCCTCCCGATCCGCACGACCGTCTCGAGCATGGGGGCGCTGCTGCTCTCTCGCCTCATGGATCTGAGCGAGGCGCAAGAAGGCGTGCTGAACATCGCCTTCAAGATCGCCGCCGACGAGAAGCTGCCCCTCCTCAACCTCAAGAACTTGCAGACCCTGCTCGAGGGCCTGGCGGCGCGCGCCGATACGCTCACCACGAAATACGGCAACATCACCAAGGCCTCGGTCGGCTCGATCCAGCGCTCGCTGCTCGTGCTCGACCAACAAGGCGCCGATCACTTCTTTGGCCAGCCTGTTCTCGACATCAATGACCTGATGCTTAAGGACGGCAAACAGGGCTATATCAGCGTGCTTGTCGCCGACAAACTGATGGAGTCGCCCCGCCTCTACGCGACCTTCCTTTTGTTCCTCCTCTCGCAGCTGTTCGAGAAGATGCCCGAGGTCGGCGATCCCGAGAAGCCGAAGCTCGTGTTCTTCTTCGACGAGGCGCATCTTTTGTTCAAGGATGCGCCGAAGGCGCTGCTCGAGAAGGTCGAGCAAGTGGTGCGCCTGATCCGCTCCAAGGGCGTTGGCGTCTATTTCGTGACGCAGAACCCACTCGACATTCCCGACACCGTGTCGCGGCAACTCGGCAACCGCGTGCAGCACGCGCTGCGCGCCTTCTCGCCTTTGGAGCAGAAGGCGGTGAAGGCGGCCGCCACGACCTTCCGCGCCAACCCGGCCTTCGACACCGAGAAGGCCATCATGGAACTTGGCACTGGCGAGGCGCTGGTCTCGACGCTCGACGCGAAAGGCCAGCCCAGCATCGTCCAGCGCACCTTGGTGAGGCCGCCTTTTTCGCGGGTCGGGCCGATCACCGACACGGAACGCAACAAGGTGATCGCTGACAGCCCGGTGCAAGGCAAGTATCCCGACAAGCCATCGGATAGCGAGGCGGACCAAGAGGTCCTGGACAAATGGGCCGGGGGGCCGGCCGAGACCAAGGCCGCCACGGCCGACGAGAAGGCCGCGACTACGAAGACCGGTGGCGCCTCGCGCAGCGACGGTTTCTGGACGACCTTTGGCAAGCAAGTCGTCCGCGCGGTCGTGCCCGCGGCCACGCGCATGCTTGAGCAATCGCTCAAGCGCGGCACCAGGCAGGGCGGCGGCGGTGGAGGCTTCACCGGCTTTGGCCTCACGTCTGAGTCGGACCAAGACGACAAGCCGAACAAGCCCAAGGACTGAGTGGGCCAGCGTGCTATCAGGTCTGCCTCATGCTCACTCTTGACGGCCTTACGCTGCGCTTGGGCGGCCACCTCGTGCTCGATCGGGCTTCCGCATCCTTGCCGCCGAGGAGCCGCGTTGGCCTGGTCGGCCGCAACGGGGCTGGAAAATCGAGCCTGCTGAAGATCATCGCTGGGCTCTTGGAAGCCGACGACGGAACGATTGAGTCTCCGTCAGGCACGCGCATCGGCTATGTCGCGCAGGAAGCGCCAGGCGGTGCGGCGACGCCGTTCGAGACCGTGCTCGCCACGGCCACCGAGCGCGCGCATCTTCTGGAGGAAGCCGAGCACGCCGAGGATCCCCACCGTATCGGCGAAATTCACGAACGGCTGAATACGATCGATGCCCATGGGGCGCCGGCGCGGGCGGCCCGCATTCTCGCCGGTCTCGGCTTCGACGAGGAGGCGCAACATCGAGCGCTCGATACTTTCTCCGGCGGTTGGCGCATGCGGGTCGCGCTTGCCGCGCTTCTGTTCTCGGAGCCAGACCTCTTGCTGCTCGATGAGCCGTCCAATCATCTCGATCTGGAGGCCGCCTTGTGGCTCGAATCCTTCCTGAAGAGCTATCGGGCAAGCCTCATCGTGGTCAGTCACGAACGCGATCTCTTGAATAACGTCGTCGATCACATCCTGCATCTGGAGCGTGGCAAGATGACGCTCTATTCCGGCAATTATGATTCCTTCGAGCGGCAGCGGCGCGAGCGTCAGGCGCAAATCGAGGCGATGCGTAGCCAACAGGAGGCGAAGGCCAAGAAGCTGCAGGCCTATGTCGATCGCTGGCGCTACAAGGCGCACACCGCCCGCCAGGCGCAAAGCCGCCTGAAGGCGTTGGCGGCGATGAAGCCGATCGCTGCGGTCGCCGAGGATCCTTCACTCGTCTTCGACTTTCCAAGTCCCAAGGAGCTGCGGCCGCCGCTCATCGTGCTTGACGACGTCGCGGTTGGATATGTCCCCGGCGTGCCCGTGCTGTCGCACTTGAATCTGCGCATCGATCCCGATGACCGCATTGCGCTGGTGGGTCGCAACGGCAATGGCAAGACGACCTTGGCGCGGCTGCTGGCAGGTCAGCTGAAGCCGATGGGCGGGTCGCTCGTTGCCAGCAGCAAATTGCGGGTCGGCTATTTCGCCCAGCATCAGATCGAGGAGCTCATTCCGGACGAGACGCCGCTTCAGCACATGGAGCAACTTCTGGTAGGGGCCAAGCCCGGCGAGGTCCGTGCTCAGCTCGGCCGCTTCGGCTTCTCGGGCGACAAGGCCAATCTGAAAGTGCGTCAGCTCTCCGGCGGCGAACGGGCGAGGCTGTCGCTCGCGCTCATCACCCGGGACGCGCCGCATATTCTCATTCTCGACGAGCCGACCAATCACCTCGACGTGGATGCACGCGAGGCGCTGGTGCAGGCCTTGACCGACTTTGGCGGAGCGGTGCTCGTGGTGAGCCATGACCGCCATTTGCTGGGGCTGATCGCCGATCGGCTGGTATTGGTCGACGGCGGCACGGCAAAAGAGTTTGACGGCAGTCTCGACGACTATCGCGACATGGTCCTGCGCCCCGGCCGCGGCAGTGCAGAAGACGGCCAGAGGGGGGGCAAGGGAGGCAACCGCAAGGCCGGCCGGCGCATGTCGGGGGAGGCGCGCGAGCGCAATCAGGTCTTGCGCAAGGAAGCCTCGCAGGCCGAGGCCGAGTTGAAACGGCTTTGGCAGCGGCGCGCAGAGATCGACCAGCTTCTATCGGCTCCGCCATCCAACGGCGGTCCGTCCGTGAGCGAGCTGATGAAGACGCGCGCCGAGGTCGAGCGCCACGTCGCCACCGCTGAGAGGCGCTGGCTGGAAGCGAGCGAGGCCGCGGAGCTGCCCAAATAGCGAAAGCTATTTCGGCGCGAGGTCGAACATCTCCTCGACGTGACCCCAATTGATCAGATGGTCGAACCAGGCTTCGAGGTATTTCGGCCGCTCGTTGCGATAGTCGATATAGTAGGAGTGCTCCCACACATCGCAGCCGAGCAGCGGCCAGCCGCCATGAACGAGCGGGTTCTCGCCGTTCGGCGTCTTGGTCACCTCGAGCTTGCCGCCCTTGAGCGAGAGCCAGGCCCAGCCTGAGCCGAATTGGGTCTTGCCGGCCTCGATGAAGTCGTTGCGGAATTTGTCGAAGCCGCCGAGGTCGCGGTCGATCAGGGCCTGCACCGAGCCCGGCACCTTCTTGCCGCCGCCGCCTTTCTTCATCCAAGGCCAGAACTGGATGTGATTGAAGTCCTGGCCGGCATTGTTGAAGACGCCCGGGTTCTTCCCGTAGCTCGCCTTGACGATCTCCTCCAGGCTCTTGCCTTCGAAGCCTGAGCCCGGCAGCAGCTTGTTCAGATTGTCCACATAGGCCTTGTGGTGCTTGTCATGGTGATATTGCAGCGTCTCAGCCGACATATAGGGCTGCAGCGCGTCATAGGCGTACGGCAAGGGGGGGAGTTCGAAGGCCACGGCGGTGCTCCGGCAGTTCGAGAGGTGGGAAAGTCCGCCGAACGCTAAAGGTTCCGCCGGGGCGAGGCAAGCCGGGCTCTCTACCGGGGAGCAAATGATAAGAGCGCGAAGGCTCTAAGAGCCCCCGCGCTCAGAAATACAGGAAGGTTTTTGGGCGTGCGCGAAGACCTTGCCCCATTTGCCATGAAGGGCGCATGAAACGCGTATGAAACCTAGATTAATGTGGGGAAGGAGGGGGTCGGGTGGGCGCGGAGCCCCTGAACTCCGCGCCCGGTGCCGAGGAAGGTTCGCTACATCAGTACAGGGATCTGACAGTTCGGACTTTGCGGGACTCCACCTGAACTCTGCATGAACCGAATGTGCAGCATTGCTTCAGGAACGAGGACACGGGGGGAGAGGTCGCGCCGAAGGCGCGGGGGAGGGGGAGCCTGAGTTCGACATTTGGGGCGTGAACCCCCTCACCCCAACCCTCTCCCTACTGGGGAGAGGGGGATCACTTGATCAGGGCCTGCAGCTCCTTGAACTCGCGGGTGCCGGCGCGCTCCAGCCATTCGAACAAGACCATCTCGCTGTCGACGATGTCGGCTCCGGCCTTGAGCAGGCGCGTCAGAGCAAGCTTGCGGCTCACCTTGGAGCGCGAGCCCACGGCGTCGGCGACCACGAAGGCCTCGAAGCCCTGCTCCTCGAGATCGATCGCGGTCTGAGTGACGCAGACATGGGCCTCGATGCCGCCGATGACGACCTGAGGCCTCCCTTGCCGGCGCAGCTCGTGCAGGCGCTCGCGCAGGGCTTCGTTTTTCAGGCAGGAGAACTCGACCTTGTCGAGGACGAAGCCCGAATTGGCGAGAGCATCGCGGATCGAATCCGCCGTCGGCCCGAGCCCTTGCGGGTATTGCTCGGAGACGGTGATCGGCACTTGCAGCATCCTTGCCCCGCGCACGAGCCGCACGCAGCGGTCGACAACCCGGTCCTTGCCGGAGATCGCCTCGAGAAGCTTCTCCTGGACGTCGATGATGAGGAGCTGGGATTTGTCGCGGTTGAGGAGCATGAGGGCTTGCGGGGAACGGGTGATCAGATTCGCTACTGTGGCACAGCTTTCGCAGCCCGTCATTCCGGCGCAAGCCGGAATCCAGCATGAAATCCAGGCTCAATCTGGATACCGGCTTTCGCCGGTATGACGAGGAGGAGGCGACCCCGCCGATTCGTTCGCAAGCTCTCAGGATGAGAGCGAAACGCCCGCGATCTTCAGCGCGAAGGCGTAGGCGAGCGCCACCTCCTTCAGGCGCTCGAAGCGGCCCGATGCGCCGGCGTGACCCGCCTCCATATTGGTGCGCAGGAGAACGAGCCCGTCGCCCGTGCCGAGCTCGCGGAGCCTCGCCACCCATTTCGCTGGCTCCCAATAGGTGACGCGGGGATCGGTGAGACCGGCAAGCGTCAGAATGTGCGGATAGGCCACGGCGCGCACCTGGTCGTAAGGGGAATAGGCGGCGATGGTGCGGTAGTCCGCGTCGCTCGCGATGGGATTGCCCCATTCGGGCCATTCGGGCGGGGTCAGTGGCAGGCTCGCATCGAGCATGGTGGTGAGCACATCGACGAAGGGCACCTCGGCGATGATGCCGAGAAAGAGGTCTGGCGCCAGGTTGGCGACGGCGCCCATGAGCATGCCGCCCGCGCTACCGCCATGGGCGACGATGCGGCCGCGGCGCGTGAAGCCTTGCTCGGCGAGAAATTCACCCGCCGCGACGAAGTCGGTGAAACTGTTCACCTTCTTCTCGCGCTTGCCGTCCTTGTACCAGCGATAGCCCTTGTCCTTGCCGCCGCGCACATGGGCGATGGCGTAGACGAAACCGCGATCGACGAGGCTTAGCGCGTTGGTTGAGAAGCCGGCCGGAATGGCCATGCCATAGGCGCCGTAGCCGTAGAGGAGAAGCGGAGCCGAGCCGTCGAGCGGCGTGTCCTTGCGGTAGAGGAGGGAGATCGGGACCGTCTCGCCGTCTCGTGCCGGCGCCATGATGCGGCGGGTGATGTAGAGCGAGGGGTCGTGGCCGCTCGGGATTTCCTGAGTCTTGCGAAGCGCCCGCACGCGCGTGTTCATGTCGTAGTCGAAGACCTGGGCCGGGGTGGTCATCGAGGAGTAGGTGAAGCGCAAGGTCGGCGTGTCGTACTCGTAGCCTGCGGAGATGCCGAGCGAATAAGCCTCCTCGTCGAAGGCGATGGCGTGCTCCTCGCCACTCGCGAAGCGCCGCACCACGATGCGCGGCAGGCCGTGCTCGCGCTCGAGCCGCACGAGAAAGTCCTTGTAGGCGACGACATCGAGGATCAGCCGCCCCGGCCGGTGCGGCTCAATCTCGCGCCAATGCTCGCGGCGGGGGTCGTCGGAAGGCGCCTCGACGATGCGGTAATCCTCAGCGCCATCGGAATTGGTCAGGATGATGAGGCGGTCGTCATGATGGTCGACCGAGTAGTCATGCTCCGGCTCCCGCGCCGCCACGAGACGGGGCGGCGCCGACGGATCGGCGGCGTCGATCAGGCTGATCTCGGCGGTCTCGTGGTCATGCACGCTGAGCAGGAGGAAGTGCCGGTCTTGCGTCGCGCTGATGCCTAGAAAATAGGCGGGGTCTGGCTGCTCATGGATGACGGCGTCGGCGCTCTCGGCGCCGATACGATGCTGGAGCAACCGGCGGGGACGGTGCTCGTCATCAAGCCAGACATAGATCAGCGTCCGGCTGTCGGCAGCCCATTCGAGCGTGCCGTTGTTGTCGGCAATGCGGGAATCGACAAGGGCGCCGGTGTCCGCCTCGATGACGTTGACGGTGTAAAACTCCGATCCCTTGGTATCGACGGCATAGGCGAGGAGGCGGTGGTCGGGGCTGTGGGCAACGCTTGCGATGCGGAAATAGGCATGGGGCTTGGCGAGCGCATTGCCGTCAAGGAGGACCTGCTCCTCGCCTCCGGCGCTTGCCTTCCGGCAGAACAGCGGATGCTGGGCGCCCGTCACGAAGCGTGTGTAGTAGGCGAAGGCCCCGTCAGGAGCGGGGACGCTCGCGTCATCCTCCTTGATGCGGCCCTTCATCTCGGCGAAGAGCCGCTCCTGCAGCACCTCGGTATCGGCCATGACGGCCTTGGTGTAGGCGTTCTCGGCCTCAAGATGCGCCCGGATCTCTGGATCGAGCAGGGCCGGCTCGCGCATCACCGCCTGCCAGTTCGCGGCGCGCAGCCATGCATAATCGTCAACCCGCTCGATGCCGTGATGGAGCGAGGTTAAGGGGCGGCGGGCGGCGTGAGGAGCCCGCGCGCGGAGATGTTTTCCACTCATACTTGGATGACTATGCGCTGCCCTTGCCACCCGGCTCGTCAGTATCGAGCTCCAGCGCCGCGCCGTTGATGCAATAGCGCGCCCCGGTGGGCTCCGGTCCATCGGGGAAGACATGGCCGAGATGAGCCTCGCATTTGGCGCAGCGGACCTCGGTGCGGCGCATGAGCAACGAGCGATCCTCCTTCTCGCTGACCGATTGCTCCCCCGCAGGTGCGTAGAAGCTCGGCCAACCGGTACCGGAATCATATTTCGTCTCGGAGCTAAAGAGGGGCGCTCCACAGCAGACGCATCGGTACATCCCTTCGCGCTTCTCCTTGTAATAGGGATGGCTGAAGGCATGCTCCGTGCCATGCTCGCGCGTGACATGGAACTGCTCGGGGGTAAGTTTGTTACGCCACTCCGCCTCCGATGCTGCAGTCTTGCCGGGGCTGGTCTTCTCGATCTTGTCAGCTTTGCTCATCGATGGAACACTTTCGGGTTGGCCGCCTTTATCTGGCGGGAATATAGGCATTTCAATCGACCGTCCGAAGAGGCCGGGCTCGTCCCTCACGGAGGCTTGATTACTGGGGAGGTTGCGCGTCTGCCTACGAAGTTTGGCGAATCGAAAGCAGTCTGAAGTGTCATATATCCGGTTCGAGTCAAACTTAAGGGGCGGTGAGAGCCAGTTTGGGTAAACGAAAGTCTGCCCATCCTTTATCATGTTCGTTTGGCGTGCAGTCTTCATTAGAAGAGGTGCATTGCGGTTTTGTCAAAAAGTGCTATAGAGAGCAAATCAGTTAAGGTCGTTAGGGCGCCACACATTCTCTAGTTGCGAAACATTGTAACTTCGCGTCACAAAAACGGCGTAATCTGGTGACTTCAACAGTCGCGTGGGCCCGGGAGATGCGCGAGCACCCGCCAATCTGTGGCGTGCTTGCTAGGACCCGGGGTTTAGACAGGATCAAGGAGCCACTTCATGGAAGCGAATCTGGAGAAGAACGAACTCGTCGAACTCACTGCTGAGATCGTCTCGGCTTATGTCAGCAACAACCCGGTCGTGGCCGCGGACCTTCCTGGCGTGATCCACAATGTGTTCGATGCGCTGAGCAAAGCGTCCAGCGCCTCCGGGCAGCCTGTACGGGAGGAGCTCAAGCCGGCCATTCCAATTAAAAAGTCCGTCACTCCCGAGTACATCATCTGCCTCGAGGACGGTAAGAAGTTCAAATCGCTGAAGCGCCACCTGCGCACCCATTACGACCTGTCGCCCGAGGAATACCGCGACAAGTGGGGCCTGCCGCACGACTATCCGATGGTGGCCCCGAACTACGCAGCGGCGCGTTCCGATCTCGCCAAACGCATGGGCCTTGGGCAGCGGCGCAGATAAGCGGGTTCCCGGATCAAACCCTGTCCTCAGCCTTGCGGCGCGGCGATGGAAGGCCGCGCTCGCGCTCGCATCTCATCCCAAAATCGGGTAGTTGCCCTAAGTGTTACCACAAGCCTTTGTGATTCTTAGTGAATCTGGCTTTCCCCGCTTGCATGTCACGGCCGAACTCCACATAGTCGGACGACGTTGCGGCGATTCGCGGGCCTTTCAGGGGCTCGCAGCAGGGGGATGCCAATGCCGTCCGGACGAGCATTTCGGGCCCAGTTGGTAGTGCAAGGACAGCGCGACTTATTCGATTATTGGCTTCGGTCGGCGGGTCAGCGGCGCATGCCCGGCCGCTCCGATCTCGATCCCTTGAAGGTCCCGAGGCTGCTTCCCCATATCGGTCTGATCGATGTCAGAGATGGCGTCGACCAGGCCTCCTTCAGGCTGGCGGGAACGCGCTTGCACGACATCTATGGGCAAGAGATCACCGGAAAGCGTGCCGACGAGGTCTTTTCCGGAGATTCCGCCGAGTATTGGCGCCGTATTCATGAGCGCGTGGTGGAGAAGGGCTTGCCGCTCCACGGCGTCGTCCGTGGACCGGCCAAGGGCCGTGACCACGTCGTCTTGTTCTGGCTGAGGCTTCCGCTCTCGGAAGACGGCGGCCGCGTCGACAGGATCTTGTGCCATGATGTGGCCGGTCCCGTGGAGAGCGACCGCCCGCAGGCCGAGCGCACGCTCCTTTGTTATCCCCGCCATCAACCGCAATCGAGATCCCTGCCGCGGCGGGTGCAGTTCGGCTGAACCTTCAGCCGTTCAAGGCTGAGGCGGGCAAGCTCTCCCTTATAGGCGCTCAATAGGCCGAGATGCCGGTTCAGGTCATAGCTCCAATGGCCGGCAAGCCCGCGCCGGCGCTCGGCGCGAAGCGCGCGGCGAAGCTTCGCCAGGACGCGGAGAGTCCCTTCTTGGCTATGGTCTTCGAGCTCATGGGGCCAAAGCGCTATCAACTTCGGTAGGTCGCGCGCTCTCGCATAAGCGGCCGCTCCGGCCTCGGCCATGGTGCCGAAAATGCGCTTGGCCGTTAAGCCCTTGCGCGCGCCTCTAGCCCTCATCTCGCCGCGACTGGGGTTTTCCGACACGTGCTCGCCTCCTGTCATGGAGGCTTGAGGATGCACGCGCGCGAAGGGCCCGAGGATTGAGCGGGGATAGAACGCCCGCGGAGGGAGGGTTCTCCCGCCTCCGGTCGGGGCCAACGGCTTTGCGGCAAAAAGTCTCGCGATGCGATCGGCCGGTCTTATCCCCGGCCGGCCCGCACCCTTCTAGAGTGTGCTAGGTATTTATTCCTAATTATGGAGTTGACTCCACAAGCCACTTAGGCTAGTATTCCCTCAGATTTCGAGGGATTACCGCCATGAGCGCCTTAACTGCTTCCCATTTCCAGAACCACGAAGCCGCCCGCGAATGGCTTGAAAAGCTGCGCTGGCCCGAGGGCCCGGTTTGCCCTTACTGCGGAACGGTTGGTCGCGCTTACAAGATCAAGAAGCCGGGCTGGTATCGCTGCGCTGAAAAGGAATGTCGCAAGGACTTCACCGTGACGATGGGCACGGTGATGGAGCGCAGCCACATCACTTTGCACAAGTGGCTCACGGCCTTCTATCTCATGGCGTCCAGCAAGAAAGGCATCAGCGCTCATCAGATTCACCGCACGCTCGATCTCGATTACAAGTCGGCATGGTTTATGTGTCACCGCATTCGTGAAGCAATGCGAAGTGGGGGCAACCTCACTCCGATGGGAGGAGAAGGCAAGATCGTGGAAGCCGACGAAACCTATTACGGCAGCATCGAAGAACGGAAGCCGTCTAAGCAGCGTCGTGGCCGGCCCTTCACGCGCGGCGGCAAGGTCGGTGTCGGTGGTAAGCGCGCCATTGTCGCTCTAGTCGAGCGCGGCGGTAACGTCCGCACGTTCCATGTTGGCGTCGCTGATAAGATGACGGTTCGCAAGATAGTGAGCGATAACGTCTCTCGCGAGAGCCGCCTACACACCGACGAAAGTAAACTCTATTTTGGCGCGAGCGAGGAATTTGCCTCGCACGAGACGGTGAAGCACTCCGCCAAGGAATACGTCCGGGGCGACGTGCACACCAATTCAGCCGAAGGCTATTTCTCGATCTTCAAGCGTGGCATGCGCGGAATTTATCAGCACTGCGCAGAGAAGCACTTGCACCGCTATCTGGCTGAGTATGACTTCCGCTTCAATCACCGCATCGCCCTCGGCTTTGACGATGGGGAACGTGCCGCGCTTGCCGTCAAGGGTTCCGGGGGCAAGCGTCTCACGTATCGTCAGCCTGATCGCTCCGACATTTAGGTTTGAAGCAGCACGGTTTGTCCGGTGGCGACGGCGCCATTAATG
The DNA here is from genome assembly GCA_041500805.1 of Methyloceanibacter sp. Taxonomy (GTDB): domain Bacteria; phylum Pseudomonadota; class Alphaproteobacteria; order Rhizobiales; family Methyloligellaceae; genus Methyloceanibacter. Next base: position 11,444 of record JBGQMX010000104.1, read on the forward strand.
CTGTTGACCTTTGGGGCGTTGCAATTCTTCGATCACGCTATCCAATTTTGTATTCGTCACGGCAGCCTGCTCACGCAGGCTCGCGATAGCGCCCACGAGATCTTCTCGTGTTTGCGTCAACTCGCGGGCGATCCCTTCTGTCGTTTGGCGAACTGAGCCGACATCCGATATTAGATGGCTGTAGACGAGCACGATTAGGGCGACAACGCACGCGAGAAGCCCGGTGACGACCCACTGAAACACGCTCCAGGAAATGACTTCCTGTGATTTCGCAGCCATTTTGGTTGCTCCTATGGACTGGTATTGCACCGCTGCGGCGCTTTGATCGCGTAGTCCAGCATCCACGTAAATGGGGGCGCGAGCCGTTGCGCGCATTTGAGGTTCGTAATGCACCTCGCTTTTCCCGATTATGCTAGCGTCAGTCATTATTTCTTCGCCGTCGCGCTCTGCAGTGCCGTAATCCTCCGCCGAAGGCCGCCTTGCGGGATTGAGCGTTTGGGCTGACGACTGTGGGTATGGATAGTCATACGCACGGTGGGCAGGTCCAGCGGCTCGAGGTTGTGGAGACCGGTCGGCGACGGCGCTGGTTGGAAGA
>JBGQMX010000105.1:0-11798 GCA_041500805.1 Methyloceanibacter sp.
CTGCGCAAGCTGGCCACCAAGTGGACCCGAACGGCCAGGCCAAAGGCAAAGCCCACGGCGCCGTGACCGTGGTCAGACTCACAGCCCTACAACCCCGCGGCCTTCACCGGATGGATACGCAGTGCCTCTACCTGTTCCTTGGTGATTAGCCCTATCGCTACCATCCGCTCAACACCTTGATTGAAGAATGCGGCCGCTTGCACAAAGGCATCCAGCGGCATCACTATTTGTGCGAAGGGTTGATTGAGGTAGTCAGATTCAGACTTAAGACTAGGGTCTGTTCTGAAAAGATAAAACTTGGTCACGCGAGGGTTGTAGGCCAGATTGACAACGCCATCGGCGAAAACCGTAGGGATCGTTGCCGGCGGGAACGCCTCCAAAAAATGTTCTATCTTTGTCTGGTCTGCCATGAATGCCCCCTCCCAAGGGCGGGCATCTAAGCATACCAGACACGAATTGTAACGATTAGCCTCCACCCTTTTTGCGCGATGGCCTTTGAGGCGGTATCGTCTTCGGCTGCCTTGGCACGCTCTTAAGCGGCTTGGGAGGGGTGCTTAGAGCGGCCCTGACCAGAGCCTCAAAGCGCCTCTGGCTTTCTCGTGGACCAAAGTGTTGTTGCGCTTCCGCTTGGCTATGTTCGTCTTTCGATCTTTTGCTCATGAGGTGTGCGTTGGTTTCTAGTGGTAATCCGCTCGGCCTAACGGTCGAATTTACCACATGGTTCGGTACGTTCCATGGGCTTTGGCTCTCGACCGAACTGACAGTCGATTATACTATATGTAAGCTTCTTAAAATTCCGCATGAGGAGGCGCACCTGCTAACAGCCGGGATGGAGGTCGGAAGAAAACTTCGTCTGTTAGAGGGCCTACTCAAGCGGAGCGATTACAAAAACAAGGATGTCATCATTGGCGCGTTGCGAAAACTGCAAAACGAGACAAAGCGGAACGTATTTGCCCATTCCTACTTGATGTCAGACGAGAAGACGGTAACGTTTGTCCACAGAAGCTCCGGACAAAAATACACCGCAGAAAAATTCGTGTTCACGATGCCAGAATTCAAAGAGCACATGGTTTCCTTTGCGCAGCACGCTCAAACCTTCTGGGATGCCTTAGAGATGGATAAACACAGGGCGGACCTAGAGGCATTCGGCGCCGCAGCGATGAGTGCTGCCAATAGCTCAAAAACGTCTCCGGTACCCCCGTCCCCCAAAGCATAACTGTACCGACCACACCAATCCAAGAACGCTTCCTCCGCTGCTAATCGCTCGAATCCGGGCGCGCCAGTCCCTTCGGCTTTCGCGCTAAGGACGGCTCTATCTAGGTCTAGACCCATGTGGAGTCAACTCCATAATTAGGTATTTATTCCTATTAGAAGGGAGTGTGCCAATGAGTGGTGCAGTTCGGGCCCTGGAGGCTCGTTGGGCAGCAAAGGGTCTCAAGGCCGCCTTGGGAGGTGGTGGCGGCGGGTTTCAGCTACGGCAGGCCATCGATCCCGCTGTGGCGGCGGTGTTTGCAGTGGACGTTCACGATTTGCGGGCGCCGACGCGGCGTTCGGCGCGGACAGCCTTCGCCCGGCAGGTGGCCATGTACCTCGCCCATGTGGTCGGGGGGCTCAGCCTGACCGAGGTCGGAACTCTCTTCGCACGCGATCGGACCACCGTCGCTCACGCTTGCGGCGTCGTCGAGGACCGGCGCGACGATCCCGAGCTCGACGGGAGGCTCGAACATCTGGAACGCGCGGTCGCTTCGCTTATCGATGCGCTTGCCTGGCGACAGGGGAGCCGATGAGCCGGACCAGAACGCCCGCAAGAGAGGGCGGCGATGAGCTCGGCCGCGATATGCGGAGCCTGCTCACGCGACTGGAGAGGGGGTGCGCCATAAAGCGCGACGGCGATGGCGGCTTCCGCCTGGTAGGGGGCCAAGCCGGCGCCAGCGGTGCGCCAGGGAAGGGTCTACCGAAGGGGTTGGTCGAGGCGTGCTTGGGTTCGGACTGGCTCGAATGGCAGGGCGAGGCTCTCGTCCTTTCCGAGGCCGGAAGGGCCTGGCTCCGCCGCTCCGGTGGCGATGGCGATGCCTTCAGGCAGCAGCATCAGCTTCGGGCCGCGGGCGAAAGGGAGATCAATGGCACCAGGCGTCCTGTCCTCGTGAACGAGGCCGAAAGTCCGCTCGGCTGGCTCAAGAGCCGGAAAGACCGGAACGGCAGGCCCTTGATCGCGGATCATCAATATGAGGCGGGCGAGCGTTTGCGCGCCGACTATTGGTTCGCTCATCTCAGCCCCCGCGTGACGTCGAACTGGTCGGGGCTCGCGCCGTCGGAACGGTCGCGCCGGGCGGCACCGTCGAACGCGGCGGCGCTGCGCGACGAGGTCATCGCCGCCAAGGAGAGGGTCATGCGGGCGCTCACCGCCGTGGGTCCGGAAGTCGCCGGCGTGCTGGTCGATATCTGCTGCGAGCTGAAGGGCCTCGAAGAGGCTGAGAAGGCGAATGGCTGGCCGCAGCGGGCGGGCAAGGTCGTGCTGCAGATCGCCTTGACGCGTCTTGCGCGGCATTACGGGCTGATCGGCGGGGATGAGACGCAGAAGCGCGAGAGACGGGGGCTGCGTCATTGGGGCAGCGAGGACTATCGCCCCACGCTCGAGGCGTGGAGCGTGGGCCGGAATAAGCGGCAGGATCCGTGACCAGTCTGTATGCGATCTAGTGCAGCGTGCGTTGGCTAAGAGCGGTCTCGGCGTCGCTTCTGATCCGCTTCACCATGGCCATGAGGCCGTTCGAGCGCTGCGGCGTCAGATGCTCATTCAGATGCAACTGCCCGAGCCTGTGGCGGGCGTCGATGCTCACGATCTCTTCGGCCGTCTTGCCCGAATAGAGTGCAAAGAGGATCGCGATAAGCCCGCGGACAATATGGGCGTCGCTGTCGCCGATAAAGCTTAAGCGTGGGCTGTCTCCGCTCGGATCGGTCCTCGTGGCGAGCCAGACCTGGCTGACGCAGCCTTGCACCTTGTTGGCGGCGGAGCGTTCCTCCTCGGGCAGAGGCTGTAGCTTCCGACCGAGCTCGATGACGTAGCGATAGCGATCCTCCCAGTCGTCGAGAAACTCGAAATCGGCAAGGATCTCCTCAAAGCTCGCCTCGGAGCGGGTCTCATTCAGCGCGTCCATGAAAATCAATATAGGGGGGAATGACGGCCGCTGCGACTGACTTCGTCAGATGAGTCGCGGGCAGAGATGTCGCGGCAGAGATGGGGCGCGCAATTTGGGAGGGAAAGGGCATAAACCATCCCAAATGCGCGCCCTTGGCAGGCGGGGGGCTGCCAAAACTTTATTGTCGGCCCTTCGCGGGCCTCGCAGTGAAACTCGCCGCCTAAGTCCCGGCCGGATTGGGCCCGGACCAGGCCTCCTCGCGATCCTCGGGGTTGAGCGTGTCCTTCGAACCGCTCATCTCGAAGCTTGCCGGCTCGGCCGTGGCTCCCGAGGCCGCCGAAGCGTCGTCGCCGACGGCTCCGGTCTCGTCCTTGATGAAGCCCATCAGCATGCGCGCCCCGAACTCCGCCTTTTGCACGAACACGCTGACCGCGTCCTTGCCCTTGGCGCAGGTGTCCGGGTTGCGGTCGCAGAACGTGGTCACGTCCTTCACCGCCGCCTGGGCTGATCCGTAGACTTCGCTGCGCTGCCGGTCGTCGGTCGGGAGCAACAGGATAAGGATCATCAGCCAAAAGGCCGTCCTTATGAGAAACATCATCGCCTTGCCCTCTCTGTTGGAACATTGCGGCTTGTCACCGCTATCGTTCTCCTCAGATGGGCAATATAGCGCAAAGAAAATAAGGGAGCTTCACTGCAATCAATAAAGTTTGAATCGAAAATTGCATTCGATTCTGATGATCAGATGATTAGCACTTTCATAATACTTCGTTATAATTCATTCTTAATAATCGTCAGAATTGCATCAAATTTTAGATAAATACGCCCCGTTCGGGGGGCTCAAAACCGTGCTTGCCTTTTGTCGTCTCGGTGAAGCTGCTGAGTTTCACGTTTTATGCTTCCTTAAGCGCCGGCGTTAATAATCCAGGTCCAAGACAAACGGGGACGGCAGCGGCGATTGGCCCGCACCGGGATGCGCGTGTTTGGTCGTGAAAGTGTAAGCGGGCTTGCCGCCTATTTCAGCTCGCTCGTGCACGAGTCGGTCCGCGGCGACGTGTTGACGGCCGCTCGTCATCAATCCTTCATCGCTTCGCATCTGCTCGGCGGATTGCTCGCGCTTTGCGTCTTTCCCATCTATCTCGTGGTGAGCGGCAAGCCGTCGCTGCTCAGCGCCGCCGCCTTCCTCTGGCTCCTGTCGCCCATCTTCATCGCCATCTTCCTGTCGCGCACGGGCAAGTTCGCTGCCGCTCACCTCGCCTCGGCTGCGAACTTCGCAGGCCTCGTCACCTACTGTGCCTGGCTCACGGGAGGGCTCAGCTCCTGGCTTATCCCGTGGATGGTGGCAGTACCGTTAGAGGCGGCGCTCGCCACGGATCGGCGCATCGTCGCCTGGGCCGCGGGCGCAGCCGCCCTCGGCCTGACCATCCTCGGTCTCGGCGAATGGTATGGCTATATGCAGGCGCCGCACGCGCTCGGCCTATCGCCGATCCTGCTCGGCTTCCTCGGCGCCATGACGGCGATGGCCTATTGCGCTGGCCTGGCGGTGATGGTCCAGCTTGTGCACAAGCGATCGGAGACTGCGATTCGCGCGGGCGAAGAGCGTTACCGGCTGCTCGCCGAGAACGCCACCGACATGATCACCCGCCACGACGAGAAGGGCCGCGTGGTCTTCGCGTCGCTGGGCGCGCAACAGCTCTTCGGCGAGCCGGCGCAGAAAATCATCGGCGACGGCCTTTTCGAGCGCGTGCATGTCGCCGACCGGCCGGCCTACCTCACGGCATTGTCACGGTGCCACGCCAACAACGAGCCGATCGCCGCCGAGTTCAGGGTGCGCCGGGCGGGCGCAGGCAACGTGGCGCGCTATGTCTGGGTCGAGATGCGGTGCCGGCCCATGCGGCCGCAAGACGGCACCGCGATCGAGCGGCCCAGCATCGTTGCCGTCACGCGCGACATCTCCGATCGCAAGGCGCAAGAAGCCGAGCTCACGCGAACCCGCGACGAGGCCGAGAGCGCAAGCCGCGCCAAGACGCAGTTCCTTGCCAATATGAGTCACGAGCTGCGCACGCCGCTCAACGCCGTGATCGGCTTCTCCGAGATCCTCAATCGCGAGCTGTTCGGCGCGCTCGGCGAAGCGCGCTACCGCGACTATGCGCGCCTCATCCATGAAAGCGGCGAGCACCTCTTGAACGTCGTCAACGACATCCTCGACATGTCGAAGATCGAGGCGGGCAAGTTCAAGATCGTCAAGGAGCCGTTCGACGTGGCGTCTCTGGTCAAGTCCTGTTGCGACATCATGCGGCATACGGCAGAGCAGAGGTCGCTGTCCCTCATTGTCGATGTGGCGCCCGGCATACCTGAGCTTCCGGCCGACAAGCGCGCCTGCAAGCAGATGCTGCTCAATGTGATCTCGAACGCCATCAAGTTCACCGATCCCGGCGGTTGGGTGCGCGTCTCGGCCCGGGTCGTTGAGGGGAGCGTCGAGCTCGCGGTCGCCGACAACGGCATCGGCATCGCCGAGCAGGACCTGCCGAAGCTCGGCAATCCATTCGTGCAAGCGAACAATTCCTATGACCGGAGCTATGACGGCACCGGCCTCGGGCTATCGGTGGTCAAGGGACTGGCGCGGCTCCACGGCGGCAAGATCGAGCTCGTAAGCACGCTCGGGCAGGGTACGACCGCCACCATCCTCCTGCCGCTCGATAGCCCAAGCGAATCGGTCGAGGCGCCGCTGCAAACGCCCACGGTTTCGGCGGCGTGAGCGATCGGGTGGGGGAGGGGCCGCCCATGCTGTGGTTTTGCTATCGTTCGGCCTGTTTAGCTTCTCTTTAGCTTCGGACGCCAAGATGGCCATCGGAGGGGCAACGACGCCTCTCGGCCCCCTGGGATCCTTTTGAGTTCACCGTGAGCGATGGGTGTAGTAGTGCCGCGGCTCGTGTTTCTGGCCTTTGTCGGCCTGACCGGAAGCATCATTTACAACGCGCTCTATCTGCAGGATCTGCATGGCAGCGCGCTCCTCACCGCGTCAGCTTCCTTGCCGCGGCAGGTGGCGACCACGCCTGCGAGCTTGCCGCCGGTAGAAGTCGCGAAGCTGCCGCCACCGGTCAGTACCGACATCCCGCCGTTACAGGTCGAGCAGGGTGGATCTGAGCTTCCGCTCAAAGCCGTGCAGCGCGAGCTCGCCGCGCGGGGCTTCGATGTCGGGCTTGCCGACGGCAAGCCGAGCGACAAGACGCGGGCGGCGATCTCCGACTATGAAAGAGGCCACGGCCTGGTCGTTACCGGCACCGCCTCGGACGAGCTCTTGCGTCACATTCTCCTTGGCGACACTGTGCAGCCAGCCGGCCCGACCGGCTCGGTCGCCGCTGCCTCCGACGACAACGCAAAAGCCAAGGGAGATGTCACCGTGAAGGCCGTGCAGCAGATCCTCGCCGATCTCGGCTATGCGCCGGGCGCTGTCGACGGCGCGCTCGGAGGATCGACGACCCGCGCCATCAGCGCCTTTCAGCGCGACCGCAAGATCGCCGAGACCGGGCGCCTATCCCCTGAACTTCTGCGTGAGCTCAAGCGCGTCACCGGACGCGACCTGACCAAGACCGCCAGTAAGCCTTGAGCTCGGCGGCACAGCGTTTCCCATGCGCATCAAGAGCGAGATCTGGGTCAGGGCGTATCTGCGCTACTGCCAGGCGGAAGGTGTCTCTGTCGTGATCGTGCGGCGCGGGGATGAGGCCGCAGGCGCCATCTTCATTTGCATCGACCGGCTGGACGGCACGGTCTTGCTTTACGGCCCGGCGCCAGCGGGGCTGGCCGAGAGCGAGACCGACCGGCGGTGGGTGAGCTGCTTCGGGCCCGGGCCGGTGAGCCCAGGCGAGGCCGATGGCTATCTCGCGCGCCAGCGAAAGTTCGACCCCGACCTCTGGATCATCGAGGTCGAGGACAAAGCGGGGCGGCACTTTCTTGGCGATGCCGCGGTGGATTGAGGGAACGGTTGACGTGGGCGCGGGGTTAGGGCTTCGTTAACCTTACCGGCGTCTTAATACTGCAAGGCGCAGGGGGCGCCTTACGACCCTCGCGAGAGAAGCGAGTGCCACCCGTGGAGACCGAGAATGGGGACCATCCTGCAATTCCGACGGAGCGAGGAGGCGGCAGAGCGGCTCGCCAGACCCCTGGCAGGGTCGCTCGGCGAGATCATCATCTTCCCGGGTGTCAGGATCGATCGCCGGGCTTCGGGCGATGCGCCTAGGCAGACGGACACGCCGTCGCCCGGGAGGCGGGCCCAACGCAGCCGGAAGAAGTAGCCGGCGATCTTCTCAGCCTGACTTCGTGTAAGGGCCGCAAGAGGTGGCTTTGAGAGCTTGCTCGGCGCTGCTCGCCCGGCTCGGCCCTTTGAGGGGCGCACGGATCAGTGCGATCCCTTCGGTGACGGGCGAATTGACGACCACGACCTCGTCGGACGTTTCCGGAGCATCGACGCTCGCTTCCTCCACGGTCTGATCGGCCGCGGCGATGATGAGATCGATATCCGCTCGCTTCATATCGGCGCCGGCAACCGAATAGAAGTTGTCCCCCTCCGTCGTATAGAGAGCAATCAGCCAGAGGTCGTCGGCGATCGTCGCCTTGAGCCTGATCGGCCCGTTGGCAAGATCGAAGCGGCAGAAGGCATAGCGAACGTCGGGCGCCATCATCGGCATGGCCTGCCGGCCGGGCGCTGCCGCGGGCAGCTCAATCATCGTATTGACGGGCCCGAGCGCAGCAAGCCTCGCATTTGCATTCTTGGGGGCGAGCATCGGTAGCGTGAGCACGGCCACGATGTGGATCAGGCCCGCGAGCACGAGGCAGAGCACGATATAGAGTCCGGGGAGCCTTACTCGCATGATTTTCGCTCGATCTTGGGCAGCCGTTCGTCGGGTATGAGGCCGACCCCCAAAGAATCCGTGTCGCGCGGGCTGTAGATGCGCAAGAGCAGAATGAGGTGCTGGTCCACGTCGCCGCTCGGCAGCCAGTTCTCCGGACGCGCCTTGCTCGCAAGGTTTATGCGGAACGTGCCGTCCGAGTGACGAAGCGCCTCCTCGCTGTTGAAGCTATAGCGTCCGGAGGGATTGTCGATCAGGCCGCCATAATCATCATAGACCGCGAGCGACCACCAGCGGGCGTTGAGGGGCGAGCCCTCGATCGAATACTCGCAGGACGAGGTGAGCCGGTACCCTTGGCTATCGGTGCGCGCCTCGAAATACCGGGCGACCGTCGAGGTGAGCGGAAGCCTGCCGCTCCGCGCAAGATGCGCCTTGGTGTAGGGGTCGGCATTCGGATTGCCCTCGCTCGTCCAGCTCGCCCAAGGCCCGATCTTCGCCGTCGTCAACGGAGAGCCTCGCTCGATCATGTACCAGGCCGAGCCGATGCCAAGCAGGAGCGCAACCACGAAGGCGCCGATGAAGTAAGCAAGAGAGCGCATGGAATGGCTGCCCTCCTCACGCCAGGGTGTGGCGCGCGAAGAGGTGAGCACGAGCGGGGGGTTTGGCAGGACGCTGGTCAAGCGGTCATGTCTCTCAATACGAAGTCGGGGCGCGGGCCGCGCCTAGCGCGGCGCCGGCGCACTGTCGTCCCGTCCGGTGGACAGAGCGGTTTGCGGTTCGGCCGGCGTGGTATTGTCGTTTGCGGGCTGCGGCACATTGTCGGCATTTGCCGCCGAGGCGAGGCTCGGATTCGGCGAGGACGCTGGGGCCGGCGCTGCCGGCGCCTCGGCGCGGTCCGGACGTGCCGCCTCGATCGGGGTCACGGTGCGAGCGTCCTTGAGCATGGCAGCGATCTTCTCAAGGAGCTGCTTGGTTGCCGCCGACATGTCCTTGACGCTCTCGGGCGCAGGCGCAGGAGCCGCCTCGGGATTGGCGGCGGCGTTCTGTACCGCGGCGGCGGCGAGTCGCGCCTGCTCTGCCACTTGAGCCGGATGCACCTCGATGCCGGGAATCTGCGCGATGTTGTCGGTGTCGTGCGCCGCCACCATGAAAGCGTGCCAGGTCTGCGCCGGGAAGCTGCCGCCGGTCACCCGCGACATCGGGCTATAATCGTCGTTGCCGAGCCAAACGCCGGCGACATATTGCCCAGTGATACCCATGAACCAGGCGTCGCGAAACGCCGAGCTCGTTCCGGTCTTGCCGATGGAATAGGTGAAGTCGAGCTGAGCGGCCCGCCCGGTTCCGCCGGTGACCACACCTTGCAGCATGGTGTTCAGCATCTCGACCGACTTGCGGGAGAAGATTTGCTTGCGTGGCGGCTCGTCGCGGTCGTGATTGTATAAGACCTCGCCGCTGGACAGCGCGCGGACTTCCTCGATGGCGTAGGAATGAACCTCGAGGCCGCCGGAAGCAAACACGGCATAGTTGGTGACGTGCTCGAGCGGCGTCAGGCCCTGGTCGCCAAGCGCCAGCGAGCAGGTCTTTTTAAGACGCGTGATGCCGAGCTTGTTCATGGTGGCGAGAACCTTCTCGCGCCCGACGTCAAGGGAGACCTTCACCGCGATCGTATTGATCGAGTGAGCGAGGGCGTCCTTGAGCATCATGCGGTTGCTCTCGCCGGCGGCAAAGTTCTTAGGTGCCCAATGACCGCAGGCAGCCCCACCGCCGTTGACCACCGTCAACGGGGTGTACTTCCCGGTCTCGAAGGCCGTGAGATAGACATAAGGCTTGAAGGAAGAGCCCGGCTGGCGATAGGCGTGCGTGGCGCGGTTGAATTGGCTTTCGCCGTAGTCCTTGCCGCCGACCAGCGCACGTACCGCACCGTCATTTTCCATGACGATCATCGCGCCCTGCTCGAAATGGCGAGCGCGGCCCGATTGCGCGATCGTGTCCTCCAACGACTGCTCGGCCATCTTCTGCAGGCCAGTATCCACGGTGGTGCGGGCGACGACGATGTGGTCCTCCTTGCCGCGCATTAGCCGCTGCACCTCCTCGAAGGCCCAGTCGAGGAAATAGTCGGGAGTGTTGGATTCGCCCCGCTCGACGACCTTGGCCGGGTTCATGCGGGCGCCGTAGACCTGGCCTTCGCTCATGAAGCCGGCCTCGACCATATTGCTCAGCACCTCGTTGGCCCGGGCGCGCGAGGCGGCAAGGTTGACGTGCGGGGCATAACGGGTGGGCGCCTTGAACATGCCGGCCAGCATCGCCGCCTCGGAGAGGTTCACGTCGCGAATCGACTTGCCGAAATAGTATTGGGCCGCCGCCTCGACGCCGTAGGAGCCGCCGCCGAGATAAGCGCGATCGAAATAGAGCTTGAGGATCTCCGCCTTGGTGTAGTGGTTCTCCAGATAGACGGCGATGATGGCCTCTTTGATCTTTCGGCTCAGAGAGCGCTCCGGCGACAGAAACATGTTCTTGGCCAGCTGCTGCGTGAGCGAGCTACCGCCCTGCACCACCGTGTCATGACGGGCGTTGGCGGCAAGGGCTCTGAACGTGCCCATGACGTCGACGCCGAAATGCTCGAAGAACCGCCGGTCCTCGGTCGCGAGGGTCGCCTTGATCATGACATCCGGGATTTCGTCGAGAGGCACCGAATCGTCGCGTAGCAAGCCGCGCTTGCCGATATCGTTGCCATAGCGATCGAGGAAGGTGACGCTGTACTCGTCGGCGAGGTTCATCTTGCCTTGCGCGATCTCGAAGGCAGGGAGCGCGAAGGTGGCGAGAACGAGAAGGGCGCCCACGCCGAGCGTCAGCCCCTCGTAGGCGAGCTCGTCAAGCGCGCGGACGAAGCCTTTGACCTCGAACTTCCCGAAGAAGGAGGAGTAGCCGCTCCACCAGTCGCGGAAGCGCGTCCAAGAGTTATAGAGGCCGGAATCGATCCAAGAATCGATCTTCAGCCAATCGACCAGCTTGCTCCGGCCCCTACCGTTGAAGATGTCCCGCACTTTGCCCCGACCTCTCGCGCGCGAAACCGCTCCGGCGGATTGGCGCGTCCCAATCGACCGCCCGGAGGGGACTACTGGACGCGCAAGTTACACTGGGATTGAGGCATTTTATAGAGGCTTTGCAAGGGCCGCAGGGCCGTAAGGCAGGCAGTGCTCCCGAGGCATGTTGCCGCCCTTCGATGCTTTTCCGGCCCTTGGAAACCAGTGATCAGCATCGCGTTGGGCTTTGCTCATGATTTGACCTCGTAGCCGCGCTTTTTCATGCAGGCGATATAGTCTGCGTCGGCCGAGCCCTTGCGGAAGCGGCTGAAGATGCCGAGGACCGAGGCGATACCCTTGTGCTCCGTCTCCGTCTTGCAGGCCGCCTCCGCCGCGTCGAGCGTATTGCCGGACTCTTGGGCTTTGGCGGGGCGCTGGTCGACGAGGGTGAAGTCACGGGGCGTGGGATCGGAGTGGCTGCAGCCCGATAGCAGCGGCCCGAACAGGCACGCGGCGAGCACCGCCACTTTCACCCTCGACATCGCCGAACACCCCAACTTTTCCCCGGCCAGTATCGCAAGTTGAGGGCCGCGAGGCGAGCCCGTAGCCCGCAGCCTCGGCCGGCCTTCCATCTCATCGCCAAGCCTAGTGCGGCATGGCCATTGCGCGAAAGTTAAGGCCGAAAGATGAAGAGCGGCTTGCTCGCGTGGGACCGCAACCGAGGTGGCGGGAGCGGCTAAGCGCCGCGGGGGCTAGAACCTACCAGACGCGCGGCACCAGCCGATAGCGGA
>JBGQMX010000106.1:0-11595 GCA_041500805.1 Methyloceanibacter sp.
CGAACCGTCGACGGTCTCTGGGACACCGTCGGTCGCCTCATTGATCTCTTCGAGCCCGAGGAATGCGCAAACTACTTCGCCGCCGCTGGATACGATCCGGATTAAGGCGAATCCGCTCTAGCGCAGATGGACCAAGCTCGAGGTTGCGCACCCTCGGACGGCGCAAGGCCTTCAGCATCTCGTTGCCGATAGAGATGTTCTCGCAAATTTCTTGTCCAATCAGGTGATCGAGCCGATGACGCCCTCGATCAGATAATTGGTCTGCTGAAGTTCGTCGGCATAGGGTCCATAGGTCGTTCCGGACGGCACCACCGGCTTGCCGGTGTTGTCCATGATGGGACCGACGAAGATTGCATCCTCATTCTTCATCGCCTGCATGGCGGTCGTGGCGGCGTTGATCGCCTCCGGCGTCGCTCCGGCACCGAACGGGCTCGACCGGACATAATCCTTGTCGTATCCGCCGGTGACGAAGTTCGGCAGGGTTCCGCCCCTCTGCAGCGTTTCAATGAACGTCTCGAACATCTCGGTCCAGTTGTAGTCGGCGCCGGTGATGTAGCCCTTGGGGGCGAGCGGGGCCTGGTCGAAGGCGTGACCGCATGTCTTGACGCCGCGGCCCTCTGCCGTCTCGATGACGACCCTCGGGGCGTCCAGGTGACACCCAATCACATCGCAGCCCGCGTCCACGAGCGCATTCGTCGCCGCGGCGTCGTGAGCCGCATCCTCCCAACCGCCGGTGAAGATGACCCGCACGGTTGCATCAGGATTGGTCTGGCGGCTGCCCAGAAGGAATGAATTCACGTTGACGAGCACGGGCCCGAACGGGAGGCCGGCAACAAAGCCGAGTTTGTTCGTGGTCGTGCTGAGACCGGCGGCAACGCCGTTTACATAGTGGCCCTGATTGATCAATGCGTTTTGGCTGCCGACATTCGGCGGGTAGGTGCTGCTTGCAAGCGCCGAGGCTTGGCGGAACACGACGTGCGGATATTTCTTCGCTATTACCAGCAGGAAAGGATCGTTGTCGAACGACGTCGAAAAGATCAGTGAGGCGCCATCGGCGATCAAGCCCTCCATCGCCTTGGTGTAGGCCGCAGTCTCCGGATTGTCTTTGCCGCTACCGTAGTCGGTGCTCTCCGGAAGGTAACCGGCCTGAACGACACTTGCGTTCGGAACTCCCTTGAGCGCCTCGGCAGCAGCCGCAAATGATTGGTTCCAGCCCCAATCGAGGCGCGGGCCGATATAGACGAAGCCGACCGTGAGATCGGCCGCACGCGCCGACCGGACGGGCAGAATACCGGGGACCAGGCCGGCAGCGCCGAGCAGGGCTATGCGTTTGAGCGCCTTGCGCCGATTGGGATCGAATCCGGACATACCGCCCTCTCCGGTCACGGGAAAGTCACAAGCGGCCGCGCGTTGACTGCCCGGACCCCCAATATTTACTTCAATGGCCGGCAGTTTAATGCGATTGTCTGCATGGTTCGCCCGGCTTTTCCATCACAACCCAAACGCGTTTTGTTGCCAAACGGCGGATCTAGAAAGTATTCATAATCATCCGGATCGTCATGCTCGATAATCCTATATAATTTGTACGGGCCGCCGTCGCAGATCAGTTGCTCGCTATCGACGAAAAGTGATGCCGGCAGCACGAATATATGCTCGACGTTCGGATTTGCCGCGCACCATTTTTCTTTAAGCTCGGCATAATCTTTCGCCTGGATTATCAGCGCGTCGGGGGTCTCGGGGACCGAAGCAGGCACCGATTCGGAAAATGCCGGCCCCGCGCTGGCCAGCACTGCCGCAATCGCCACGGAACCGACAAGTCGATCCACCTTCGGTCTCCCTAGGTTTTAGCATCCCTGCCTGTTGAACGACGATGCCATCACAGCGAGGCTGATACAATATATGACGGGATACATAACGAGATACTTGGCACCAAAGCCTAACGTTGTGACGCCGGTGCGGTGGGTGGGTTTGCGAACCGCTCAGTCGACTAGCTGCGTTCTCAAAAACTGGCGACCGGATTCAGGGCGTCGATTGATTGTCCGCTCCTGGCACTAAGCGAACGAACATTATCCCCGCCCTGCAATCCGCGGGTACACTCTATCCACCTCGTTCGTTGAGGGGCGCATCATGAGGCGTCTTGGATAGCGGGACGAGGTGCGGCGCCCGCGGGGCTCGTTCGCAAACGAGTCACTCGGGCGGCGTCGGGGCTCCGCCCGGGTCCACTATGAGGCCCTACCAGGAGCTGGCTGACGACCGTAAGGTCCATGCCAAACGCTGACTGTCGCCTCTCTCGTCGGCGAGATCGCGGAGAGAGGAACCCCAACGGGACAAAGGACGGCAGTGGGGCACTTACGGCGAAAGCGCGGCCCGGTCGTCCGCTAAATCGCCGCTTCTGGCGCGCCGAGAGGCGCCCGCGTGCCGCAAGGCACGAGCCATAGGTTCGCGCTTTTCGGCGCGCCATCCCCTCGCGTTGAGGGACAATTGGGCAAACCCCGGACGCGCATCCGCGTCGCGGCAACGCATCCGCGCGTCTGTATGACGAAGGCCGCAGTCTTTTCGCTCTCCCCCTGTGGGAGAGCACGACTGCGCTCTTGCGCAGTCGGTGAGGGGTAAGCGGCGGAGCCGCGTCGGAATGAATCACCCCTCACGAATTGGAGTCAGGCTTTGGAGTCTTTCACCCGCAACAACAACAACAAGCCAACGATCAGGAAGAAGAGGCTCGCGGCGATACCGAGGCGCTGGCTGCCGGTGACGGCGGTCACGGCGCCGATGGCGAGAGGTGCGGCGAAGGCGGTGGCCTTGCCGGAGAAGGAGAAGAAGCCGAAAAACTCCGTCATCTTGTCAGGCGGCGAGAGGCGGGCAAGCAGCGTGCGGCTCGACGACTGGACCGGCCCCGAGGCCAGCCCGATGAGAATGGCGAAAGCGAGATAGACCTGCTCGCCGGCGGATGAGAAGGGAGCGCCGCCGGGAAGCCTCGCCTCGACCGGCAACGCGAAGAACACGTGATCGCGATCGACCGACAGCACGCCAAGAGCGGCCGCGATGAACAGGCACAGCGTCCAACCGATCACGGCCTTGGAGCCGAAGCGGTCGTCGAGGACGCCGCCAAGGACAGCGCCAACCGTGCCGGCAAGCGTGAGGATGATGCCGAACAGGCCAAGCTCGGCCGCGCCCCAGCCGAACACGCTTGCGGCATAGATGCCGCCAAAGGCGAAGACGGCGCCAAGGCCGTCGGCGTAAAGCATGCGGGCGATGAGGAAGAAGGCGACGTCCTTGTAGTGGCGGAGCTCGCGCGCGGTTTTCGCCAGCAACGCTAGGCCGGCGCTAATCGGGGCAGCGGTCGTTGGAGCAGATGGCCGATCAGGGGTGAACAGAAAGAGTGGGATGACAAAAACGAAGTACCAAAGGGCTGAAAATGGTCCGACCAGGCGGTCACCTTGCCGTGTCGCCGCATTGAGCTGGACTAAGGGGTCGAGCCCGAGCAGCGTCTTGCCCGAGCTGGGCTCCGCCACGACGAAGCCGGCCATGAGCGCGAGGCTGACAAGGCCTCCGACATAGCCGGCCGCCCAGCCGATACCCGACAGCCTGCCGAGCTTCGCCTCCGGTACCAACGACGACATCATCGCGTTGGTGAACACGGTGCCAAGCTCAGATCCGATGGTGGCGAGGCTGAAACAGACGAGCACGAGCATAGCGAGATCGCCGCGGCCGGGGCTTGCGAGCCAAAGCCCTGCCAAGCCCACCACCAGCAGCACCGAGAAGGCGGCGATCCAAGGCTTACGCTTGCCGCTGGCATCGGCAATGGCGCCGAGAATGGGGGCAAGCAGTGCCGCCACAAGTTCGGCAGCCCCGGTCGCGTAGCCCCAAAGAGCCTGGCCCGTCACGGGGTCGGCCATGAAGCCGTTCACGAAATAGGGCGCGAACAGGAAGGTGACGACGAGCGTGTAGTAAGGCTGCGTCGCCCAATCGAACAGCACCCAGCCGAGAAGCGCGCGCTTCCCCGTCCGCTCGGGGGACTCGCCTGCCGCGGCGCCCGGCTTGCTAGGCGCGGCCATAGGTATTGAGCACGATCAGATGGTTGGGCAGCTCGTCCTTGTTGGCACGGCCTGGCGGGAAATGCTCGGCGAGGATCTTACCGCACATCTCGATGGCGGCGATGAAGCCCTCTCGCCGCGTGCCCTTGGCCAGATGATGGGTCAGCTCGGCGATCACCGCCTTCCAGACCTTTGGCTGCACCTTGCGATAGATGCCGTCGTCGGCGATCACCTCGGCGAAGCGCTCGGCGAACGAGACATAGATGAGCACGCCGGTGCGCCCCTTGGTGGTGTGGAGGTTCTGCACTAGGAACTGCTCGACAGCCTTCTGATGGGCGCGGGCGCGCTTGACGGCATTCGGCACAAGCGCGAAGCGCAGCTTCTCCCATTGAAACAGCGCTGCGACCACGACGAACACGGCAAGCTGAAGCAGGTAGATGTACTCCACCGGCCATTTCGTGGCGAGGATCGGCAGCAGCGGCACAGCGAGCGCGATAAGCGCCGACCATAGCAGCGCGAAGGAGTGATAGCCGTCTGACGCAGCCGCCACCACCACCACGATCTCGCCGCTCGTCGTCTTTTCCGCGCGGGTGATGGCGGCGGCGATCGCGGCGCGCTCCTCGGGGCTGAAGGGCGTCATCGGGCGTTCCTACCAGCCACCTGAGGCGCCACCGCCACCAAAGCTCCCACCTCCGCCGGAGAAGCCTCCGCCGCTTCCGCCGCTGCTCCAGCCGCCGCCCCCGCCGCTCGAGCCGCCGCTCCAATCCGAGCCCGAGCCAGAGCCCGGCAAGAAGATGGGACCGCTGCTGGGGCCCGTCTTGGAGGCATAGCGCGCGCTCCGATACACGCTGTAGGCGATCCACGAGAGCATCAGCACCCAGAAGATCACCATCAGCCAATCGATGGCGGGCTGGTCGGCGTCGTGGCGGGCCTTGGCGCGCTCCTCGACCTCGGCGGCGTCGCCGGTGAGCACGAGTACGATGTCGCGAACCCCGTCCTTGACGCCGCCGGCAAAGTCGCCGGTGCGGAAGCGCGGCAGGATCGAATTCTCGATGATGATCTTGGACAGAGCATCGGTGAGGATCGGCTCGAGCCCGCGGCCGACCTCGATGCGAACCTTGTGATCGTTGGCAGCGACGATGAGGAGGACGCCATTGCTCAATTGCTTGGTGCCGATGCCCCAATGGCGCCCGAGCTGATAGCCGAACTCCTCAATGCTGTAGCCTTGCAGCGACGGCACCGTGACCACCACGAGCTGGTCGGAGCTCTTGTCCTCGAGCGCCTTGAGGTCGGCGGTCAGCTCTTCCTCGGTGTCGGCACCTAGGATCTGCGCGTCATCGACGACGCGGCCGGTGAGCGCCGGGAAGGTCGGGTCGGCAACAGCCGGCCACAGCCAAAGCGCCAAGGCCAAGGCCGGCACCATCACGCCGAAGCGCCGCATAGCGGCCATTTGGCCCCTCGCTTTGACCTGAAGCTAGAACTTCACCTCGGGCACCTTGGTCTTATCCTCGGCAACGGTGAAGTTCTGCATGGGCTCGGCGTCAGGATAAAGCAGAGCGCGCCACCAGCGGCCGGGAATCGTTTTGATCTCCGTGTTGTAGTCCTTGACCGCGGTGATGTAGTCGCGCCGCGCAATGGCGATGCGGTTCTCGGTCCCTTCGAGCTGCGACTGCAGCGCCAGGAAGTTCTGGTTCGACTTCAGGTCGGGGTAGGCCTCGGTGATGGCGAGCAGTTTGCTCAATGCGCCGGTGAGCTGGCCCTGTGCCTCCTGAAATTTCTGGAACGCCTCGGGGTTCGTCAGAATGTCCGGTGGAATCTGGACTTGCGTCGCTTTCGCGCGGGCCTCCGTCACCTCCAATAGGACCTTGCTTTCTTGGGAAGCGTATCCCTTCACGGTCTCCACGAGATTGGGGATCAGGTCGGCGCGGCGCTGATACTGGTTCAGCACCTCGCTCCAAGCGGCCTTGGCCTGCTCCTGCAGCGTCGGAATGGTGTTGATGCCGCAGCCGGCGAGCATCGCGCCCGCGAGCATAATGCCAAAGGCACGGACAGCGCCGCGCGACAACCGATGCGTCGAAGCCAGCATATTGTCCTCCCTGAAAACCTGACGG
This sequence comes from Methyloceanibacter sp., assembly GCA_041500805.1. Classification (GTDB taxonomy): domain Bacteria; phylum Pseudomonadota; class Alphaproteobacteria; order Rhizobiales; family Methyloligellaceae; genus Methyloceanibacter. The sequence continues at coordinate 6,146 of JBGQMX010000106.1, forward strand.
AACTTGGGCATGGGATGTATTGGGGCCCCACGTCCGAAGCAAGTGCTTTTGCAAAGCAGGATAGGGCGAAGATGGCCGCAAGCATGCCACCAAAAGAGCGGCGCCTGGGCGGGTGGGCGCGGCCAGACCTAATTCCTGCCTTCGTCTTATCTTAGACTCGCCATTGGCTATCACGGCAACGGGCACAACGACCTTATCAGCACGCCCGACGTGCTGGCCTCTCGAAGACACCGCTAACTTCGAAGTGTTGCGAGAATGGAACAAGAGCGAAGATTATTCAAAGACCGTCGCCACCTTCGCTTCGCGGCTCAACGGTGGATAAGGGGCGCCCACCCGGCACTAAGTCCCCGGAGTTCTGCGATTTTTTTTCAAGGCCAAGCAGCCCTGCCACGGCAAAACTTATCTTGCAGCGCGTTAGGTAATCAGAAGGCTTCTGCTGGTCAAATCGGAGTGCCTCTTTTAGTCTGATTCGTGAGTCGTGGGGGACTCACGGGGGGAGGCTCGCTGATGGGTCCGATCATTCACGGGGAGCGGGTGCGTTGCGTACACAGCGTATGACGAGGGACGAGGCGATCACGGTCGCCAAGAGGGCTTCATCGACATTCTTGACCTGTCTCGGCGCTGCGGCCCTCGTGGTCGCCATTGCCGCTGCGCCGGCCGACGCGAAGAAGCGTAAATCTACTGACACGCCGGCCGAGGACGCGATCACCGATCCCGCCAATGGCGAGCCGATGATTCTCGTTGTCTCCCTGGGCCACCAGAAGGTCGACGTCTACCGCGGCACGACGCTGGTCACGAGCTCGCAAGTCTCGACCGGAATGCCCGGTCACGCCACTAAGGCCGGCGTGTTCAGCATTCTCGAGAAGCAGCGCTTCCACCATTCCAATATCTATAGCGGGGCGCCGATGCCCTGGATGAATCGGATTACGTGGTCCGGCACCGCGCTACACGCCGGCGTCGTTCCAGGATATCCCGCATCGCACGGCTGCATCCGCTTGCCCTTTTCCTTTGCGCCCAAGCTGTTCGACATCACGACGGTCGGCGACAATGTCGTCGTGACACGCGAGAGGCTCGCGCCCAAGCTGATCGAGCATCCGAACCTCTTCCAGCCCCTGCCTCCGCCCACCGCACCGGCCATGGTGAAGCAGGAGCAACCCCCGGAGCGCCAGACCAACAACGAGACGGACCCGGCCCTGCAGTTGACGCCCGCCCTTCCGGTCATCTTCGCCAAGGCTGAAAGTTCGGGCGTGACACTCGATCGTGTACCCGCGGTCGAGGCGGCAATGGAATCGAATCAACACGCCGCGATGATGGACCCCGTGGTGACGGGGAGCCTCGGTCACGCCGCGGCCGAGTCTGACCAGCCGAAAACCGGCGATCACGCCTCGGGCAGCGCTCCTGCCACCGTCGACACATCGGCCGGGGCCGTCGAGGACACCCATGTCCATGCCATCGACCCGACCGTGGGCTCTGCGGCGAGCGCAGGCGATCATGCGACGACAGCGGACGCTGCGGCGAGCGCAAAGGATCAGGAACACGCCGTTGGCGATGACGACGCTGCTTCGAGCGGGCCGGAGTCGGCGGCCTCCCTTGACCCCACCCCCGTCGAGACGCCCGCGGCTGCCACTCCTCCAGCCGCGCCGGCAGTTGCAACGCCGCAGGCTGAGGCAGCGATTACCCCTCCCGCAGAGGCACCAGTTGCGCCCGCGCCTGCGGCCACAGTTGCAGCGCCGGCGACGGTAGCGGCTGCGACCCCCCCGGTTGCGCCTGTGAGTGAAGCGGCTCCGACTGCCCCCGCCCCGGTGGTGGCCCCCGTCCCTGCGGCTGCACCGGCGGCAACGCCTGCGGCGCCCACGGTGGTGGCAAACGCCCAGCCCGCGCCGAGCACCGTTCCTTCCATTGCCGCGACCAAGATCGATGCCGGGGCCAAGGCCGCAGCCACCCTGGCGGCCGAGCCTCGCTCCACTGCGCCGCTGCGCATCCTGGTGACGCGGCGCACCCAGCAGGACCGCATCGTCGGCGTACAGCACATCCTGGCCGACATGGGCTATCTGCCGGATCAGAATTTCGACGGCACGCTCGGCAAGGCCTCGGTGACCGCGATCAAGGCCTTCCAGAAGGCCAACGGCATGCCCGAGACCGGCGCCTTTACCGACGCACTCGTGACCAAGGTCTATGAGGTCGGCGGCAAAGGCGAGCCTCCGCTTGGACATCTCTTCGTGAGGCAGGAATTCGGCCGGGTGTTCGACGCTCCCGTCACCTTCCGCAATCCCGAGCAGCCGCTCGGCACCCACGTCTTCACCGCCATGAAATTCGCTCCCGGCGACACCACAACGAAGTGGGTGGCGCTCAGCCTGGGGGGCGACGACCCTGCGGCGGCACTGGACCGTCTGGAGATCCCGAGCGATGTGCGGCAGAAGATCTCGGAGAGGCTTACGCCTGGCTCATCGCTTATCATCGGCGATACGGCGATCAATACGGCAAGCTTGCCCAAGGGCGCCGATTTCCTCGTCTGGGCCAAGGACACGCCGGCCAAGGTCACGGCGGTCAGCGCCAGCGCCGATTCCGACTCAGTGGATCAGCCGGCAAAGAAGAAGAAGTATCGCACCGCCCGGCGCAACAACAACTACAACTATAGCTACAGCTACCCGCGCAACTATCAGCAGCGCGGCTACCAGCGGGGCTACCCGCAATGGCCCTGGTAGGCACGAGGCCAAGACCCGCGCATTAAGCGCGATGCGTCACGCAACGGCCCCTGAGAAGGGGCCGTTTGCATTTTCGGTCATGGGAGAAATTGGAGCGGGCGAAGGGATTCGAACCCTCGACCCTAACCTTGGCAAGGTTATGCTGTAGCTATTGCCGCTGCTTCCCCAATTTTACTCAAGTCGGATTTGTCCTTGAAGCCCACGCTTTCCCAATGCTATTTTTGTGTTCCGGTTATTTCCAGTGTTTCGGTGAAATGACCGTCTAGTGCTTCCCCCATGCTTCCCCGGTCTCAGGGAAGCGCCGGGGAAGCAGATTTGAAAGACGGGGAAGCGGCCATGACAAAGCTCACCAAGCGGACTGTTGATGCCATCCGCGCGGCACCGGGGCGCGATGTTTTCGCATGGGATACCGGCGACGGCGCGATCAAGGGCTTCGGCGTGCGCATGAAGCCGAGCGGCGTTGCTGCCTACCTTGTGCAATACCGGAACAGGGAGGGGCGCACCCGGCGCCTGGTTCTCGGTCGCGTGGGCACTCTGACGCCCGATCAGGCCCGGACCCTAGCGGGCGACAAGCTTCGGGAGGCCGCTCAAGGCGGCGACCCGTCTGCCGAGCGCAAGGCCGCACGCAACGCCATGACCGTGGCAGAGCTGTGTGATTGGTATCTGGCGGAAGCCGAGGCGAGCCGGATCGTGGGGAAGAAGCACCGGCCCATTAAGGCGTCCACCTTGGCGATGGACCGCTCGCGGATAGAACAACACGTCAAGCCGCTGATCGGGCGACGTGCCGTCGCGGGCCTCGCGCTCAAGGACATCGAGGACATGCAAGCATCCATCGCCAAGGGCAAGACGGCGAAGGCGCGACCGGCCAAAGGCCGCACCGGACAAACGAGCGGCGGGCGCGGTGTTGCCGCCCGGACTGTGGGAATGCTGGCGGCGATCATGGCCCACGCCCGCATTCCGAATAACCCGGCGCGGGGCGTGCGGCGCTACGCGGACGGCAAGAACAAGCGCTTCCTGACGGTCGAGGAGATCAAGACGCTCGGCAAGGCCATGATGGAAGCGGAGGCCGAGGGCAAGAGCCGCACTGGCATCGCCGCCGTGAAGGGGCTCTTGCTGACCGGATGCCGCCGCAATGAAATCCTAGCGCTGCCGTGGTCGTGGCTAGACGCCAAGGCCCGCTGCATCCGCTTTGCCGACAGCAAGAGCGGCGAGCAAATCCGCCCGCTCGGATTGGCTGCCGTCGAGTTCCTATCGAGCCGTCCGAAACAGGGCGATTGGGTGTTCCCTGCCGGGAAGGGCGACGGGCATTTCATCGGCATTCCCCGCGTGCTCGACGATCTCTGCGAACGTGCTGGCCTCGCGGACGTATCGCCCCATACGTTGCGCCACACCTTCGGCTCGGTCGCCGCCGAGCTTGGTTTCAGCGAGATCACGATTGCCGGGCTGCTAGGCCATGCCGCACGGGGCGTGACGCAACGATATAGCCATGTGCCCGATACCGCGCTCTTGACGGCAGCGGATCTCGTGTCCGCCCGGATCGCCGCCGCACTCGACGGGACCACCGACGCCAAGGTGTTGCCCATGCGGCGGCGGAAAGCGAGGGCGTGATGCGCAAGAGGAAGGTTGTCCGCGGCGCCATCATGACCGAGCGCGAGGTCACTGAGGTTGAGTTTGACGACAACGGACTCTACGCAACGGTCGAAGAAGCAAGAAAGGCGATAGCTGAAGAGCATGCGGTCTTAGACGAATACTTCCGCACGAATGATTTACATGAGTATTTGAGAGACTTGGCACAAGAGGCAATGGCCATTCTGGATACCGCTCAACTGCCAAATCGGCCCGATCAGATGTACGAATGTCGGTCTGATCTCACGTGGTCAGTTATTGAAAATTCGGCCGGGTTGCCTCCGCCTGGTGGCATGCAACCTACTTCTCTGAGGAGTACAGTTCGGCGCCTCGGGGTTAAGGAATTTGACTACGAAGATTATGTGGCGTGGGCCCTAGACGACATAGAAAAAATTCGGCGCGATTTCGCCCGCGGCGATTATGAAGCTGCATGTCGCCGGTGTATCGAGCTAGGCCAGATCGTCACCGAGTGTCGATTGGTGACGAAATGGAATCCCGTTGCGAAGCACGGTTTAGACTTTGCTCCTAAGGGCCGGGGCACAAATGAGATTACAAAACTTATTTATCGGGCGCTGGATGAACTCGGTAGCCGAGCTTCAGCCCGCGACGTGGCTCATTACATCTGGAGCAACGCGCCTACGGGGCTGATTGATAGCATTGACAGTGACGGCTCCATCGAGTGGTGCGACCATGGGAAGGAGCGAACAATGGCCAGCACGACATTCCAGAACAAGGTGAGCCGGGCCAAGGTGAGTCGGCGCCGCAAATAAAAAAACTAACAGCGACGTTTCACGGTTATCGGTAATCCGTGAAACGCATGTGTTCTTTAGAGGGTCGGTGCTGACCGGCTCTTTATTTTGTCGCCGGTCACGCGCAACTCTAACCGCGAGGACCGGAATGGACACTCCCGATCGACCGCTGAATCGCCGCGAGGCGTCCGACTATCTTTATCAACGCCACGGCATCAAGCGCTCCTATGCCACTCTCTGCAAGCTAGAGCGGGTTTGTCGTTTTCCGATTCGTAAGGGATTCCGATTTTTTGCGAACAGTGCGAGTCCTATGCCGTTGCAGCGGCGGAGGACGGACATGGCGCGGGCCTACAGTCAGGATTTGCGAGAC
>JBGQMX010000107.1:0-11590 GCA_041500805.1 Methyloceanibacter sp.
CGGCGTCTGAAACTCGAAGAAGCCCGCCTCGCGCATGCGGTGGCGCAACGACCAGATGATCGCCTGGCGCTTCATGATGTTGTTGTGCAGGCTCTCCCGCCTGAGATCGAGGAAGCGGTATTTGAGCCGCGTCTCCTCTGGGTAGTCGGGCTCGCCGAACACCGGCAGGGGAAGCTCTTTGGCTTCCGACAGGACCTCGAGGGACTTGATCCTGACCTCGATCCCGCCGGTGGGCAGGTTGGGATTGACGGTCTCGGGCGAGCGGGCGACCACCTCGCCGTCGATGCGCACCACCCATTCCGGCTTCAGTTTCTCAGCGTCCGCGAAGGCCGGCGATTTCGGATCGGCCACGCATTGCGTGAGCCCGTAATGGTCGCGGAGATCGATGAAGAGAAGCCCGCCATGATCGCGCAGACGATGCACCCAGCCCGAAAGGCGGACGGTCTTGCCGACGTCCTCTTGGCGAAGCTCGCCGCAAGTGTGGGTGCGATAGGCGTGCATGGCTTGGGGCGACCGAAATAGAGCGGGTTTGGAGTGCCGCGGAACACCACATGGGACGCCCTCCCTTGTCAAGGCGAGCGGGAGGGCGAGGAACGAAGCGGGGCGGCCTGCGTTTTACTGGCAACTCCATTAGAGGGAGAGCTGACATGCTTAAGATACCGGAGAGACTTCCGGTGCGAACGCGCCTGCCTCTTGCGGCGTGGGCTGTCGCGGCCGTGGTGACGCTCTTCTCGCTCATGTCCTCGCTCGTGCACGCCCCTGCTTCTCCCGATCACGCCATGCCGACCGCGGCGCAGGCAATCCTGCAAGGAGAAGCGGCACACCAGGCAAGACTCTAGGGATTGGCTCAACTCTAGGGATTGGCTTGGTTCGCCAGGACTTGATCGCCGTCACAAGGCGGCGGCCCGCAGGCGGGCCCACGGCGCCGAGGTCTTCCGGCAGTCATCGCTGCCTTGCTTTCAGGCGACAAAGGACCGGATCACAGCATATTTGCGGCCACCGCATGATCCGGAAAAGTGGGAACCGGTTTTCCGAAAAGATCATGCTCAAACAAAAAGCTAGAGCGCTATCGGGATTCAATTTCACACAACAGCGCTCCAGCGCCCTTGGCCTTGCGCGGGGGCATGGGCTATACCCGGCCTCCATGAACCTCATCTCGCGTAACGAAGAGTTAGCCGAGGCTTGCGCCCGGCTCGGCTCCGCGCCCTTTGTCGCGGTCGACACCGAGTTCATGCGCGAGCAGACTTTCTGGCCGAAACTCTGCCTCGTTCAGCTGGCGGCGGACGGCACCGAGGTGCTCGTCGACAGCCTCGCGCCCGGCCTCGATCTCACCCCCTTGTTCGAGCTGATGGTCAACGAGCGGGTGCTAAAGGTCTTTCACTCGGCGCGACAGGACGTTGAAATCGTTCATCATCTGGCCCGCGTGATCCCGCACCCGATCTTCGACACTCAGGTCGCCGCCATGGTGTGCGGCTTCGGCGAGGCGGTGAGCTACTCGATGCTGGTGAAGCGGCTGCTCAACCGCAACCTCGACAAGACCTCGCGCTTCACCGACTGGAGCCGGCGCCCCCTCTCCGAGCGCCAGCTCACTTATGCGCTGGGCGATGTGCTCTATCTGCGCGACCTCTTTCCCAAGCTGAAGGCCCAACTCGACGCCTCGGACCGCGAGAGCTGGCTGAACGAGGAGATGGCGGTGCTCACCGATCCAGCCACCTACGAGTTGCACCCCGAGCAGGCCTGGAAGCGCCTCAAGATGCGCATCAAAACGCCGAAGGCGCTCGCCGTGCTCATGGAGCTTGCCGCCTGGCGCGAGCGCGAGGCGCAGACGCAAGACGTGCCCCGGGCCCGCATCCTGAAGGACGAGGCGCTTTACGACATTGCCAGCCAAGCGCCGCGGAGCGCGGAGGACCTCGGGTCTCTGCGCACGCTGCATAACGGTTTTGCCCGCTCCACGCGCGGCCGCGCCGTGCTCGAAGCCGTGTCGCGGGGGCTCGAGCGCGACCCCAAGACCGTCCCGCCCATCGAGCGGGGCGAGCCGATGCCGCCGGAGGCGCAGGCCGTGGTCGATCTGTTGCGCGTGCTGCTCAAGGCGACCGCAGGCCGCCATGGCGTGGCCCCGAAACTGATCGCCACGAGCGACGAGCTCGAGGAGATCGCGCGCGGTGACAATGCCGATGCTCCGGTGTTGCGCGGCTGGCGCAGGAAGCTGTTCGGCGACGCTGCCCTTGCGCTCAAGCGCGGCGAGCTTGCGCTCGCCATCAGAGAGGGTGAGGTCGCGGTGCTTGCACCTGAGCTGCTTGCACCTGGGGTGCTTGCGCCTGGGGTGCTTGAGCCGCTAGCGGCACACGAGCCAAAGGACGAGGCTTAGCAGGAGGCTGACGATGACCGCGGTCGTGATCGGCACATAGACGACGAAGCCGCCGTGATCGACCACGATGTCGCCGGGAAGCCGGCCGAGCCCGAAGCGCACGCTGAGAAAGGTCAACACGCCCACCGCGATCAAGAAAACGAGCGCCCCGCCCACAGACTTCATCGTTACGGCATGCCCTCTCTGCGGCCTGCGATCCGCATCCTGACCGTGGCGCGGATTTCGGGGGGCAGTTCCTCGAGCGCGTCGAGCAGCCCCTTAAGCTCGAAGCGCAGCCCGTGGATCTGATCGATGAGGCTGAGCAGGACCGGCACGTCGTCCTCGGCGAAGCCAAGCTCGTCCTCGAGATTGCAGATCAGCGCGGCGCGGGCGAGGTCGGCATCGGAGAAGGCCGGCACGGTCTTACCGGTGGTCTTGCCGGCGGGCTTGATCCAGCCCTGCTTCACCCACACCCTGAGCCTTGTGACCGTCAGATGCTGGACCCGCGCCACGACGTCCCTCTCGCTCAGCATCAGGCCTGCTCCTTCAGCTTGCGCCGCGGATCGTAGCGGTGGCTCTCCCGCCATTTCTCCGCGAAGCTCTTGAGGTCCTCGTCGATCCGCTCGGGCAGGACGACGCTGAGCTTCACGAGCTGGTCGCCTGAGGCACCGCCCTTCGCCTTGATGCCGCGGCCTTTCAATCTCAGCGTCTGCCCCGTGTTGGCGCCTGGAGGCACGGTCGCGAACACGCGGCCACCGATGGTCGGCACCTCGATCTTGCCGCCGAGCACCGCCTCGTCGAAGGTGATCGGCACGTCCACGACAATATCGTCGCCCTCGCGCTTGAACACGGGATGTGGCCGCACCCCGATCTCGATCAGCGCATCGCCGGGCTCAGCCCCGCCAACGCCCGGACTGCCCTTGCCCTTCAGCCTGAGCACCTGGCCGTCGCTGACGCCTGCGGGAATCGTGACGTCGAGCGTCCCGCCATCAGGCAGCGTGATGCGCGTCTTGGTGCCGTTCACCGCATCGAGAAAACCGACGTCGAGGCGATATTGCGCATCCTGTCCGCGCCTGGCGAAGCGCCGGCCGCCCCCGCCCCCGCCGCCGCGCGTCCCGCCGCGCTCGCCGAACAGATCGCCGAACAAATCGCTGAAGGCGCCGATATCCTCGAACCCCGCCGTCGAGCTATAGCGCTGCCCGTCCTCGCCGCCGGCATATTCGCGGTAATAGCGCTGCTGCGGCTTCTCCTGGCCGCTGGCGTCGATCTCGCCGCGGTCGTAGCGCCCGCGCTTCTCCTCATCGCCAACGATGCCGTAGGCGGCCGCGATGGTCTTGAATTTCTCCTCGGCCACCTTGTCGCCGGGATTGAGGTCGGGGTGCAGCTTCTTGGCGAGCTTGCGATAGGCCTTGGTGATGTCCCCCGCGCTCGCGCCGCGCGCCACGCCAAGAATGGAATATGGGTCGTCTGCCATCTGCCTATCGAAGGGCTGGAGCGAACAGGGAGCCGGACCAGACGTCCATTGTCATTGCCCGGCTAGACCGGGCAATCCAGGAACCCCGGCCTATATGCATATTCTCAGTCGGTGGTTACTGGATTCCCGCTTTCGCGGGAATGACAATCTAAGCCGAGCCGCGATCGATTCCCTTAAGCCATAATGATTTGGGAAGGGAGCCTGCGTCCGGCAAGTCCGCTCAGCTCGCCGCCAGCTGAAACGCCGAGCCGACGCGAATTTCGGCTTCGCGGTCCAAAAGGCTGGCAAGCTCCTTGAAGCGGCGCTCCACCCGCTCGCCTTCGAGATTGGAATAGGGGTCCGGCAAGGTCCACACCAGCCGGTTGCCTTCATAGGTGATCGGCGTGTTGGTCAAGACGCCGGGCATGGCGGCCGACACCATATGGGCGGCGCGGAAGGCTGCCCCCAGGATGCGGGCCCGCTTCAGCATGTCCTTGTCGACGAGCTCGATCAGCCTTTGGCTCAGCTCGTCTTTGACGAGCCCCTCATTGCGGTAATAGACGGTGAGCGCGAGGAAGGCGCGGCCGGGGTGATCGACGCCGACAAAGGTGCCGTGGGCGACGAGGTTCAGGCTCTGGATGCCGCGGTAATCGGGATGCGCGCGCCACCCGATATCCGAGAGCAGGCAGGCCGCTTGGCGAAGCCGCCTCTGCTCGGGTGTCTCGGTGGGGCCGGGCGCACGGAATAGCGCATCGGTCCAGAAGCAAAGCTCGTAAGCGCTGTCGATGGAGCGGGACCACCTTCGCGCAATATCATCGCAGGCCGTGATCAGCGGGTCCCTGCTCTTCTCATCGTCGCCGAGCAGGCTGTAGAGCAGGCCTTCGCGGATGCCGAACACCGAGACCACCACGGAGCGCGGCTTCATCTGCCGGATGAGCCGTTCAAGCACGAGAGCGCCATAGGGAATCGTCTCGCGGCGGGCGCTGGAAATATCGCGGATGCCGGCGAGCGAGCTCTGCGATTGGTGGTCGAGCAGAGAGGCGAATTTGAGCGCGTCGTCGGCATTGATGCGGTAGTTGTGCATGACGCTCAAAGGATAGTTGGTCTGGGTCATGTGCAGGCGCGCGAGCGCCCGCCAGGTGCCGCCGATGGCGTAGAAGTCGCGGCCCCTTCCCTTCTCCAGCCAGTCGACCTTGGCAAGCTCGGCATCGACGATCTCGCGCGCCTTTTTGAGGCTGCCGCCCGAGGCATCGATCAGTCGCAAGCCCCCAAGCGGAAGCGTGGCGGCGTCCGACAGCCTGCCGCCCCTGACGTCGATCAGCTCGAGGCTGCCGCCGCCGAGGTCGCCGGCAAAGCCGTCGGCCGCGTGGATGCCGGAGACGACGCCGAGCGCGGCAAGCTCCGCCTCCTTGGTGCCGGAAAGAACGGTGATCGGCCGGCCGAGGATGCGTTCGGCCTGGGCGATGAACTCAGGGCCGTTGGCAGCCTCCCGCGCCGCCGCGGTGGCGATGACCTCGACATGGTCGACCCCCAGCTGGTCGATGAGGGCGCGAAAGCGCCTGAGCGCCCGGAGCGCGCGGGCCACGGCATCGGCGGCGAGCCTGCCGGTCGTGGCGATCGACCGCCCGAGCCCGCACAGCACCTTCTCGTTGAAGAAGGGCGATGGCGCCCGGCCGGCATCCTCATAGACGATGAGGCGCACCGAGTTCGAGCCGATGTCCACCACCGCGACTGGGCTTTGATGGTTCATCAGGACCATGGCGTCACAGCGCGATGCGGGTCAGCCCAGCTCGACCAGGCGCGAGAAGCGCGGCGGCATGTTCTCGGGCTGAGACGTGCCGCGGCCGGACAGGCTCGGATTGGTCATGAAATAGTCCTGAGCGCTAAAAGGCTCCTGATCCTTCCCTGGATAGAGCCGCTCTGAGCTGCCATCTGGCCGCACCCGCCAGCTCTGCAGATTGTCCTTGAGGTTCGCCACCATGATCTGGTCGAGAATCTGCTCGTGCACGGTCGGGTTCTTGATCGGCACCATGGCCTCCACGCGGCGGTCGAGGTTGCGCGGCATCATGTCGGCCGAGCTGATATAGACCACGGCCTTGCGATTCGGAAGGCCGTGACCGGCGCCGAAGCAGTAGATGCGCGAATGCTCCAGGAAGCGCCCGACGATGCTCTTGACGTGGATGGTCTCGGAGAGATCCGGCACGCCCGGACGCAGGCAGCAGATGCCGCGCACCACGAGGTCGATCTCTACCCCTGCCTGGCTCGCCTCGTAGAGCGCATCGATGATCTCGGCGTCGACCAGGGAGTTCATCTTCATCCAGATGGCCGCCGGCCGCCCGGCCTTGGCGTGGTACATCTCCTCGCGGATATGGTCGAGGATGCGCGCCCTGATGCCGTGCGGCGAGACCGCCATCGCCTCGAGCTCGGCGGGCTCGGCATAGCCTGTGACATAGTTGAAGATGCGCGACAGGTCCTGGCCGATGGTGCGGTCGGCGGTGAAGAAGGACAGGTCGGTATAGATCTTGGCCGTGACCGGGTGGTAGTTGCCGGTCCCCACATGACAATAGGTGACGAGCTCACCCCGCTCGCGCCGCACGATCAGGCTGAGCTTGGCGTGCGTCTTGAGCTCGAGGAAGCCGTAGACCACCTGGACGCCCGCGCTTTCGAGATCGCGCGCCCATTTGATGTTGGCTTCCTCGTCGAAACGGGCTTTCAGCTCGACGACGACCGTCACCGACTTGCCGGCCTCGGCCGCGTCCTTCAGCGCCTCGATGATCGGCGAGCTCTTGCTCGTGCGGTAGAGCGTCCATTTGATCGCCACGACGTCGGGATCGGCCGCCGCCTGTTTCAGGAACTGGAGCACGACGTCGAAGGACTCATAGGGGTGATGGACCACGATGTCCTTCTTGCGGATGGCGGCGAAGCAATCCCCGTGGTGCTCGCGAATGCGTTCCGGAAAACGGCTGACATAAGGCTGGAATTTGAGGTCCGGTCGGTCCGCGACGATCAGGAGATTGGTGTCGGACAGCCCGATCAGGCCCTTCTGCACGAAGCTCTCGCGCTCCGTGACCTTGAGCTCCTGCATGACGAAGCGCTGCAGCCGCGACGGCATCGACGCCTCGATCTCGAGCCGGATGACGGAGCCGCGCCGCCGCTTCTTCAGCGCCGACTCGAACAGCCGCACCAGATCCTCCGCCTCTTCCTGGACCTCGATGTCACTGTCGCGCAGCACGCGGAACGCGCCCTGGCTGCGCACCCTGTAGCCCGGGAACAACCGCCCCACGAAAATGCCGACCACGGTCTCGAGCCTGATGAAGCGGATCGGCTCCTTCGGCGCGCCCTTGCTCGGCAGACGGATGAAGCGGTTGAGCTGGGGCGGGATGGGCATGAGCGCGTGCATGGCGCGTAACGAGCCTTCGCGCACCAGCTCAAGCCCGAGCGTGAAGCCGAAATTCGGGATGAACGGAAAAGGATGGGCCGGGTCGACGGCGATCGGCGTCAGCACCGGGAAGATGTGGCTCAGGAAATGGTCCTCGAGCCAGGCGTGCTCCTCGCCCGTAAGCTGATCGGCGTGGAGGACGCGAATGCCGGCTTCCGCCAGCAGTGCTTCGAGGGTAACCCAGTTTTCCTGCTGCTCCGCGGTGAGCTCGGCGACGGAGCGGCTGATGCGGTCGAGCTGCTCGGTCGGCGTCAGCCCGTCCTCGCTCGGCGTCTCGATGCCGCTGACCACTTGGCCGCGCAGGCCCGCCACGCGCACCATGTAGAACTCGTCGAGATTGGTGGCCGAGATGGAAAGGAAGCGCAGGCGCTCGAGGAGCGGGTGACGCTCATTCTCGGCTTCCTCGAGGACCCTTCGGTTGAAGTTGAGCCAGGACAACTCGCGGTTGAAAAACCGGGCCGGCCCAAATTGGGCGATGCCCGGGGCCGCTTCGAGCCGCTCGACCTTCTCTGGCAAGCTCATCAGTAACCTCTTGAAAACAACGCGTTTTTCTGCGAAAGCCGAGATGGCTTGGCGCTTCCCCCGGCAATGTTACCCCAAGAACTGTATCACTAGCGTTACGGCGAAGGCCTAAGCGCCCGCCCCGCGTCTAGTCGGTCGAGGCGTTCGCCGCAAGCGCCTCGATGACCAGCTGGCGGCTGATTTTGCGCCCCTTGGCCAGAGCCACCCGATCCACCGCTTCGACGGCAGACGCCGCCGCGGCGAGCGAGCGGTCGATGTGAAGGGCAAGGAACTCGAGCACTTTCGGATCGATGTCGAGCTGCCGGTCGGTGAAATGCTTGAGCATCACGGTCCTGAGCAAGACCTCGTCGGGGGCGCCGATCTCGACGGCGGGGACCGCGTTCAGCCGCGACAAGAGGTCCGGCAGCGAGAGGCCCCACCGGCTTGGGGCGCCGCGTGCTGTGAGGAGGACGAAGAGCCGCTTCTCGCGCGCGAGGTTCAAGAGATGGAACAGGGCCTTCTCGTCGTATGCGTCGCGGTCGGCGTCCTCGACCACGAGCGGCGTCCCCTCGTCCAGCCGATCAATGAAGCCCATAGCGAGGTTCGTAGGATCGAGCGATCGTGCCCCCGACAGTGCCTGCCAGACTCTGGCCAAATGGGTCTTGCCGCTTGCAGGCGGACCGATCAGGAGCTGGACCTGGTCCTGCCATTCCGGCCAGGCGTCGATCAGTCTGACGGCTGCGAGATTGCAATCGCTGACAAGGAAATCTTCGGCGCCGAGTGCCGCGCGATGGGGCAGGTCGAGGGTGAGCTGTGCGAGCGTCACGAAGCCCTGACCCGCGAGCGCTGCTTCTGGTCGAGCCCGACCGCCGCCGTCCTTTGGCGGGGAGGAAGGCTAGTGGGCTTGGGCTCATAGCTCGCCATCTGCCTCAGCCACGACCAGAAATAGGCCGCGGCAGAAAGGATGGTGAGCGCGCCTGTCACCCAGACCAGAAGCGTGACCAGCCGATCGAGCCCGAGCCCGAGCCCAAGCTCGGCGAGGATGAGCCCGGCGAGCACGATCTGCGAGAAGGTGTTGGCCTTGCTGATGAGGAGGGGCTGCATGCTGAGCGGCCGCGACAGCATCCATGACAGCACGACGGCGCCGACGATGAGGATGTCGCGGCTCACCACCGCGATGACGAGCCATACCGGCAAATGGCCGGCAAGGCCCAAGGTAACGTAGATGCTGACGAGCAGCGCCTTGTCGGCGATGGGGTCGAGATAGGCGCCAAGCTCGCTGTGCCAGCCAAAGCGCTTGGCGAGAAAGCCGTCGGCGGCGTCTGAGAAGCCGGCGAGCAGGAACAGCAGAAAGGCCGCAAACATCTCATGGGAGATGATCAGCCACACCAGCAGCGGAACGAGCACGATCCGCCCGAGCGTGAGGCCGTTGGGGATATTCACGAACGCTCCTCCCGGAGGCCGCTTGCGCCTCTTGGCGCCGCAAGACCAGCCGGTCTCAAGCTTAGCAGATTCGGCGGCAAGGCGTGACCAGGGGCCTTAAGCCGCGGCCTACCGGGTGCGGAGCACGAAATTTCCATCTCTCTCATCGAACAGGAAGCCGCTTTGGCCGAGCACAGTCTGCAATCGGCCGAGCGAGCCGGCGTAGTCGAAGGTGATCGAGGCCGTCCGCGCCGACAGCGAATTGACCTCAAGCGCCTGGATTCCAGCCACGTTCATCAGCTTGCCGCGAATGTCCTGCCAATCCTTGAGCCCCGAGAACTCGACGATGGCCACGACGTTGCGCGGGACCTCGGCGGCGGCGGCGGGAGGCTTGCCCTCCTTCCCGTCCTCATACTTGACCTCGGTCGCGGGCGCTGCCTGGATTTGCGTCTCCTTCCAGCGGTTCTCGATGATCGCGAAGGCGGTGGCGGCGGCATTGCGCGCGGCCGCCTTGGCGTCGGCGCTGCTGAGCTTGTCGGTATGCCCGTAATTGATGGCGCCCACGCTATCGGCGCCGGCCAGCCGCGTCACGAACTTGCCGCCCTCCGCGACGTCGCCGACGGCAATGACGAGGGGCCCATAGCCATAGTCCCCTTGCATTGCGGCAAGCGCCTGGGCGTCGCCCGCGAGCACGGCCTTGACGGCCTCGACATCGAGATCAGGGCGGGGCTTCAGGATCGTTGCAGGGGTGATGCTGTGGGAGAGATCGAGATCCTGCCAGGCTTGCCACCAGCCTTCCGATCCCTGGTCCTTGACGCTCCCTCCCGCCATCACCAACGGAAGGATGGAGATGGATGGCGCGCGGGCCTCGCTGAAAGCAACGCCTTGGCCTTGCAGGAGCTGCTTCACGGCCGCCTCGCTGACGCCCACATCGAGGACCGCTAGGTAACGGGTGCTGGAGTTCTGCTCGCTCCTGATCGAGACGCCTTCGACCATGGCTTCGATGTCATCCTTGCCAAGCGCCGGCAGCTGCGCAAAGACGCTCAAAGGCACGAGCCGCTTCAACACGGTCTTGACGGCACGTTCCTCGGCCTCGGCCATCCCTATCGCCCTTGCGGCGACGGCGTCCTTGGCGGTGGTATCGACCGAGATCTTGGCGACGGCGTAAAGACTGTCGGTGGCGTGGGCGGCACCGCCCAGGCAGCCTACGAGCGCAAGCAAAGGCAGAAGGGCGATCCCTGCCGCTCTCCAAGCCAAACGCCTCAACTGCCAGAACGCCATGACCAGCTCTAACGCCAATGCCCAGAAGCGCGCGGGGCCGCCTCAGCTCCCTCGGGTAAACCGTTCGAATGTGGCCGCCCCACGGCCTTTCCGCCTTGACGGGCCTCTCAAGGCACGATTGTTATGCCAAATCTCCTGAACTTGCATCCAAAGTGGCGAGGATGCCCGCAAGCTCCAAAGACAAGGCCCGGCCGACCTATCGCGACGCGGTCCTCGATATCGACGCCGGCAGCGCCTTGGTCCGTGCCCCATCCGGCCTCTCGCGGCTCACAGCAACTCGCATCTCTGTGCGGCAGAGGCTTGAAACGATTCGCACAACCGGCGCCGTCGAAGCGCTCGCGCTTGAGCTAGCGGGAAAATCTTGACCAAGAAGCACGTCGGCGTCCTCATCTCGGGGCGGGGGTCAAACCTTGAGGCCCTGATTGAAGCCTGCAAGGCTCCCGGCTATCCCGCGAAGATCGTCCTCGTGGTGTCGAACGTCCCTGGCGCCCAGGGGCTGCTGCGCGCCGAAACCGCGCTCATTCCCACCCGCACCATCAACCACAAGGACTTCGCCTCCCGCGAGGCCTTCGATGCCGCCCTCGACGGCGCGCTGCAAGAGGCGCAAGTCGAGCTTCTCTGCAATGCGGGTTTCCTCCGGCTGCACACGGAAGGCTTCGTCAAGCGCTGGCTTGACCGGCACCTCAACATCCACCCTTCCCTCCTGCCCGCGTTCAAAGGCTTGCACACCCATGCTCGCGTCCTGGACGAAGGGGTTAAGATCTCAGGCTGCACCGTGCATTTCGTCAGGTCCGAGATGGACTGCGGGCCGATTGTGGCGCAAGCCGCCGTCCCGGTGCTCGCAAGCGACACGCCCGGCAGCCTGGCCGCTCGCGTGCTTCAGGCCGAGCATCTCCTCTACCCCCACGCGCTCCGCCTCGTGGCCTCGGGTGCAGTTCGCGTCGAGGGCGAGCGTGTGGTCGGCAAGCCTGTGGTCGGAATGACACAGATCAGGGATCAAGCCCCGATATTTTCGCCACCGCTCGACGAAGCGCTTTGATTGAAATTGTTAACGGCCGTAAGATCGGCCCCTGGACTGGACGGCATGTCGCACCACAAGATGCAGACGTGCCAATGATGGACAATGCCGACGGCCGGATGCTAGAGA
>JBGQMX010000108.1:0-11519 GCA_041500805.1 Methyloceanibacter sp.
CGCCGCACCGAAGAAACGCTTCGGCTTGTGCAGCGCGTTCGAGTCGACGCCTCCCGACAGGATCTTCCCGGAGGTGGGCACCGTCTGGTTGTAGGCGCGCGCCAGGCGGGTGATGGAGTCCAGCAGGATCACCACGTCGCGCTTGTGCTCGACGAGGCGCTTGGCTTTCTCGATGACCATCTCGGCGACCTGCACATGGCGCGAGGCAGGCTCATCGAAGGTCGAGGAGATCACCTCGCCCTTCACCGAGCGCTGCATGTCGGTGACCTCTTCGGGGCGCTCGTCGATCAGGAGCACGATCAAATAGCACTCCGGATGGTTGGCGGTGACCGAGTGGGCGATATTCTGCAGGATCATGGTCTTGCCGGTACGCGGTTGCGCCACGATCAGCCCGCGCTGGCCCTTGCCGAGCGGCGCCACGATGTCGATGACGCGTCCGGTGTTATCTTTGCGGGTCGGGTTGTCGATCTCCATCTGCATCCACTCATCGGGATAGAGCGGCGTCAGATTGTCGAAATGGATCTTGTGGCGCTGCTTGTCGGGGTCCTCGAAATTGATGGTGTTGACCTTGAGCAGCGCAAAATAGCGCTCGCCCTCTTTCGGGCTCCTGATCTGGCCTTCGACAGTATCGCCGGTGCGAAGTCCAAAGCGGCGGATCTGGGACGGCGACACATAGATGTCGTCGGGACCGGCGAGATAGTTCGAGTCGGGGGAACGCAAGAATCCGAAGCCGTCGGACAACACCTCGACAACGCCTGTGCCGGTGATCTCCACGTCGCTGGCCGCCAGTTGCTTCAGAATCGCGAACATGAGCTCCTGCTTGCGCATGGCGCTCGCGTTCTCGACGGCGACTTCCTCGGCGAAGCTCAAGAGCTCCGTCGGCGACTTGGTCTTCAAATCTTGCAGCTTCATTTCTTCCATGCGCTGCTACTCCAAACGGGGAATGGGTGAACCTGGGATTTCGAATACCGCGCGGGTGAGCGCGGATTCAGAGGAAGGGGAAAGGATATGCCTTGGCGGGAAAGGCAGAGAGCGAAGCCTGCTCCGCTCCGGTCGACCCGATCTTTTGGGGGAAAAGCGGGCCGCGACAGCGTCCCGAATTGGATGCGACTCATCTTATAGCAGACCAAGAAGGCGGGCGAAATAGGTTTGCCCAACCCTTTAGAAGGGGCGGACAACCACGAGAATCACGATGCCGATCATCAGCAGCGTCGGGATTTCGTTGGCGATGCGATAGAAACGCGCCGACCGCGTGTTCCGATCCAAGGCAAAGTCCCTCGTCCACATCGCCAGCAGTCCATGATAGGCCGAAAGCATCAGCACGAGGCCAAGCTTGGCGTGGAACCAGCCGTCCTTCGACCAGTCGATGACGCCGGAAAAGGCGAGGATCAGACCGAAGACCCAGCTTGCCAGCATGGCCGGCGTGGTGATCAGCCTGAGGAGCCGCCGCTCCATCACCTTGAAGGTCGCGGACTGCTCGGAGCCGACCTTGCTCTCAGCGTGATAGACGAACAGCCGCGGCAGATAGAGGAGCCCCGCCATCCAGGCGATGATGGCGATGATGTGGAAGGCCTTGATATAGGCGAGGAGCATGTCGACTGCCAGGGATAGGTCAGGCCGCACCGGTTTTCACGAGACGGAGAAGCCTCTCGACGTTCTCGATGGGCGTCTCAGGTTGAATGCCGTGACCAAGGTTGAAGATGAAGGGGCCCGACCCGAGCGCCGTCAAGATGGATGCGACCCGGCGATCGAGTTGCGGTCCGCCGGCAACGAGCAGCAGTGGATCGAGATTGCCTTGCACCGGCACCAGGCTTTGCAGCCTGTCCCTGATCCACTCGATCGGCTGGCTTGTGTCACAGCCTATGGCATCGATGCCGGTCTCCCGCGCATAGCGTTCAGCAAGCGGGCCTGAGCCGCGGGGAAAACCGATCACCGGAATATTCGGGACCTTAGCCTTGACCTGCTCCACGAGACGCCGCGTCGGCGCGATGCACCAGCGGGCAAATTCGTCCTCCGGCAAGCTTCCTGCCCAACTGTCGAAAATCTGCAAGGCACCCGCGCCTGCATCTACCTGACCCAGCAGGTAATCCGCCGAGGTGTCCACGAGGAGGTCGATGAGGCGCTGGAAATTTGCCTGCTCGCGATAGGCCCAAAGCCTTGCCTCGGCCTGGTCCTTGCTCCCTCCGCCCTCGACCATATAGGTCGCAACCGTCCATGGCGCCCCGCAGAAGCCGATCACCGGGACCGTCTTTGGCAGCTCGGCCCTCACGCGCTCTATGGTCTCGTAGACCGGCGCCAAGGCCTTGGCAGCACTTCCCCTATTTAACCCCGAAAGGGCCTTGGCATCTTTGACCGGCTCGAGCCTTGGGCCTTCGCCTTCGACGAACTCAACCTTCTGGCCCAAGGCAAAAGGGACGATGAGAATATCGGAAAAGACGATGGCTGCGTCGAGGTCGAACCTTCGCAACGGTTGCAGCGTTACTTCGGCTGCGAGCTCAGGAGTGCGGCAGAGATCGAGGAACGAGGAGACCCTACTCCTCACCTCCCGATATTCCGGCAGATAGCGCCCAGCTTGGCGCATTAGCCAGATCGGGGGCGGGGCATTCGTCTGCCCTGCGAGAGCCCTGAGGAGGGGACTCTCTGAACAGGAGGGGATACGCAGCATCGTTGTCCCTAAATACTAAAAGAGAGAGTCTCTCTTAGATTTCTATTGTTACAGTTAGAGCGTGAATAGCGGACATTCCGCGCTGTCACCAGGCTGTCGACAGGACTCGCAAGCGAGGTCAGGAGTCGATGGCGGGTTCAGCCAGAACGCTGTGGCTAACTTGCTTGTGCATCGCACGCAAGTCCTACGCGGCAAGCTCCTGACGTCGTATGGTTCCATCGGCGAGAGCCCGAACCTCCTGTGGACAGCCAAGCCGCAAGCCTGGGGATCAGGCAGGGTATTGCGCGGGCCTTTGTGCAAGGCGTCATTTTGTCGACATCTGCGAATCTGTGAAGAAACAGGCGCGCTCTTAGGGACTGGATGGGAGAGAAACACCTGCTTGCCGGAGTTGCTCCCTTGACCCATCGCGGTTATCCAAAGGGATTGCCATGGATATCCTGCGGACTTTCCACCTACACATGATCTCCGACGCGACCGGCGAGACGCTGGTCACGATCGCTAAGGCGGTGCGGGTGCAATACGCCCAAGTGCGCGCCATCGAGCATCTGCACCCCCTGGTACGGAGCCGTCGCGAGCTGGAGCGGGTGCTGAAGGACGTGGAGGGGGCGCCGGGTATCGTGCTCTACACGCTCTTCAACCGAGAGCTTGCCGAGGAGCTCGAACGCTCCTGCAAGCGGCTCAACCTTCCTTGCGTGCCTGCGCTGAAGCCGATCCTACAGGTGTTCGAATCCTATCTCGGCACGCCGGCGACGCCCATGGTCGGGGGTCAGCACGTGCTCGATGCCGACTATTTCCGGCGCATCGAGGCGCTCAACTTCTCCATGCTGCATGACGACGGCCATCTGCCGCAGAATCTCAACGACGCCGATATCGTGCTGATCGGCATCAGCCGTACGTCCAAGACGCCGACCAGCATCTATCTCGCCAATCGCGGCTTCAAGACCGCCAATATCCCGCTCGTGCCAGGCGTGGCTCTGCCGCCTCAGCTCGAAGTGCCGACCAGCGCCTTCGTCGTCGCACTGGTAGCGAGCGCCGAGCGCATCTCGCAAGTCCGCCAGAACCGCGTCATCGAGCATGCTCACAACCATCTCGAGGACTATGTCGACCGCGAGGCCATCGCCGCTGAGATCGCCCAGACCCGCCAGCTCTGCGCGCGGCATGGCTGGCCGATCATCGACGTGACGCGCCGTTCCATCGAGGAGACCGCTGCGGCCATCATCCGCCTCTACCATGACCGCGAAGCGCCGGTGCTCGAGGCATGAGCGGCTTTCTGCAATCGGGGCGTCCGCCCTTGATCCTCGCCTCGACCAGCAAGTCGAGGGCGAGGATCCTCGAGGTGGCGGGACTTGCTTTCATCGCCGAGCCGCCAGGCGTCGATGAGAGCGTGATGCGCCAGGCCGTCAGCGGCGAGCGCTCGCTCGATCCCCATGATGTCGCCGAGGTGCTGGCGAGAGCCAAGGCCGAGGCGGTCAGCGATCTCGCCTCAGGCGCTTATGTCATCGGTGCCGACCAGGTGCTCGTGCTCGAAGGCCGCATCTTATCGAAGCCCGACAGCATGGAGGCGGCGCGCTGGCAATTGCTCGATCTCCGCGGGAAAACCCACACGTTGCACACGGCGGTCGCCGTGGCGACGAGGGGCGAGACCATATGGGCCGACACGGAGATCGCGACGCTGACCATGCGCAAGCTCTCGCCCGAATTCATCGGCCGCTACCTCGCCGCGGCAGGGGAGGAGGTGCTGGGCTCGGTCGGCGCCTATCAGATCGAATCCCTCGGTATCCAGCTGTTCGAGAAGATCGACGGTGACTATTTCTCCATCCTTGGGCTGCCACTACTTCCGCTCCTCGATACGCTTCGGCGCGAGGGCGTCATCGAGGGCTGATCCGCCGTGAAATCCGCCTGCGTCATCGGCTGGCCGGTCGAGCATTCCCGCTCACCTTCGATCCACCGCTTCTGGTTGAAGCGGTACGGCATCGACGGCGCCTACGAGAAGGAGGCTGTGCCCCCAGAGGAGCTTGCGCGCTTCCTCGGTTCACTTAAGGCGCGAGGCTATGCCGGCGCCAATGTGACGCTGCCGCACAAGGAGGAAGCCTTGCGGCTCGCCGCGTTCGCCGATGCGGCGGCACGCGCGATCGGCGCGGCGAACACGCTTTGGCTCGACGGCGAGGGGAGGCTGCATGCGAGCAACACCGATGCTTACGGCTTCATGACCAACCTGAACGCCAAGGCGCCCCGCTGGAACGACGGGCGACGGCCCGTCTTGGTGCTTGGCGCCGGCGGGGCGGCGCGGGCGATCCTCCACGGTCTGATCGCGCACGGCGCAGCGAGCATTCTCCTCGCCAACCGCACGCGCGACCGGGCCGAGGCCTTGGCGCAGGCCTTCGGTCCGACCGTCCGCGTGGTCGATTGGGAGGACCGCAATCGGGCGCTTGCCGGCTGCGGCCTTCTCGTCAACGCAACCAGCCTCGGCATGACCGGCAAAGGCGGCCTCGACATCGACCTTCAGGCGCTGCCGTTGGACGCGGTAGTTGCCGACATCGTCTACAGCCCGCTTGAGACGCCGCTTCTTGCCGCCGCGCGGGCGAGAGGCAATCGCGTGGTGGACGGTCTCGGCATGCTGCTTCACCAGGCGGTGCCCGGCTTCGAGCGCTGGTTCGGCGTCCGCCCCGAGGTGACGGCGGAGCTCAGGGCCCATGTCGCGGCGACGCTCGGCGGAGGAGGGTGATGCTTGTCATCGGCCTGACCGGCGGGATCGGCATGGGGAAGTCGGCTGCGGCCGAGCATTTCGCCCGAAGCGGCGTGCCGGTGTTCAGCGCCGACGCCTGCGTGCATCGCCTCTATGAAGGAGAGGCGGTCGGGCCGATCGAGGCTGCTTTTCCCGGCGTAACCCTTGGCGGCCGCGTCGATCGGAGGCTGCTCGCCGAGCTTGTGGCGGGCTCGCCGGAGCGCCTCAAGGCGCTCGAGCGGATCGTGCATCCCATGGTGGTCAAGGCCGAGATCGACTTCCTGCGCGAGCAGGAGAAAAAGGGCGCGCGATTGGCCGTGCTTGAGATCCCGCTGCTGTTCGAGACCGGCGCCGAGGCCCGCGTCGATGTGACCATCGTGCTCAGCGCACCTGGGGAGGCGCAGAGAAAGCGCGTGATGGCGCGGCCCGGCATGACGGCCGAGAAATTTGCGGGTCTCGTGGCGCGCCAGCTCCCCGATGCCGACAAGCGGGCGCGGGCCGACTTCATTGTGGACAGTGGGACGAGCCTTGCGGACATGAAGGCTGAGATCGATAGACTGATCGAATCACTCCAGAATCGCGAAGGCCGCGTCATGGAGCGATTGCGTCACCACTATCCGGACTAGCGAGGCCAACAGCTTTTGCGCGAGATCGTGCTCGATACCGAGACGACCGGGCTCGACCCGTTCGACGGCCATCGCATCGTCGAGATCGGCTGCATCGAGCTCCTCAACGGCATCCCGACGGGGCGCGTGTGGCATTGCCATGTCAACCCCGAGCGTGAGGTGCCGCATGCCGCCTTCGAGGTGCATGGCCTCTCCTACGAATTCCTGCGCGACAAGCCGCGCTTCGCCGAGCTCGCCGACGACATGCTGGGCTTCATCGAAGGCGCCATGCTGGTGATGCACAACGCGGCCTTCGATTTCGGCTTCCTCAATGCCGAGCTCGATCGCCTGGCGCGGCCGGCTCTCCGCTGGGACCGCATCGTCGACACTCTCGCGCTGGCGCGGCGCAAGCATCCGGGGTCGCCTTGCAGCCTCGATGCGCTCTGCAAGCGCTACGGCATCGACCTCTCCGAGCGCGAGAAGCACAGCGCGCTGCTCGATTGCCGGCTGCTCGCCGGTGTCTATGTGGAGCTTGTTGGCGGCCACCAGTCCCGCCTCGACTTCGCCGTCAACGGGGGGCAGGCGGCTCTGCTTCAGGCGAATGGGGAAGGGTCAAGGCCGCGGCCAAGACCGCTGGCGCCCCGGCTTACGCCTGCCGAGATGGAAGCCCACCGCGCCTTCGTGGCGAGCCTCGGCGGCGAGGCGCTGTGGCTTCAGTATTGATCTAAAGCCCAATCTGGCGCGTCAGTTCTTGCCCTGGAGATCGGCCCCGCCCTGGGCATTGGCAAGGTTCTGGGCATAGAGCCTGCCGAAATCGATTGGATCGAGCATGAGCGGCGGAAAGCCGCCATCGCGGGTGACATCGGCGAGGACGCGGCGCATGAAGGGAAACAGGAGCGTCGGGCAATCGACGAACAGCACCGGCTGCAGCAGATTCTGCGGGACGCCACGCAGGCGGAAGAGCCCGCCATAGATCAACTCGATATTGTAGATCACGCCGGAGTCGCTCCTGGCGTGGACCTCGAGGTTAAGGCTGACCTCGTAAGCCTCGTCGGCGCGGGGCACAGCGTTCACATTCACGCTGACCTTGAGCTGCGGGTTCTGGCCGGGGCCTTGCAGCGATTGCGGGGCGCCCGGGCTCTCGAAGGACAGATCCTTGATGTACTGGGCAAGGACGGCGAGCTGGGCCGGCGTCACTTCCCTCTCGCCGGCACCGGCAGGCTCCGCCGCCATCGGCGGCGCCTGGGGTGCCTCCATTGCCGGGCCGTCGCCATTCGTCTTGTGCGACCGATCGTCCGTTGCCTTCTTCCTCGCCATGACGGTTCCCTCGCGGCTTTGAGCGTGGTTGGCTAGCACGGGGAATGCCGGGACGACAATCGCGGGCGCGCTTACGCCTCTATGTCTTGCTTCATATGCCCGGCAGCCCTTGCGGCAACAGCGAATTAAGCGCAAAGGCGTTTAGGGTTGGCTTCGCCTGCCGGAATGTCTTAAGTTGTGCTCGTGTGATGCGGGCAGGGGTAGGAAATTCCTGCCCGAGCCATAGGCTCCCGCTGGCAAATCTCTGGGCGTGCACCAATATCCCACCCCAGAGCGTTCCGCATCGATCGCGGGCTCATCCCTGAACGCAGGTGGCGGCAAAGCATGAGTGAAGCCTTCGACATCTACACATTGCTGTTCCTCGTGCTCGCGGTCGTCATCTTCATCCGGCTGCGCAATGTGCTCGGGCGGCGCACGGGCAACGAGCGTCCGCCCTACGATCCCTACACCACGCCGGATGCCAAAAGGGCCGGGGCGCCAGAGGCCAACGAGCCCGTCGTGGCGCTACCCCGCGGCCGCTCGTCGCGCGCTCCCCTTGGCGACACCTCAGTGCCTACCATAGAGGATATCGAGGCGCGGCTCGGCCGCCACGCCACGAAGGACAGTCCGCTCGGGCAGTCTCTGACCGCTCTGATGCGCGCCGATCCCGGCTTCGATCCAGGTCATTTCCTCGATGGCGCCAAGGCGGCCTACGAGATGATCGTCATGGCCTTCGCCGAAGGCGATGAGGCCATGCTGAAGCAGCTCCTCGGTGAGGACGTCTATGATGGTTTCCACCGCGCCATTCGCGAGCGGGATACGCGTGGCGAGAAGGTCGAGTCGAACCTTGTGGGCATCGACAAGGCCGATATCATCGAGACCGAGCTCAAGAAAAGCACCGCCTATGTGACGGTGAAATTCGTGAGCGAGATGATCTCGGTGACGCGCGACGCCGATGGCGAGGTCGTCGAAGGCGATCCCAAGAAGGTGCGCGAAGTCACCGACATCTGGACCTTCGCCCGCGATACGGCCTCGAAAAACCCGAACTGGAAGCTCGTCGCCACCGAAGCCGCCAATTAGCGCGAGGCCGGATAAGATGGGTTGCCGGGTTCAAGCCCGACAATGACGGGCTTCTGCTTTGGACAATGAGGCGATCAGGCTCGTAGCCGTCAGTTTCGCCGGGCTCGACGGTTGGCGTGAGGACGACCACGCCGCCGCTTTCCACGCCCTCCTCAAATCCTGCCGGAAGGCGTCGAGCCCTGATCCCGTTTGCGCCGCGGCCATCGCCTTGGGCGATTGCGTAGATCGCGAGACGGCGCGCGCTTTCTTCGAGACCCATTACACGCCGCACGCGGTCCATGGCTCCGAGCAGCAGGGGCTCGTCACCGGCTATTACGAGCCGGAAGTGCAAGGCTCCCGCGAGCGGAACGGCACGTTCCAGGTTCCGGTCTACGGATGCCCTCACGATCTCGTCACGCTCATTCCAGATACGGAGCGGGCCCGCTTCAACGACCGCATCACTGGCGTTCGCCAGACAGCCGAAGGCCAGACACCGTATTACACACGAGGGGAGATCGACGCCGGCGCCCTTTCAGGGCGCTTGCTCGAGCTCCTCTATCTCGATGACCCGGTCGAGCTGTTCTACATGCAGGTGCAAGGCTCAGGCCTCGTGCGGCTCCGCGACGGCTCCAGGGTGCGGCTCACTTATGCCGGCAAGAATGGCTATCCCTACACCTCGATCGGCAAGCTCCTCATCGAGCGCGGGGCGATGGCGCCCGACGGCGTGTCCATGGCGGCGGTCAAGGCCTGGCTCCACGCCGACCTTGAGCGCGGCCGCGCGCTGATGGCCGAGAACCGATCCTATGTCTTCTTCCGGGAGCTTGCAGAGGACGAGGCAGGTGACGGTCCGCTCGGCGCCGAGGGCGTGGCGCTCACGCCCGAGCGCAGCCTCGCCGTCGATGCCTCCTACCACAAGCTTGGCTTGCCTGTCTTTTTGACCGTGCCGGAACTCTCTACCCCGGAAGGCGCCGCGTTTCGCCGGCTCATGATCGCCCAGGACGTCGGCTCGGCGATCAGAGGGCCTGAGCGCGGCGATATCTTTTGGGGAACCGGCGAGGCGGCTGGAGCGATTGCCGGGAGCACCTACCACAAAGCGCGGTTCCACGTGTTGCTTCCCAAGCGTTAAGGCGCTTAGGGCTATGGTAATGTCCCATGGGCAAGCGCGGACAGACCCCCGACAACGACGCGGAGCTTTGGGCCAGCGTCGCCAAGAGCGCGCGGCCACTCAGGAAGCGGACCGTTGCCGCCACGCCCGAGCCCGCCAGGGCTGCCCCTCGGCCATCCGTCAAGGAGGCCGAGTCACCCCCTCAGCCGCCGGCTCCGAAGCCGCGGCCGAAACCCGTTCCTATCGCGCAGGGCGAAGCCCTCGACCGGCAAACCGCGCGGCAGCTCGAGCGCGGACGCTTAGCCGTTGAGGCTCGCCTCGACCTTCATGGCATGCGGCAGCGCGACGCTCATGCGGCGCTCCGGAGGTTCCTCAAGGCGGCGCAAGGCAAAGGCTTCCGCCATGTGCTGGTCATTACCGGCAAGGGAGCAGAGCTGGACACGCGACGGAGCTTCTACGAGGAGGACGAGCGTGGCGTGCTCAGGCAGGCCGTGCCGCACTGGCTCGCGGCGCCCGATCTTGCGTCTCTTGTGGTGAGCTATTCCGCGGCCCCCCGCCGCCTCGGCGGCGAAGGCGCGCTCTATGTGCGACTCCAGAAGCGGCGCAACCAGCCGTAGAGCATTGCATCTGCCTCGTCATGGCCGGGCTCGTCCCGGCCATCCACGTCTTGGGAGCTGAGGACTCTACAGAATAAATTTCGACAGGTCGGCGTTCTTGGCGAGTTCGCCGATATGCTCCTCGACATAGGCCGCATCGATCACGATGTTCTCGCCGGCCCTGTCGCCGGCATCGAAGGAGATGTTGTCGAGGATGCGCTCCATCACCGTGGTCAGGCGCCGCGCGCCGATATTCTCGACATTGCTGTTCACCTCGACCGCCATGTCGGCGATGGCGTCGATCGCGTCAGCGGTGAATTCGAGATCGACGCCTTCGGTCTTCATCAGCGCGATATATTGCTTGATCAGGCACGCCTTCGGCTCGGTGAGGATGCGGCGAAGGTCCTCGCGGGTCAGAGGCCGGAGCTCGACGCGGATCGGCAGCCGGCCTTGCAGCTCAGGCAGCAGGTCCGAGGGCTTGGCGATATGAAAGGCGCCTGAGGCAATAAACAGAACATGGTCGGTCTTCACCGGCCCGTATTTGGTGCCGACGGTGGTGCCCTCGATCAGCGGCAAGAGATCGCGCTGAACGCCCTCGCGGCTCACATCGGCGCCGATGCGCTCGGAGCGCGCGCAGATCTTGTCGATCTCGTCGAGAAAGACGATGCCGTTGTTCTCGACGTTCTTGATCGCCTCCTGCACGATCATGTCGTTGTCGATGAGCTTGTCGGATTCCTCGCCCAGGAGAATGTCGAAGCTGTTGTGCACGGTGACGCGGCGGGGCTTGGTGCGATTGCCGAGCGCCTTGCCGAGCATCTCGCTCAGATTGATCATGCCGACCTGGCTGCCGGGCATGCCGGGGATCTCGAAGGAGGGCATGGTGGGCGTATCGGCGACCTGGATCTCGATCTCCTTGTCGTCGAGCTCGCCGGCGCGAAGGCGCTTGCGGAAGGCTTCGCGCGTGGTGAGTGCGGCTCCGGCGCCGACCAGGGCATCGACCACCCGCTCCTCGGCGTTGAGCTGGGCCTTGGCGGCCACCTCCTTCCGCTTTAAGTCGCGCACGAGCCCAATGCCGGCTTCGAGCAGGTCGCGGATGATCTGGTCGACGTCGCGGCCGACATAGCCGACCTCGGTGAACTTGGTCGCCTCGACCTTGATGAAAGGCGCGCCGGCGAGCTTGGCGAGGCGGCGGGCGATCTCCGTCTTGCCCACACCGGTCGGGCCGATCATCAGGATGTTCTTGGGCAGGACCTCCTCGCGCATCTCCTCGTTGAGCTGCTGCCGGCGCCAGCGGTTGCGCAGCGCGATGGCCACGGCGCGCTTGGCGTCGCGCTGGCCGACGATGTGGCGGTCGAGCTCGGAGACGATCTCGCGGGGTGAAAATGAGGTCATGGGCTTGTCCGCATCACTCTTAGCTCGTCATGCCCGGACTTGATCCGGGCATCCATGCCGTTAGCCATGGCGTGGC
>JBGQMX010000109.1:0-11473 GCA_041500805.1 Methyloceanibacter sp.
AAAGTCGGCGGCGCGACCGGCTTGGTCGCCCCCGGTGCTGCGAGGCTGAGTTGAGGTGGTTCTTGCCTTCATCCGCACCCAGCCGGGGCTGCGGGCTCGACACCGACGCTACGGGACGCCACTGAATTGGTCCGCTTGGTGCATAAGCAGACACCGATACGTCATCCTACGCCATGAATTACCCCGTTTTGCTTGAAGGGTGGCGTATGTCCAACTCGGTTCAATCGATGTAAGTGACCACACCCGTTTCGAGATCATAGATCGCCGCGACGATCTTCAGCTTCCCGGCCCCGGCGAGACCGGCGAGGAGCGTGCTCCCCGCCGTCAGACGATTGGCCGTCCGCCGAGCGCTCTCCTTGGCCGTGTTGTTGACGAAATCCCCCGCCTCGCTCCGCACGGCGATCGCCGCGGGCAGGATAGGGTCGATCATCGGGCCAATCGCGCCGGGGTAGGTCGCGTTCTTGGTGACGACGTCGCAGGCCGCCTTCACGGCGCCGCAACTCGTGTGCGCGAGCACGACGATGAGCGGCGAACCGAGCACCGCCGCGCCGTACTCAACCGTGCCGAGGGTCGCCGTGTCGACGAGGTTCCCGGCGTTACGGGCGACGAATAGTTCACCAACGCCGTGGCCACCGAAGATCAGTTCGGGCGGAACGCGACTGTCGGCGCAACTGATGATCGAAGCCCACGGCGCCTGGTGCACCGCCACTGTAGCGCGCTGCTCGGCGAGGTCGATCGTGCAGAGTTCGGGGTGGCTGACGTAGTCCGCATTGCCGGTTTTTAGTGCGTTGAGCGCTTCATCCGGGGTTAGTGTAGTCGGCGCCCCCTCGGCCGCGCGCGCCGACCACGGCGCTCCGCCAAGCCCCATGGTGACAAGCCCGGCGGCACCGAGCGTCAGAACATCCCTCCGACCGATGCCATCGCCTTTGCAGTTGACGCACATCGTTCGCCTCCATCATGCGCGTTCGGGTTAGTGGACCGTCGCCGGTTCTTCTTCTCATATCCGCCTGTCAACGGCAAGATTGGGCCGGCCGATTAGAGCCAGGTAGAAACGCGATGTCGGCTTAAGGTCAGAAGCAGACGCGCCGCTCCCCATTCGGTTGGTCCGCTTAGTGCCACGAGCGGACTCAGCATGACAGCAGCCCTTTCGCGATCCTGTCGGGCCATCGGTAGTTCTCGGTACACACAAGTCGTATACATTTTCCGCCACGAAACAGGGTTTGTAGCAGGGGTCACTGACTGCTACCTTGAGAGTGGTCGCATTGCCGTGCCGCTTTAGTGGTGGATCGTTATGCGAAAGTCCGGTCTTCTCTTCTCGATCTTTGTTCTGGGCTACATGACGTTTGCCGGCGTGCTCGGCTCAACGACAAATGCGCGAGCCTGGCTCGCGATGTCCGTGATCGGCGACTTGGCCGACCGCTCATCCGGCCTGGTCGTGCAAATCAAGAAGAAGAAGCACCATGACGGCAACAACAGTACGGGCCAGCAGGGAGAACGCTCCTGCCCGGTGGGCTACGTCGTGCTCGACAAGCCGAACAAGTACGGCGCCTATTGCGAGCCGAAGGAGGGGTTACCCGCGCCCGCGCCAGCAGAGGCAGAGAAGTGCAAGTTTCCCGGTCAGGTCGGAACCCCGCCTAATTGCAACTGTCCAGAGGGCACAGAATTTCTGGGCTACAAGGGGTGCGTGAAATACAAGCAGCAGGAATATTGCAATGACCTCGATGCGACCGGATTGGACGCTTTTGCCGCTAAATGCAAAGACCCATACTATGGCACGCCAAGCTGTGCCACGTTTTCCACGGCACCGCCCCACGGGAGTTACCGGTGCTGCTGCTATTATAGGGGTTACTCGCCCTGATCGGCTCAAGAAAGAGCTTGGGCATCAGAAATCCGGTCTTATCTTTTGAACCTCAAAGGCACGGTTGCGGATGGATTCGGACTCATGCGACCTCTTTATTGTTGAATGTCCGCGTTGGGTCACAAGCGGACGATTCACATCCGAGCCGGCGAGACGGAGAGGCTATTGAATTACGGCCTTGAGTTTTGCTTCCCATAAGCGAATTGCCTCGCGCATTTCATTGAGATAGCTGTGCCGATTGTAGATGGCGACGATGCCCCCCAGCGAGCCGGAGACGTGGTTCAAAAGTTTCTCTGTCACCTGAATCGGGGTACCGAGCGCCGCGAGGTTCGTCGCGAACGTCCTGCGCAAGTCGTGCAGACGGAAGTCAACACTGCACCTCTTGTCGAAATCAGCCTTCGCCTTGCCCCATCCGTTGAAGATGGTCGTCGGCTTTCCGCGAACCGTGTCGCGGCTTGCCGGAAACAGGTATTCGCTTACGCGCGGGACGCGTTCGAAGATGTGTGCAGCAAATCGTCCGTAGGGGAGGGCATGGACCCTGGCGTTTTTCGTGACGCTTGTGGGAAGTGTAATGAGGGCATTCTCTTCGGCGATATAGTCCCATCGGAGCGACGCGATTTCGCCGCGTCGCGCGCCTGTCAAAACCAGCAGGGCGACGATATTGGAGAAATTGTCGTCTCCGCCGAGCGCTGCACGAAACACGGCAGCAAGCTCTTTGTCGTTGAGCACGCGCTCGCGAGCTAGAGTACGAGCCGGCGGTAAAGTGCCCTCAAGCGGACTGCGGTCGAGGTAGTGTGAGCGGCGCGCCCAGTTGAAGAAGACCTTGGCTGTGATGTGAGCATGGTTGGCTTCGGAGGGGGTAGCGCGAAGTCGATCGATGCAGGTGGCAACGTCCTGTGGAGTGATGTCGCAGAGTCGCTTGCGGCCGAAACGGAAGTGGCGATTGAGAATGCGGCGGTAGTCGGAGACTGTGCGCGGCTTGTTTCGCTGCTGGCAGGAGGAGAGAAACAGCTTAAGGCCATCTTCGTAGGGAAGGCTCGTTGGGCGGGTCTTGCCGAGCGTGCGTTCGGCAAGAAGACGTTTCGCCTCGGTGCGAGCTTCTGAGAGCGAGATCACGGGATACTTGCCGATCGTGTGACGCTTGCCGCTTCCAAGAAGTACGAAAAAAGTGCGCGCGCCTCCTTGAGATATGCGGACTCCGAAGCCGGATAGATCGTCGTAATAGGACTGCTGCCCGCGGCGGGGAAGCGGCAGCTGCTTGATGGCGATGTCGGTAAGCTTAGGCACTTCCTAGGCACCGGCTTGGAGCTGGTAGACGGGGTAGTTCAGTAAGTGGGCATGTTACTTCAACGGGCTGGATTTTCAACGAAAATGAGCATTCTGGAGGGTCCAAGAGGCACGGTGTTGAAGCAGCGAAACTAACTGAAAATCCGCGTGTCGGTGGTTCAAATCCGCCCCTGGGCACCATCAGCTTTATTCGGCACGCGACCGCATGATGCGGAACGCCCGGTTGGACCAAGCCAGGCGTGAGGCTCGCTAGGCCCCACTCGATTCACTCGAGCTTGCCTGTCCGGCCGGAATCCTCGCCTGCACCAGAAGCCGCGCCAGCAAGATGCCGGCAAGCATCGCCGGTACGAAGACGAGCGTCCCCTTTGCCAGCAATGGGAGCGAGGTGATGGCGGGACCGGGGCAAAACCCGGCCAGTCCCCAGCCGATGCCGAAGATCGCCGGGCCGAGGATCACCCTGGCGTCGATCTCCTTCAATGTCGGGAGCAAGAACCGCTCGGCCAGAATGGGCCTCGGCGGGCGCAAGACGAGCCGGTAACCGGCGAAGGTCACCGCGATCGCGCCCAGCATCACGAAGATGAGGCTTGGATCGAAGGTGCCGGCAGGATCGAGAAAGTTCTGGACCTTCGCCGGATTGGCCATGCCCGAGATCAGGAGACCGAGACCGAAAATGAGACCGGCAACGGCATTGACGAGAAGGCGCATCTCAGCCCCCGACCACATGACGCATCACGAAGACCGTCGCAAAGGCCGTCGCCATGAAGACTGAATTCGCGACGAGAGAGCGGAGCGACAGCCGCGCCAGGCCGCACACGCCGTGCCCGCTGGTGCAACCGCCGCCATAGGCTGTGCCGAAGCCGACGAGAAGCCCCGCGACCGCCATCAGGCTCGCGTTGCCGGAGACGGTCTGCGCAAACGAGGTTCCCGTCACCGCCGCATAGAGGAGGGGGGCGGCCATCAGACCGAGCACGAAGAGAACGGCGCCTCCGGGGTCGGCACCTGCATAAGGCGGGAGGAGGCGGCCGAGAATGCCGCTAATTCCGGCGATCCGTCCGCTGAACGCCATGAGCATCACGGCGGCGACGCCGATCAGGGCGCCGCCAATCGTCGAGGCGAGCGGTGTGAACTGCGTGATCTCCATGGGAGGTATCTAAGCGGTTCCGCCGCTTCTTGCTACTGGGCCTGCTGTCCGAGATACGCCGCCAAGTCGTCATGCATCTTGAAGACGGCATCCTTCACGTCGTTCTCAGGGGCCTCATTGTTGATGGCGTCGGCGGCAAAGCCGGCATGCGCGTCAGCTGGTAAGAAGTCCGGTCGCGTATCAGAGCGCAACGTCAAGGCTGGAGTGCTGCGCTTTCTGGCTCGGCCGGCGTGACCCGCCAAATGGCGTTGCCCACATCGTCGGCGACAAGCAGCGCGCCAGACTTGTCGACGGCCACGCCGACCGGCCGCCCCAGCGCCTCGCCCTCGGCGCTCAGAAAGCCGGTGAGAATATCGTCAGGCGGTCCGGAGGGGCGGCCGCCGGCGAAGGGGACGAAGATCACCTTGTAGCCGCTTGCGGGATTGCGATTCCATGAGCCGTGCTGGCCGATGAAGGCGCCGCCCCGATAGCGTTCCGGCAAGAGCGTGCCGTCATAAAAGGTCAACCCCAGCGAAGCCGTGTGCGGCCCGAGCGCGTAATCGGGCACGATGGCCTCGGCCACGAGATCAGGCCGTTGCGGACGAACCCGCGGATCGACATGTTGGCCGAAATAGCTATAGGGCCAGCCGTAGAAGCCACCCTCCTTCACCGAGGTCATGTAGTCGGGGACGAGATCGCTGCCGAGCTCGTCGCGCTCGTTGACCGCGACCCACAATTCGCCGCTGTCCGGCTGAAAAGCGAGCCCCACCGGATTGCGCAGGCCCGAAGCGAAGAGGCGCGATTGTCCGGTCGCGGGATCGATCTCGACGATCGCCGCGCGGCCTGTCTCCCGCTCCATGCCGTTCTCGCCGGCGTTGCTGTTCGATCCGACCGTTGCGAACAGATGCGCCCCGTCGCGGCTGGCGATGATGTTCTTGCTCCAATGGAAGTTGGGAGCGCCGGCCGGCAAGTCCGCGACCTTGACGCCCGGCGCGTCGATGCTTGCCGCGCCCTCTTGATAGGGGAAGCGCAGCACGGCATCGGTGTTGGCCACATAAAGGTCGCTGCCGATCAGCGCCATGCCGAAGGGCGAGTTGAGGCCAGCGAGAAACGTCGATTTGGTCTCGGCCACCCCGTCACCGTCGGCATCGCGCAACAGCGTGATGCGGTTCGGGCTTGGAACGCTGGCGCCGGCCCATCCCATGGCGAGCTTCATCACCCAGGCCTTCACGCCGCCTTGCTCAGGCTGAGGCGGCGCATTGGTCTCGGCCACCAGCACGTCGCCGTTGGGAAGTACATAGAGCCAGCGCGGATGGACAAGGCCCGTCGCATAGGCCTTCACCGTGAGTCCGGCCGCCGCCACGGGCTTCGCGCCGCTGGGCCAACCTGTTGCCTCGGCGATATTGACCGTCGGGATCAGCGTCTGGTTCGGCGCTGGAAGCTTGGGGTCGGGCCCGGTGCCGGCTTCGACCGACAATGTCGCCTCGTCGCCGCAGCCGGCGAGGCTGAGCGTGACGAGGGCAATGAGCAGGGGCTTGGCGAGCCTCTTCCGCATGGGACTTCCTTTGCCTGGACTTGCCATCGAGAAAACCACCCCAATGCCTAATGGGTTCCGGCCGATGGGGCCAGCGCCGCGCCTTTGACGGTTCGATTTGGCGCGCGCCGAGGCTCAGCCGGCGGGCACTTGCCGCAGCCAGGCCACCAGCTCATGGAAAGGGCAGGGCGCACGATAGAGGAAGCCTTGTGCTTCCTCGCAGCCGCGCGCCAAGAGGAGCTGCTCCACCACCGGTGACTCGATGCCTTCGGCGGTCACCGCCAGCTTGAAGCTGCGTCCCAAGGACAGGATGGCTTCGACGATGGCGACATCGCCCCGGTTGGTCCCGAGGTTTTGCATGAAGCTCTTGTCGATCTTGAGCCGCGTCACCGGCAACTGCTTCAACATGCTGAGCGACGCGTAGCCCGTGCCATAGTCGTCGAAGGCGACACCGACGCCGAGCTCGCGCAACGACTGGAGTGTGGTGAGGATAGTCTTGTCGCCGTCAAGGATGACGTTCTCGGTCAGCTCGATCTCGAGCAGCGTGGGAGGCAACCGCGCTCCCTCAAGCGCGCGAGCCACCAACAGGGGGAGACTGGCATTGATATGGGCCTGGAACAAGTTCACCCCCATGCGTATCGGGAAGCCGAGATTCACCAGCTCCGCCGCCCGCATGCAGGCCGTCCGGACGATCCAATCGCCGATAGACTGAGCGAGAGCGCTGCGCTGCAACACCGGCAGGAACTCGGCTGGCGCCAGCACGCCGCGCTCGGGATGCAACCAGCGCAATAGCGCCTCCACGCCCGTGACCTTGCGATCGGCGAGCCGGATTTGGGGCTGATAGTAGAGATCGAACTCGCCAACGCTGTGAGCGCGCCGGAGCTCGACCTCGAGGCCTTGCGACGCCTGCAAGGCCTGATGCAGGTCGGCGCTGTAAACGCGACAGAGATTGCTGCCTTCGGCCTTTGCCTCACCGAGCGCAAGATCGGCGTGGGCAATCAGCTCATCGGCGGAGGAACCGTGGGAAGGGGCGATCGCGGCACCCATGGACATGCCCACGAACGCCTCGCGATCGGCCACTTTGAAGGGCTCGGCGAACGCCGCCTGAATCTTGCCGGCGAGGTGCGTCACCGCGTCGATCGCCCCCGTCCTCGGCAGCAGGATGGCGAACTCGTCACCTCCCATGCGGGCGACCATGGCCCCTTCGCCGGCCGCATCAATCAGCCGCCGCGCGACGATCTTCAAGAGCTCGTCACCGGCCTTCTCGCCTGCTGAATCGTTGAAGGGCTTGAAACCGCGGAGATCGACGATCAGCACGGCAGCCTCGTAGCCGGACTGGATGACGGCTTCCATTCGCTCGGCAAGAAGCAGCCGGTTCGGCAGCTTGGTCAGCTGGTCGTAATAGGCAAGATGGAACAGGAGCTCCTGTTGTTGGTGTTGGCGCGTGATGTCTTGCACTGTGCCGAGCACGCGATAAGGTGCGCGCTCCCCATCTTTCAGCACCTGGGCGAGCAGAGCGACCCAGCGCTCCTCGCCGGTGTCGGGGCGGAGGATGCGGAACTCGGCGTCGAACTTGCCGCCATGCGCGGGCTCGAAGGCTTCATCGCGCAGCGCCGCGAGCCACTTCCTGTCCTCGGGGTGAACCAGCCGCCAGAAGGTCTCGTCGCCGACGGCTTGATCGTCAGCAAGCCCGAGAACCCGCTTCCTTCCCTCCGACCACCAGGCTTGTCCCGAGACGAGATCGAGGTCCCAGATGGCCAGGTCGGCCGTCTCGACGGCAAGCGCAAGCCTTTCCTCGCTTCTGGCAAGCTCCTCCACGGCCTGGCGCTGCTCGTGCACGTCGGTGACGATACCCACCCACTCGCGGATGGCGCCGGTCTCGTCTTTGACGGGGACGCCGCGGTCGAGCATCCAGCGGACGCCGCCGTTTGCGTTCATGAGGCGATAGACCGCCTCGAACACTTCGCCGGACTTGAGCGCTTCATGCCAAATCGGCTCGACACGCACGCGGTCCTCGGGATGCAGGTCTTCGAGCCAGGTATCGGTCCGATACTGCCGCTCATCCTCTGCCCGGCCGGCATCGTCGCGCCAGTGACCGTGCTCCAATGGAGCGCCGTCGGGCGCCGCGCGCCACACCGTCGCATTTGTCGCCTTGGCGAGCGCGCGATAGCGCTCCTGTGCGGCCAGGACCTCAAGATCCCGCATTCTCGACCTCCCCGGCAAGGACATTATCCGACCACTGAGTAGCGGAGGCAAATCACATGCCCGAGATCGGCTTGAATTCCCCCGCTTTCTGGCAGCCGCATCAGGCCGTCTTTCCTTGGACGAAGGCCGAATCCGGCCGCAAATTGCTGTCATGGGCTGAAGCGCCGGGCGCCTTGCGCTTCTGGGGCGAATCCTTGAGGTTATCGGTCATTGTCGCTCGCGTTCCGCCGCGACTTTGGGGTAGCGTCTTGGGGGGCTTTCACCGAGCGGGCCCAGGCCATAGCTGGGGCATAGGCCTACTCGCATGAGATGCGGCCATGATTGAGAAGCGAAACCGGAACGGAGACACGCGCCGCTTGCGGCGCGAAGGGCCCGACGCGGACGCTGGCGCCGAGCCGGATGAAGCTGCCGCACTCAAGGAGCCCGAGGCGCCCACGCGCAAGCCTGCCACTGAGCCCGCGTCGCCGGCTGAAAACGCCCCGCGACCTAAAGGTGGGCGGGGCGGCACCCGCCTATTCCTCCTTCTCCTCGTGATCGCCGTGGCCGCCCTTGGGTACCGCTATTGGGGTTTCTGGCAGGGGGAGCAAGCTGCAGCGACTGCGCCGCCTCCGCCCGCCGTCACCGCGGCCAAGCCCCTGGTCAAGGATCTTGAGGAATGGAGCGATTTCACCGGCCAGTTCGAGGCCCGGGAGTCGGTCGAGGTGCGCGCGCGGGTGAGCGGCTATCTCGAATCCATCAACTTCGTCGACGGCCAGCTGGTGAAGAAGGGCGATCTCCTTCTCGTCATCGAGCCACGGCCTTTCGAACTCGCGCTGGAGACCGCCAAGGCCCAGCAAGCGCAATCCGAGACGCAGCTTCAGCTTGCCCAAGCCCAGCTCGACCGGACCGCTCAGCTCCGCAAGAACGACTACGCCACCAAGGAGACCTACGATGAGCGGGTCTCGCAGGTGGCCATCGCCGCCGCGTCAAGGGATGCCGCCATTGCCGCGGTCAATCAGGCCCAGCTCAATCTCGATTACACGCGGGTGACGGCGCCGGTCGCGGGCCGCATGGGCCGGCATGAAGTGAGCGTCGGCAATCTGGTGAATGGTGGGATCAGCGGCACGACCACGCTGCTCACCACCATCGTCTCGCTCGATCCGATATGGCTCAGCTTCAATGTGAGCGAAGGCGACGGCATGACCTATAAGCGCCTGGTGCAGAAGGGCGAGATCAAGTCGCCGCGCGACAATGCGGTCGAGGTGCAGGGCCAACTCATGGACGAGAAGACGTGGACGCTGAAGGGCACCATCGACTTCGTCGACAATCAGTACGACCGCTCATCGGGGACCATCCGCGTCCGCGCCGCCTTCGCCAATCCCAATCTGTTCATCACGCCTGGCCAGTTCGGCCGCGTCCGCGTGCCGATGTCCCAGCTGCATCCCGTCATGCTGGTCCCGGACGCGGCGGTGGTGACCGACCAATCGGTCAAGATGCTGTTCACGGTTTCCCCTGACGGCACGGTGGTGCCGAAACCGGTCGAGCTCGGTCCGGTCACCGATGACAATTTGCGCGTCATCAGGAGCGGCATCACGCCCGACGATCAGGTGATCATCAACGGGCTGCTGCGCGCGCGGCCGGGGCAGAAGGTCACGCCGCAGGAGGGCAAGATCGAAGCATCGGCTCCACTGCCCGGTGCCGCCGCCCAATGAACATCTCGCATTTCTTCATCGACCGGCCGATTTTCGCTGCGGTCATCTCCATCCTCATCACGATCATCGGCGCTGTGGCCTATTTCAGCCTGCCGGTCGCGCAATATCCGGACATCGCGCCGCCGTCGATCTCCGTCAGCGCCAGTTATCCCGGCGCCTCCGCCGAGATCGTGGCCAAGACCGTCGCCACGCCCCTCGAGCAGGAGGTCAACGGCGTCGACAACATGCTCTACATGACGTCGCAGTCGACGAGCGACGGAAGCATGTCGCTCGCCGTCACCTTCAAGCTCGGCACCAATCTCGATACGGCGCAGGTGCTGGTGCAGAACCGCGTCTCGACGGCGCTGCCGCGCCTCCCCGAGGAGGTGCGCTCCATCGGCGTGACGGTCACCAAGCAATCCCCCGACCTCATGATGGTGATCCATCTGAGCTCCCCCGACGGCACGCGCGACCTGCTCTACATCTCAAACTACGCGACCCTGCATGTGAAGGACGTGCTCGCCCGCATCGACGGGGTGGGCAATGTCACGATCTTCGGTGCCCGCGACTACTCGATGCGGATCTGGCTCGATCCGGAGAAGCTCGCGCTGCGCAACCTGACCGCCGGCGACGTCATCGCCGCGCTGCGCAGCCAGAATGTGCAGGTCGCAGCCGGGGTCATCAATCAGCCGCCGGTACCGAAGCCTGGCGCCTTCCAGCTCAATGTCGAGACGCAAGGGCGCCTCACCGAGCCCGAGGCGTTCGGCAACATCATCATCAAGTCGGATGACCAAGGGCGCGTCACCCGCGTCCGCGACGTTGCGCGCGTCGAGCTTGGCGCCGCCGACTACAATCGCAGCGGCTATCTCGACGAGCGGGTCGCCATCCCCATGGGTATCTTCCAGCGGCCCGGCTCCAACGCGCTGGCCACGGCGGCGCTCGTGCAGCAAGCCATGGCCGAGCTGTCGAAGTCCTTCCCCGCGGGCCTGCGCTACGACATCGTCTACAATCCGACGGTCTTTATCTCGCAATCGGTCGAAGCGGTGATCCAGACCATGTTCGAGGCCGTGATCCTCGTCGTGGTGGTGATCATCCTCTTCCTGCAGACTTGGCGGGCGTCGGTCATCCCCATCGTCGCGATCCCGGTGTCGCTGATCGGCACCTTCGCCATGCTCGCGGCGCTCGGTTTCTCGCTCAACAACCTCTCGCTGTTCGGCCTCGTGCTGGCGATCGGCATCGTCGTCGACGACGCCATCGTTGTGGTGGAGAATGTCGAGCGCAACATCCGCGAGGGATTAAGCCCGCGCGACGCCGCCTATAAGACCATGGAGGAGGTGGGCGGCGCGCTGATTGCCATCGCGCTCGTGCTGTCGGCCGTGTTTATCCCCTCGACCTTCCTCAGCGGCATCCTGGGCCAGTTCTTCCGCCAGTTCGCCGTGACCATCGCCACCGCCACGGTGATCTCGCTGATCGTGTCCTTGACCTTGAGCCCGGCGCTCTGCGCCCTCCTGTTCAAGCCGCACGAGCCTGAGCCCAAGAAGCAGAATATCTTCGCGC
Organism: Methyloceanibacter sp.; assembly: GCA_041500805.1. Taxonomy (GTDB): domain Bacteria; phylum Pseudomonadota; class Alphaproteobacteria; order Rhizobiales; family Methyloligellaceae; genus Methyloceanibacter. The sequence continues at coordinate 11,232 of JBGQMX010000109.1, forward strand.
GGCCGGTCAGGGCCTTCTTCAACGGCTTCAATCGGGCCTTCGAGTGGATATCATCCCGCTATGGCGCGCTGACCGGGAGGCTCGTCCGTGTCTCCCTGCTTATGGTCATCGTCTATATCGGCCTGATCGGTCTGACCGCCTACCAATTCGTGCAGGCGCCGACCGGCTTCATCCCGCAGCAGGACCAAGGCTACCTGATCAACATTATCCAGCTCCCGCCCGGCGCCTCGCTCTCCCGCACC
>JBGQMX010000110.1:0-11166 GCA_041500805.1 Methyloceanibacter sp.
CGTCACCGTCTGCCAATGGCGCTCGAGGAACACGAAGGTCAGCACCGACTGGAGCAGCACCATCGGCGCGATGATGATGATCAGCGCGCGCGCATAGAGGCCCTTCGGCATCTGGTCGCCGATCGCGCCAGTGATGCGCCCGTAAAGCGAGCGGCGCTCTCGCGGAAGGGATAGGGCGTCGGGGATGGCGTCCATCACTCTGGATACAAGATGTAGCCCTTGCCGCGCACGGTCTGGAGATAGACCGGGTTGGCGGGGTCGTGCTCGATCTTGCGCCTAAGCCGGTTGATTTGCACGTCGACCGCGCGCTCGCCGCCGCTGTCTGCCCCCTTGGCAAGCTCGAGGCGGGAGACAGGCGTGCCCGGCCGCTGGGCGAAATAGCGCAAGAGATCCCGCTCCCGCTCGGTCAGGCGGATTGTCTCTCCCTCGCGCTTCAGCTCGCCGCGGGAGATGTGGAAGACGAAATCGCCCATGCGCACCTCGCCGGAGGCGGGAGAGGCGGCGCCGCGGCGGAGCACATTGCTCACACGCAGCAACAGCTCGCGCGGATCGAAGGGCTTGGCGAGATAATCTTCGACGCCAGTCTCCAGGCCCTCGATGCGCTGCTCGGGCTCGGCGCGTGCGGTGAGCATCAGGATCGGCACCTTCGACAAGCTGCGTAGCGAGCGGGCGAAATCGATGCCCGATTCCTGCGGCATCATCACGTCGAGGATGAGCAGGTCGAAGGAGAGGCTGCGCATGGTGGCCCGCGCGCTCGCGGCATCGACGGCCGTGCTCACGCGGAAGCCGTGATCCTGCAGATAGCGGGCGAGCAGGTCGCGGATGCGGCTGTCGTCGTCGACGACGAGGATATGCGGCGCGTTGTCCTCGGGGCCGCTGCCGCGATGAGCCTTGATCGGCGTTGGCATGGTTACGGCCCTCCCTCCTTGCCGCCCTCGAGCGGGACCGGAGACGAGGCCATGATCGAGGAAACTTTGGGCCGTTCTTCGGCATTGACCATGGCTTCGAGAAAACGGCGCAAGGACGCTTCGGCCCCAGGCCCCGCCGCTTTCAGTGCGGAAGCCAGACGAACGAGCTGCGGCGCCGCCAGGCGCTCGGCCAAAGCGCGTCCCCTATCGGTCGGGAATAGCAGGCGCTCGCGGCGGTCCGAGCTTCCCGCCTGCTGCACGATATAGCCCTGGTCGATCAGTTGCTTGAGCACGCGGCTCAAGCTCTGCTTGGTGATGGTGAGAATGTCGAGCAGGTCGACGACCCGCAAGCCCGAATGGCGATTGACGAAATGCAGCACCCGGTGGTGGGCGCGGCCGAAGCCGAAATCTTTCAGGATCGCATCGGGGTCGCGGGTGAAATCGCGATAGGCGAAGAACAGCAGCTCGGCGAATTCGAGCAGCTTCGCCTCGGGCACGGAAGCCTTCTTGCGCGCGGGGCGGCCATCGCCGCGAAGCTTCGCTCCGGCCGCCTTCTGGTCCTGCGTCAGAGGCTCATTTAGGTCAGTCATGTTGACTTATTTTTTGTGCTCGGTTATGTCAGCCATGTTGACTTATTTCGCGTCCTTGATACGCCTCGCCGCCTGCTCGCGCAATTGCCGTTCAAGGCGCTATGAGAGGCGCTTGGTGCTTTGCCCGGCTCGCGCAAGAAGGCCGGTTTTGCTCGCGGAGGAAAGCTCATGGCCATCGTCCCTTACGATCAGCGCGAGGGCTTCATCTGGCTGAACGGCCAGCTCATCCCGTGGGGCGATGCCAAAGTCCACGTCCTGACCCACGGGCTGCACTATGCGAGCGCCGTGTTCGAGGGGATGCGCGCCTATGACGGCACCATCTTCAAGCTCAACGAGCACAATCAGCGCCTGCACGAATCGGCCAAGATCCTCGACTTCGAGATTCCCTATTCGGTGGCCGAGCTCGACAAGGCGGCGCGCGAGGTGCTGCGGGCGAACAAGCTCACCGACGCCTATGTCCGCCCGATCGCCTGGCGGGGCAGCGAGCAGATGGGCGTCGCGGCGCAAGCCACCAAGACCAATGTCGCCATCGCCGCTTGGGACTGGGGGTCGTATTTCGATCCGGCGGCGCGCGTCAAAGGAATAAGGCTTACCTTCGGCCATTATCGCCGCCCCGACCCGCGCACGGCTCCGACCGCGAGCAAGGCGACCGGGCTCTACATGATCTGCACCATCGAGAAGCATAAAGCGGAGCGGGCGGGCTATGCCGACGCGCTGATGCTCGACTGGCGCGGGCAGGTTGCCGAGGCGACGGGCGCCAACATCTTCTTCGTGCAAAACGGCGTGCTGCACACGCCGCTCGCCGATTGCTTCCTCAACGGCATCACGCGGCGCACGGTGATCGGGCTCGCCAAGCAGCGCGGGCTGAAAGTGATCGAGCGGGCGATCATGCCGGAGGAGCTCAGCGATTTCTCAGAGTGCTTCATCACCGGCACCGCCGCCGAGGTGACGCCCGTGTCCGAGATCGGGCAGTACAAATTCGCCATCGGCGACATCACGCGCAATCTGATGGACGACTACACTGCGCTGGTGCGCCCCGCCAAGGCGGTCGCCGCCACGGGGTAGGGGCTTCGCGGACTGGACGCGTTGTCGAATCTACGCGTCGTAATCCCTATATGCTTAGACATCGACATGACGGAGGACGCGCAATGGGACGGCCACCTATGAAACAGGCCTTTACCGTCTGCTATGAGAAGGACGGCGCGGAGTTGCAGCGCTACACGATTACCGCGCTCACCCAAGGCGCCGCGGAAACCGAGGCGGACAATCGATTCCAGCGAGCGCATCCAGAGATCAAAATCTCGGATACCTCCGATACCTCCGTCTCTCGGCGCGTCGAGGCGCATTAAAGCCGAAGGCGCGAAAGGGCGAGACGCGCCGGTCGCCGAGATCGGGCAGTACAAATTCGCCATCGGCGACATCACGCGCAATCTGATGGATGACCATGCGGCGCTGGTCCGCCCCGCCATGGCGGTCGCCGCTGCGGGGTGGGTTCCGCTCGAATATCGCACCGAGAAGTACCTACATATATTCCCGGAGCGTGATTAGCGTCGCGGCTTGGTTATGACGATGGAGAACGTGCCGCGCTGGCCCTCAAAGGATCCCCTATGCCGAACATCGAGCTTGCGGAAGCCATTAAAATATCCGCCGCAGATGAGTTTTGGGCCGTTCGCGCAAAGGCGATACAGGCCTATGCAAACCTCGAACAGTCCCTGGCATCATTGTTTTCGTCGCTGGGCGGCATAAAGCCGGAGATTGGGGCAATAATCTTTTTCAAAATTGCCAGCTCAGACGCGAGAAACAAAATTATCGAGGCGTTATTCAGGAAGAAATTCGAGGCGCGTTTCAATTTGTTCCGCAACTCCCTCTTCGACCAACTCCGGCCGCTTGATCAAGAGCGGAACGAGATCGTCCACTGGAACGCCGCATGTCAGACTGGCCACGATGGAACGAAAACGACCGCCGTCGTGGTGTTGACCCCGCCCAATATCTTAGGAAGGAAGAAACCTACGATAAAAACAACTGACGACTTGCGAGCGTTCGACGCCAAGGCCCAATTCTTTACCCGCCTCTTAAATATGTTTGCGCTCATGGCGTGCGACATCACTCAAACTCCGATGTCTGAGGCCGACAAAAAGCCATGGCTCGATATATTCGAGCAACCAATAACCTACCCGCCTCCATTAGATCATCCGTTGTCCCCGAAGCCCGGAGAACTTCAAACCCACATTCAATCATTTCTGGTGTGACTTCGACCTGAGGTCTACCGGGGGTGGATTCCGCATCAGGCGGGTATAACGTGCGTCGTCCGCCACATGAGAGACGCCCGCCCGCCGGGCGGGATCAACCTCAGCGCATTCCGTGCTAACCTCTCCGTATGGATCGCGTGGGTGAGGTGTCAGTCGCGTATCGGGCGCCCGAGTTTGACGCCGCGTTTCGCGAGCGGCTGCACGATTTGCTCAGGTGGCGCCGCGACGTCCGCAAGTTCAAGCGGACCAAGCTTCCCGAAGGCGCCATCGAGCGGCTGATCGGCGTTGCCTGCCTTTCCCCTTCCGTCGGCTTGAGCGAGCCATGGCGCTTCGTCCTCGTCGAGGACGCCGCCCGCCGCGCTGCCATCCGCCAATGTTTCGAGGACTGCAATCGCGATGCGTTAGAGATGCAGTCGCCGGACCGCGCCGCTCTCTATGCGCGGCTGAAACTTGCGGGCCTCGACGATGCGCCCTGCCAGCTCGCCGTGTTCGCCGACCGCTCCACCGCGCAAGGGGGACGGCTCGGGCGCCTCACCATGCCCGAGACGCTCGACTATTCGGTGGTGATCGCCATCCATACGCTGTGGCTTGCCGCCCGCGCCGAAGGGCTCGGGTTGGGCTGGGTCTCGATCCTCGACCCCGCCCGCGTTGCGGCCATTCTCGATGTGCCGCAAGACTGGATCTTTATCGGCCATCTCTGCGTCGGCTATCCGGTGCAAGAAGACGACACGCCGGCCCTCGAGCGGGAGGGCTGGGAGCACCGCCACAGCCGCGCGGGCGCCGTCATCTACCGTTGAATTGACCGGTTCAGGTAGACCTCGTCATTGCCGGGCTTGCCTGCCTTCGCCGAAGCGAAGCGCCCTCGCGAGAGCCGCGCCGCAGGTGCAAGGCGGCTTCGCGCTGGCAGGACCCGGCAATCCATTCCACTGGCCTTTCCCCTTGCTGAGCCGCAACGGCATGGATGCCGGGATCAAGTCCGGGCATGACGCTTCCATTTCGCCGCGCCGATCCGCGCTTGATCCTTGGCCGATCAAGGGGCACTCTATGTGGGAGCGACGGGGGCGTCGCGAGCAGGGGGCGAAATTGCGCAAAGTTTGGCTCGCGCTAGCCTTGGCTGGGCTGATCACTGCCTGCGGCGCGCTTCTTGCGACCGAGGGAAAGGCGGGCGTGCCTGGCGGCATCGGCGCTGCGCCTCAGCACCAGACCCTGGTGACGAAGGTGCTGATCTGGAAGGATTGCCAGGAGATCGCGCAGTGCTCCGGCTGCCGGCCGGTCTACAAGTGCCGCTCCTGCTCCTATCAGAGGACCTGCAAATACAGACTCTGCGAGTGGGGCGATATTTGCGTCTGGAGCCCCTCCATGAGAGTTCTCCCGCCCGGCGCCAGGATCTTCCGCTAGCCCGCTTCGCTCCGCGGCAGGCCTGCCTGTCTCCGCCGCCGCCTCACTTGGCATCGGCCGGCAGAAAGGCAAAGGGCGCGGCCGGCTCGAAGGTATGGGCGGCGTTGCCGGCATAGACCTTGCCTCCCGCCGCGGTGAGCTTCATCACCGGAGCGCCTTCCTTTAAGTCGAGCTCCGCCAAGGGGACCCAGAAGGTGTTGGGGCTGGTGGCCGAGTCGAAGAAATAGACCTTGTTCTTCTGATCGGAGACCGTGCGCCACAGCGTGGAGGAGATGTTCGGCTGACCCGGTGTGGTGATGCCTAAGGGCACGCTCACGCTGCGGATGACGCCGAGCGTGCTGGCGACAGCCTGATTGGCGTAGCTGCCCTGCGGCACCGCCTCGATGTAATGCGGATCGGCTTCTTTCGGGATGGCGCCGATCAGGAACGAGGCGCGGGCGAAGCGATCCGCCGCGCGATTGGTGCCGGGCAGAAAGGTCAGCCCGCCGATGCTCTGCCAATAGGCATTCAGCGCCAGCTGGTCGTCGAATCTCGGCGAGTTGGTCATCACCTGATATTGCTTGCCGTGATGAATGACGAGCTTGCCGCCGATATATTCGAAGATCGCCGAGTCGCCGGTCGCATCGGAAATCGACAGATGAAGCTGAGCGGGAGACCCGTTCGGCAAGACCGGCGCGATGATCTGGAACGGCTCGGCGCGCAAGGCGTCGACCGCCTCGGCAACGGTGGCAAAGTTGTCGAGCACGTATTGCGCCCAGACGCTGATGGAGAGATGCGGCTTGCCGGCGTCGGGCTGGCCATAGTCGGATTCCGCGAGATAGAGAAGGTTGGCGACGAGCCCGTTCTCGTTCATCCCGTCGGCCGTCCCCGCGTCGTATCCGGACACGATCACGCTGCCGTATTTGGCGACCCAGGTCGGCGTGTTGGCGCCGCCGGCGCCGTCGCGCTTCATGCCGCGGGGAAACGCCCAAAGATTGGAGGACATGTCCTCGCTCCAGTCCATCGACCGTCCAGTGATGACCATCCCGTCGGAGCCGAGATAGACCGCGCGCGTGCAGGCCGCGGCGGGCTGGGCGAAGATGCTGAGAGCGAGAATTGCTGCCGCGCTCCGCGAGATCCGTTGGCGGGCTCTAACTTTCATAGGGGGTTCCTCCTCTATCGACTTTGCTTGGCTTACGGCGAAGGCGACAAACCTGCCCGGGGTGGCCGGGGATGCTGACAGCGCGTTACTCCGCAGCGTCCTTGGTCTTGTCCCAACCGGTGCGGGCGCTGTCGTCGCTTGCGGAGGCCTCGACCCAGCGTCTGCCGCCGGGCCCCGTCTCGCGCTTCCAGAACGGGGCGCTGGTCTTGAGGTAATCCATCAGGAAGCGCGCGGCATCGAAGGCCGAGTCGCGGTGCTCTGAGGCTGTCACCACCAGCACGATGTTGTCTCCGGGCTTGAGCGTTCCATAGCGATGGACGATGAGGCTCGCCTGCAACGGCCAGCGCGCGCACGCCTCCGCCTCGATACGGGCAAGCTCGCGCTCGGTCATGCCGGGATAGTGCTCGAGCGTCATCTCCGTGACGGCGCCGTCCTGATCGCGCACGGTGCCGGTGAAGGTCACGATGGCGCCGATATCGGTGCGGCCGGCGGTGAGCCGCGCGATCTCGGCGCCGATATCGAAGTCCTCTCGCTGGACGCGGATCACGCTAGCCTCCGGTCACCGGCGGGAAGAAGGCGATCTCACGCGCGCCGCCGATCTTTGCGTCATGGCGAACATGGCTCTGGTCGATGGCCGCGCGGATGACCTCCGAGCGCTCAAAGGCGTTGGCGAATTCTGGGCCGCGAGCTTTCAGCCAAGTCATCACATCGCCGATGGTGGTCACGCCGGCCGGCAGCTCGACCTCTTCGGCGGCGAGGCCCGTCTTTTCCTTGACCCAGGCGAAATAGAGGAGACGCATCGCCCTCAATCCTCATCGATCATGGCATGGCGCAGGGCGGCCCGCAGATAGTCGTAGCCCGTATAGAGGGTGAAGATGGCGGCGATCCACAGCAGGGTAAGGCCGAACAAGGTCGTGTACGGCCAGACCTTGTCGCCCGCGCTCCCCGCCAGCAGGAAGCCGATGGCCACCATCTGCACCACGGTCTTCCATTTGGCGAGCTTGGTCACCGGCACGCTGACCGCGAGCGTGCCCAGGAACTCGCGCAAGCCCGAGACGAGGATCTCGCGGCACAGGATGATCACGCCCGCCCACAGCGACGAGCCGGCAATGGTGCCGTCGGCGGCGAGCATCAGCAGCGCCGCCGAGACGATCAGCTTGTCGGCGATGGGATCGAGCATGCGGCCGACGGCGCTTTGCTGGTCCCAAATCCGCGCCAGATAGCCGTCGAAAAAGTCGGTGACGCCGGCGGCGATGAAGATCCACATGGCCACCCAGCGTCCCCAATCGCCGGTGACGAAGAAGCAGGCGACGAGCGCGGGGATGGCAAGGATGCGGCCATAGGTGAGCAGGTTCGGCAGGCTGCCGAAGGGGCCGCGCCGAGCGGCGCGCGGCGTCCCCTGTGCCGTCAAACCCTGGTCGGTCATGTCGGAGCTTCCATCGAAGGTCGCCTAGCCGCGCTCATGGAAATGATCATAGATGGCTTTCGCCATCTTCGCGCTGATGCCGCCGACCGCAGCAAGATCGGCGATGCCTGCGCGGCTCACCGCCTTGGCCGAGCCGAAATGCTGCAGCAGCGCACGCTTCCGCGCCGGCCCGATGCCGGGCACCTCGTCGAGCGGCGAGGCGGTGATCGCCTTCTTGCGCTTGGCGCGGTGGGCGCCAACGGCAAATCTGTGCGCTTCGTCCCTGAGCGTCTGGATGCAATACAGCACTGGGTCGCGCGGCTCCAACAGCATTGGCTCCTTGCCCCTGAGATAGAGGCGCTCGCGGCCGGCATTGCGGTCGGGGCCCTTGGCGACCGCCGCCACCTTGATCTCCGAGAGGCCGAGCTCGTCGAGAACCTCGTAAGCCGCACCGAGCTGGCCTGGCCCGCCGTCGATCAGCACGAGGTCGGGCGCCGCCCATCCGTTCACCTCTCCCTTGTCCTTGACGAGCCTGCTGAAACGCCGTGTCAGCATCTCCCGCATCATGGCGTAGTCGTCGCCAGGGGCAAGGTCCTCGCGGCGCATGTTGAACTTCCGATATTGCCCCTTGATGAAGCCTTCGGGGCCAGAAACGATCATGGCGCCGACCGGATTGGTGCCGGAGATATGGCTGTTGTCGTAGACCTCGATGCGCTCAGGGGCCTCGTCGAGGTCGAGCAGCTCGGCAAGCCGCCCGAGAATGGCCGCTTGCGAGGAGGCGTCCGCCAGGCGCCGCGCCAGCGCCTCCCGCGCGTTGGTCAGGGCATGCTCGACGAGATCGCGCTTCTCGCCGCGCGCCGGCACGGTCACGCCGATCTTGTGGCCCGTGCGCAACGACAAGGCGTCGCCGAGCAGGCGGCGGCTCGGAACGTCGTGCGACATAAGCACGAGCTTCGGCGGCAGCTTGTCGTCGTAGAACTGGGCGATGAACGACTCGAGCACCTCCTCGACCGTGACGCTCTTGTCGGCACGCGGGAAATAAGCGCGATTGCCCCAATTGTTCCCGGTGCGGAAGAAGAACACCTGGATGCAGGTCTGGCCGGCCTCCTGATGGGCGGCGAACACGTCTGCCTCCTTCACCGTTTGCGGGTTGATCCCCTGACGCGACTGGATGTGGCTGAGCGCAGTCAGCCGGTCGCGGAAGCTCGCCGCCCGCTCATAGTCCTGCTTGAGGCTTGCCTCGTCCATCAGCGCATGCAGCCGCCGCTTCACCTCGTCGCTCTCGCCGGTGAGAAAGCCCTGCGCCTCGTCGACCAGCAGGCCGTAATCCTCCACCGAGATCACGCCGGTGCAGGGCGCGCTGCAGCGCTTGATCTGGAACAGCAGGCAGGGCCTGAGGCGGCTTTCGAAATAGGCGTCGGAGCAGGACCTGAGCAGAAAGGCGCGTTGCAGCGTGTTGATGGTGCGGCCGACCGCGCCGGCCGACGCGAACGGGCCGAAATAATCGCCCTGGCGATTTCGTGCGCCGCGGTGCTTCAGGATCTGCGGCACCACATGATCGCGGGCGATCAGGATGAAGGGGAAGGACTTGTCGTCCCTGAGCACCACGTTGAAGCGGGGCTTCAGTCGCTTGATCAGGTTCGCCTCGAGCAGCAGCGCATCGATCTCGGTCGCCGTGGTGACGAACTCCATGCTCGCGGTGTCGGCGATCATGCGGGCGATGCGGTTGTTGTGGCCCGCGCCCCGCGCGTAGCTCTGCACTCGCTTCTTCAGGTGCCGCGCCTTGCCGACATAGAGCACCTCGCTGTCCGCATCGATCATGCGGTAGACGCCGGGCCCTCCCGGCGCCGTCTTGGCATAGCGGGCGATCACGGGCGCGCCCGTCTCCACGCCGCGCAACAGGTTGCGCGCGCGCGAGACGAGCGAGGCTCTGGCGCTGTCGGGGTTCTCTAACGGCATGGGATCATGAAACTTTCGCGCATGCAAAGCATGCGGCTCATGAGGGCAAGGTAAGGTCTAAGCCTCACCGGGTTCAAGACCCTGGGGCCTCATGGTTCGAGACGCGCGTCGACGACGCGCTCCTCACCATGAGGGAGCTTACTCCTCACCCTGAGGAGGGCCGAAGGCCCGTATCGAAGGGTGAGGCCCAATTCCTATCCCTCGCCTGGTTCGCTCTTCCAGGCGAGATGCTGGCCGGCGTCGAGCGCGATCATCTGGCCGGTGATGGAGGGGGTGTCGAGAAGGAAACGGATGGCAGCCGTGACATCCTCGGCGCCCACGGCGCGCTGCAGCAGGGTCGCGCGCGATTCGCGCTCGAAGGCCGCCTCACCTTGGTTGCGGCTTGGCAGCACGGGGCCCGGGGCGATGGCGTTCACCCTGATTCGCGGGGCGAGCGCTTGCGCCAGCGTCCGCGTGGCGGTCCACAGCGCCGCTTTGGCGATGGTGTAGGAGAAAAACTCAGGGTCGAGGCGCAAGACCTTCTGATCGATCAGGTTGATCACATTGCCCGGAATGGGCTCGGGAAGCACCCTGGCAAAGGCCTGGGTGAGGAAAACGGGCGCGCGCAAATTGACGTCGAGATGCGCCTGCCAGCTCTCTCCATCGAGCTTGGCGACCGTATCCCACTCGAAACAGGCGGCGTTGTTGACGAGGCAGGACGGGGGTCCGAGCCGCTCGGCGCAAGCCTCGACAAGGGGGGAAAGCGCGTCCAGCCGGGCAAGATCGGCGGCAAATGCCACCGCCTTGCCGCCCATGCGCTCGATCTCGGCGACCAGGCCCAAGGCATCGGCCGAGGCGGCGCGGTAGTGCAGGCCGACTCGCCAGCCGCGATTCGCAAAATCAAGAGCAATGGTCCGGCCGAGCCGGCGCCCTGCGCCGGTCACGAGCACGGTGCCGGGTTCGTCGTCTCGAGCCATGTGGTTTCTGGGGGAAGCCTTCGCCGAATCAGAGCGTCAAAAAGCGAATTCTTGGTGACGAAAACCACTCTAAGTGACCACCCCAGCCGGAACAAGGCCGAACAGACGCCGCCGCAGATGCTCTGACAGGGGGTCAAGCCAACCCGATGAATCGACGAGCGCTTTGGTCATCCGCCTCGAATTTAGGCAGTTGCACCTCTGATGTGCAGTTTCCCTGAGTAATCCTACAGCGCCAAACCGAGCAGGAAGCCCAATGCGGCGTCAAAGTGCTTGGACATTGCAGAATAGTCACACAGTGCCCGTTGTTTTCGAAAAACCGAGGTTTTCCGTTGCTTCGAGAGTCGAGACGCATATTGTGACAACGAATGGGGGACGCTGCGCCGCGGGGGACGTGCGGGGGCAGCATCCTGATGCAAGCGAATTGGACACCTCGATTTACCCTCTCTGAGGGCTCTGGGGCGGTGAGCTGGGGATTTTGAGGCTCGTTACGGGACGTTGGTCTGCAGCCCGTTTGCTGGTGGTGAGCAGGGATCCTGCGGCCCGTCTATGTCGCCGCCGCA